>JASJEH010000020.1 GCA_030064755.1 Methyloceanibacter sp. | reverse complement strand
CTAGGCCCCAAAATCGCTGTAGCCTGCGAGCCGAGCCATCGGTTAGGGTCCATGTGGTAGGCGTCTATGCTCTCGCGCGGGGGTTGCCTGGAACGAGATACCAAACCGGCTTGGATTCATGGGATTTCGGCGACTTGCAGCGGGCTGTGACGCTCATTAGGTTGCAGAACAGACTGAATTCCCCAAAGGCTCTCCCGTGACCTACCGCAACGGCATTCTCGAGGCGATCGGCAACACGCCGCTCATCAAGCTCAAACGCGCGTCCGAAGAGACGGGCTGCACGATTCTCGGCAAGGCCGAGTTCATGAATCCTGGTCAGTCGGTCAAGGACCGGGCCGCCCTCTTCATCATCCGCGACGCGCTGGACTCTGGCCGCCTCAAGCCGGGCGGGACTGTTGTCGAGGGAACTGCCGGCAACACTGGGATCGGCCTCACGCTCGTTGGCAATGCGCTCGGGCTTAAGACCGTGATCGTGATCCCTGAAACCCAGTCCGACGAGAAGAAAGATATGCTTCGTTTGGCTGGGGCACAGCTCATCGAAGTCCCTGCCGTACCCTATCGGAACGACAACAATTACGTGAAGTACTCTGGCCGTCTCGCCGAAGCGCTTGCCTCGACCGAACCCAGCGGCGCGATCTGGGCAAACCAGTTCGATAACGTCGCCAATCGTCAGGGCCATATCGAGACGACGGCCCAGGAGGTTTGGCGCGGCACAGACGGCAAGGTCGATGGGTTCATCTGTGCGGTCGGTACCGGCGGGACGCTGGCGGGTGTGTCGATGGGCCTCAAGGCGCACAATCCGAACGTGACGATCGGCCTTGCCGATCCGATGGGCGCGGCCTTGTACAACTACTACAAGCACGGCGAGTTGAAGGCCGAAGGCAGCTCCATCACCGAAGGGATCGGTCAAGGTCGCATTACCGCCAATCTGGAGGGCGCAACGATCGATAACGCCTACCAGATCCCCGATGCCGAGGCGCTAGAGATTGTTTTCAACCTCCTCAGCGAGGAAGGGTTGTGTCTTGGCGGTTCGAGCGGCATCAACGTCGCCGGTGCCATTCGTCTTGCCAAGGAGCTCGGTCCAGGCCACACCATCGTCACGGTGCTTTGCGATTACGGCACCCGTTATCAAAGCAGGCTGTTCAATCCCGACTTCCTGCGCGAAAAGGGACTACCTGTGCCCTCCTGGCTCGCTGAGCCAGGGCCTGCGGCACCATCCGTATTTGTGTAGATGAGAAGTGGAGACCGGAGCTTTATGACGCCGAAGACATGGCTGATTGAGACCGAAGAGCTTGAGCGCGAATTGGAAGCGCCGGATATCGTTGTAATCGACGCGACCTGGTATCTGCCGGGCGAAGCCAAGAACGCGCGCGAAGACTATCTCGCCGAGCATATCCCGGGCGCCGTGTTCTTCGATATCGACGAGATCGCAGACGACAGGGCGAAGACGGGACATATGCTGCCGCCGCCGGAGAAGTTCTCATCGCGGATGCGCAATATGGGCATTGGCGATGGCCAGCGCGTCGTCGTCTATGACAGGCAGGGCACATTTAGCGCGCCGCGTGTTTGGTGGACCTTCCGCGTCATGGGCGCGGAGGACGTCAGTGTACTGAACGGCGGTCTGTTGAAATGGAAGGCTGAGGGGCGTCCGCTCATGATGAGTGAGCCGACGCCGCGGACGCCCCGCCACTTTACGGCACGCCGCAATCTGGATTTGGTTCGCGATGTCGATGACATGAAGAAGGTGGTTGAAGCTGCGGGCACGGCGATCGTCGATGCCCGATCACCTGAACGTTTCGCCGGCGCTGCACCGGAACCAAGGCTCGGACTTCGCGCAGGTCATATGCCCGGTGCGACCAATGTGCCCTACAAGCAGGTGCTTAACGCGGACGGCACGTTCAAATCGATCCCCGAGTTGAAGGAAGTGTTTGCCGCGGCCGGCGTAGATCCGCACAAGCCCGTTGTGACGACATGCGGCTCCGGCATCACGGCTTGCGTTCTTGCGTTGGCGCTCGGTCAGGCCGGGTATCTGCGGACTGCGGTCTATGACGGCTCCTGGGCGGAATGGGGCGCGGACGATCGTTTGCCGATCGAGACGGGCTAAGTGGCCTACGGCCCCCCTCGTCTCGCAGCGAGGCCGCTATGAGCAAGACGAAAGAACCTGGCAAGCATGCGACGCGGTTGTCGCATGCAGGCCGAGATCCGGGCCGGTTCCAGGGGTTCGTCAACACGCCGATCTATCGCGGATCGACAGTTCTGTATCCTACGTTCGATAGCCTTCTCGCCGACGATCAGGAGTACAGCTACGGGCGGTTGGGTACGCCGACGGTGCGCGCCCTGCAGGATGCTCTTGCGGAAATGGAAGGTGGCCATGCCACCCTGTTAACGCCGTCGGGTCTGTCAGCGATTACGACGACGATTTTGAGCTTTGTCTCCGCCGGGGACCACATTCTGGTCTCGGACAGTGTCTACCGGCCGACGCGCCGGTTCTGCGACACGGTTCTAAAGCGGTTGGGAGTCACAGCAACATACTATGATCCCGTGATCGGTGGTGGCATTGCGGAGCTCCTGGAAGAACGCACGAAGCTTGTGTTCACCGAGTCGCCCGGTTCGCAGACTTTCGAGATGCAGGACATCCCGGCCATCTCGGAGGTGGCTCATGCCGCTGGTGCAGAAGTGATCATGGACAATACTTGGGCAACACCGCTCTACTTCAAGCCGTTCGACCATGGCGTGGACGTCGTGGTCCATGCGGCCACGAAGTACATTGTCGGCCATGCCGATGCGATGCTCGGCGTGATTACTATGAATGAGGCGGCGGCCGCACCGGTGGCTAAGACCCACGACATTCTTGGACTGTGTCCCGGACCTGAGGATGTCTATCTCGCGTTACGCGGCTTGCGCACCCTAGATGTGCGCCTACAACGCCACCAGGAGACCGGCCTCGCACTCGCCGAGTGGCTGGCACACCGTCCGGAGGTCTCGCGCGTCATCCACCCTGCCCGGCCAGACCATCCGGGACATGCATTATGGCAACGAGACTTCACGGGAGCTTCCGGCTTGTTCGCTGTCGTGTTGAACCCCGCCTCGCGGCAAGCTCTATCTGCCATGCTTGATGGTCTTTCACTCTTTGGGATGGGCTATTCCTGGGGCGGCTATGAGAGCCTCATCCTCCCGGTAGATCCACGAGGCTATCGGAGCGCGACAGTTTGGGAGTCCGAGGGCCCGACACTGCGTATTCATGCGGGTCTGGAAGACATCGAGGATCTGAAGGCGGACCTGGAAGCCGGTTTTCAGAGACTGCACGAGACGGGCTGAAGCAGCATCTAAATAGCCCTGCCCCTTGGCTAAAAGCCTAACCCCCGGCCTCGGGCAACGGACGCGATTTTCCGTCCTTGCCCAGCGCGACAAAGGTGAACATAGCTTCCGTGACTTTGTGCGTCTCTTCACTGTGGCGAGGCCTGCGCCATGCCTCAACCTGTATACGCATGGAACTGCGCCCGGTTTCAACGAGGTTCGCATAGAGGCTGACCTCGTCTCCCACATGGACCGGCGATACAAAGCTCAGCGCATCGACGGCGATCGTCGCGCAGCGGCCTCGCGCGCGCCGCGCCGCAAGGTTGCCTGCCGCCAAATCCATTTGCGACATGAGCCATCCCCCGAAGATATCGCCTGCGGGATTTGTATCGGCCGGCATGGCTATTGTCCGGACTACCGGCGTCAGGTCTGGCGGCGTCTCAGTATCCATCTCGCGGGTCATTTGATCGTGCTTACAGGCGCGTCCGTCACGTGGCCCCGCTGAAATGGTAAAACACAGCGAGTGTAATTGCGTAAATCAACAGTACGAGAGCGGAGTCAACGCCCATTCTGAGCACCGTGCGCCTCGATCGGATGATAAGCCCAGCGAGGTAGACGGACGTAACGAGAATCCCTGAAATGATCGCGAAAGCCGTTCCCTGATCGATCGCACCAAGTATGGGTGCGCCGCCGTACACAATGTCGGCGGGTAAGACCATTGCCACCATCAGCAAGTTGCTGCCAAAAACGTTCGAGATGGCCATGCTATAGGCACCTATCCGCACAGCGGAAATCGTGGTGCTCACTTCTGGTAGCGACGTCGCGGTCGCGAGCAGCGTCATCCCGATAAAGCTCGAGCCAAGCCCAGTTTGTTCGGCGATTGCTGCTGAGCTGGCGATGAGAGCAAGCCCGCATAAGAGAATGGCCGTAGCCATAAGCGCGAACCCGACGACCAAACTCGCCGTGCTGCCATAGCCGTCGCCGCTGTCCGCACCGTTCTGCTCCACGGGCCTTCGCGGCAAGGCCGCATCGACGCGCTCCACGGGGACCCAAGACTGAACGCCGTCGTAGTGGCGCAGCATCATCACGATCCCGACATAGGCGAGCCCGAGCAACAGGGTTCCGAGACCTATGCCGAAGGGCAGCCCAAATTCTCCGACGGAGTGTAGCGCCAACAACATCGCCAGAAGAACAATCAACAATGTCGCTTCGAGCGCTGAGGTCGGTCCGCTGGGGTAGGACGTCAAGGCATAGGTCACGATAAGGAGGTCCACCACTGCAAGGATTGCAGTCTGCATGGTGATGCCGCCGAACATGTTGCCGAGCACGAGTTGCGCTTCCCCGGCATAGGCCCCGACGAGTGTGGTCACGAGCTCCGGCAAAGACGTGGCCGCAGCCACGAAAATGAGACCCATGAAGGCCTGGCCTATGCGTTTGCGGGCCGCAATCGCGTCTGCGTAAAGGGCGAGCCGCGTCCCCGCCAGCCAAACTCCCGTGGCCGCGACGATAAACACGCCGAGCGTGACGGCTAGTGGAAGCTGCGCAAGGACGGAGATCAAACTCTGGTGCTCATTCTTGCTTGGGGATCCGGGCGGGATCGGTGTGAACGTGCCTGCCCGGGCTCATGTGGTGGGCTCTGATTTTTGACAGCCAACGTTTCGTTTTGCTCTTCGCTGCTTAGTTGGCTAACGCGCCGCCGAGCTTATAGGCAGCCAGGGTGTTGTCCAGCATCATCGGGATGAGAACAAGTTGCTTATCCGGCATATAGATCAAATCGGCGCTGCCTTGGTTGAGATCCAGAATCTTGCTCGGCTTGGCCCTATTGCCCTTGACGTCGACCTTGAACAGCGCGCCATCCGCCCAATCGCTGACGAGATAGGTGCCGGGCTTCATTTCATCGATTCCATCCAGATTGCCAAAGGGTTCCCCGAGCGGGGTGACGGATTTGTCCTCGAGATCTATCGCAAAAAGACCCGCAGTTTCCCGCTCCTGGCCCACGCTCTTGGGACGTCCGAACGAAGCGACAACTAGCGTTCCATCTCGCAATAGCAGGCCGTTGGGGCCGTTGAGATCATCGTCTGTCAGCCAAGCCTCGAAGACGCCGTCCTTCAGGCGCCAAATCGTGTTCATGGGTGTGTCTGATACGTAGACGCTGCCATCTTCCGCTACGGCAACATCGTTGAGAAAGATTGCACCGTTTGCCTTGTACGTCTTCTCGATGCTTCCCGAGGCCGCGCTGAGCGCAACAAGCGTGTCCACATCAGCGACGTAGAGCGTCCGGTCGTGCAGACCTATGCCCGTCGGTGCGTGGAGTCCTTTGGCCCAATCGCGCTTGAGTATTGTTCCGTCCGGCTTAAGGCGAGAGATGAAGCCGTTGCCGTCTTTTTGCATGACGGGGCCATTGATGTTGGTCACGAACAGCACGTCGGTGACGGGGTCGTGGAGCACGGCTTCTGGTCGGGCCAGGCCCTTGGCTTCCCAGACGAGAGTCGGTGACTGGGCAAAGGCCGGCGTGGCGAGATTAAACACGGCACAAAGGACGAAAGCCTTGGCAACGGTGGCGGTCAATCGCCTGAAGACCCGCAGGCTCTTGCCGAGAGGCAGCACGTCAACATTCATCGACAAAGGTCTCCTCTTGCGCGTTCCCTGAAGTGCCGGAATCGTGTCGCCGTTCGCGGCTCCCCTAAAAGTACTAGGCTTTTGACAGGGTTTGAACTGCCCCGCACTGTCAACTTCGCGCCATTAGAAGATGCGTTGGTTCAGTTCGAAGCAAGTCCGGAGATCGGTGCGGTGAAGAACGCAGGGTCGACAACAAGCTCGCGGACAGCGCCAGCTTTGACGCTGGCCGATCTCGCCGAGGGCAATCTTGCCGCGGGCGCGCCGCCCTTGCACGAACCCTATTGGTGGGACGCCGCGCCGCGCCCAGATATCGACCATCCCAGCCTGCCGTCCAAATCAGACGTCGTGATTGTCGGTTCGGGGTTCACGGGGCTCTCGGCGGCATTGACCTTGCTGGACAAGGGGCGAAGCGTCGTCGTGCTCGACAAGGGTGTACCGGGGTTTGGCGCGAGCACGCGCAATGGCGGCCAAGTTGGCAGCGGCAATCAGAAATTCCGGGTGAAAAATCTCATCGCGCTTCGGGGGGAAGCGAAGGCGACGGCGCTGCTACGCGAAGGCACGCGCATGCTCGACTACATCGAGGCGCTAATTTCCAAAGAAAACGTCGATTGTCATTTCCGGCGCTGCGGACGGTTTCGGGGCGCCATGCGGCCAGCCCATTACGAGGCGATGGCGCGCGACATGGAAGACTTAAAGCGCGTGGCGGGCGTCGAGAGCTTCATGGTCCCACGATCCGAGCAACATACCGAGATCCGCTCGGACCGCTTTTATGGTGGTTCGGTCCTGCCACAGGACGCCTCACTCCATCCGGGCCTCTATCATTCGGGGCTTGCGGCGCGCGTAGCGGCACGAGGCGGGACAATAGTGGGCCTCGCGGAGGCCAAATCCATAGACCGCGAGGGCAGCGGTTATCGTGTTACGACCGAAGCTGGTCTCATTGATTCCGGTCAGGTACTTGTGGCGACGAACGGATATACCGACCGTTTGTTCGGGCATTTGCGGCGGCGCATCGTGAGTATCCGGTCGGGCCTAATCGCGACGGAGCCTCTCGATCCGGGGTCGATCGACGAACTCATGCCCGGGCGCCGTGTCTACGGGAATACGAACCGCGTGTTCTATTACTTCCGCGCGGCCCCCGATCAGGATCGGCTTGTCTGGGGCGGACGAGCGGCGCGCTTCGGCGGGCTCAAGGCGTATCGCCATTTGGCGGACGATCTCCTTAGAGTGTTTCCGGATCTCGGTCGTGTGGGTGTGTCCCATGTTTGGGATGGGACGATGGGCTACACATACGACGAGCTGCCTCATCTTGGCCGGAACCGCGACGGCATCCATTTCGCAGCCGGCTATTGTGGCACGGGCGTCTCCCGCGCCACCTATTTCGGGCACAAGATCGCGCTGCAAATGTGCGACGACCCGGAAGGCGGTACGGCTTTCGACGATGTCTCGTTTCCGACCTTTCCTATGCGGGACGTGGCGCAGTTTGCCGTGCCGTTCGCGGAGCGCTGGTATCGGTTCCGAGATGCGATAGAGCGGTAAGACATTCGTTTGTTGCCAAGCAGCGGCAACAATGGCGATCCCGGCAGGACTCGAACCTGCAACCCCCTGCTTAGAAGGCAGGTGCTCTATCCGGTTGAGCTACGGGACCACGCGCGTCCGAAGTATAGCGCGACTCGCCAGACTCAGTGTGTCCAGCTGTCGGGGCGGCCGTACTTGAAGTTATCGGCGTACGACTTCGGGCGGATTTTCGAGACAGGCGGCTCTTCCAGCCGGTAGGCGATGCCATTCTCTTTGGCGTAGGCGATGGCCTCTTCCTTGGTGGCGAAGTTCAGTCTGATCTGACGCTTCGTGTCGGACGAACTGGTCCAGCCCATCAGCGGTTCGATCTGGCGCGGTTGGTCTGGCAAATACTCCAGAACCCAGTCGCGGGTCGCACCCTTGCCCTGTTGCATTACGCTCTGCGCCGGCTTGTAAATTCGGGCCGTCATCGACTGTCCCCTAACGACTGTCCGCTATCCTGTCCGCCTTGGACTGTCCCCTACTTGGACTGTGCCCTTGAGCGGGCTCGGCTTCAACTCTCCAGACCAGTAAGTGGTCGGGGCAGCAAGATTCGAACTTGCGACCCCCTGCTCCCAAAGCAGGTGCGCTACCAGACTGCGCTATGCCCCGATACGACCACGCGGCACGGACATGACAGCCAAATCCGGCGCAGGCAAGACCCTTAAGTACTAAGACCTTTCAGAACCAACACACTTCTCAACTCAAGAAGTGTGCAGATCGACCATTCATACTGAGTTCGGATGTGTGAGGCTAGCCCCGCGACGTTAAGACCCGCCGACTAGGTTGCCGATTATTCGGGGGCCGTTCCCGGCTCGGAAGCAAGCCCTGGGAACACGACGTGGTCGCCCGGCTTAAGGCCAATCCGAGCAGCCTCTCCGGCGTTGAGCTCCAGCACGGCCTTCGTGATTCCGCCAGCATCGATGACGTCGGTCGAGAACGGCTCCGTATTGGCCTCGATCCGCAGCACGGTTCCCTTTTCAGTGATGAAGATCATGTCGAGCGGGATGTAGGTGTTCCGCATCCACATGGTGGCGCGCTGGGGTGGGTCATAGATGAAGATCATGCCCCGATCTTGCGGCATGGAACGCCGGAACATCAGGCCACGCGCTTTCTCTCCTGGGGTCTCTGCGATCTCGACAGTGTAGCTATGCGCGCCCTTATCCGTTTTCAGCACCAGGGCTGCTGTCCGTTCTGCTAAAGCAGGTGCAAGCGGCACGAGCAGAACCGCAGCGGCGAGCCATGCGGACAACAACCTAAGCTGAGCTGGATACAATGCTAGTGGGATGCGGGGCCGTTCCCGCCGTCTGGTTTGATCTCGGCCGCCATCAGACCCTTGGGGCCCCTCCCGAAGCGAACAAGGAGCGATTGGCCCGGCCGAAGTTCTGTAAATCCGCACCGGCGCAGTGTCTCCATGTGCACGAAAATGTCCAGCGTTGACGGACCTCGTGTCAGAAAGCCGAAACCGCGGATTCGGTTGAACCACTTCACCATAACCCGTTCCCAATCGCTCTCGGGAACAACCACAACGTGCGTACGCTGAGGTAATTGGGAGGGGTGAACAGCGGTTGTATCGTCCATTTCAAGGATGCGGAAGGCCTGCAGACCTTTAGGCCGCCGGAGAACCTCGCAAACGACCCGTGCACCTTCGTAGGCAGTTTGATGGCCGTCGCGGCGCAAACAGGTTACATGCAGTAAGACATCGGGAAGGTCGTCGTCGGGAACAATGAAGCCATAACCCTTCGACGCATCGAACCACTTGATGGCCCCAGAGACCTCGAAGACGTCGACAGTGGCATCCTCGATAGCGGCCTCTTCCGTACTTTGGATGAGCTCTTCCTGAAGTGGCGATGCCTTCGCCGCCATGCCGCATTCCCCCGCTGAACTAAGTAAGACCGACTCGATGCCGCGATAACGAATCATGTAGTGCGTCGGCTAGAGGATAACATTGGCTGTTTCCACGAACAGGATATTTTTGCTTTCGATCTGACCTTCTCCACAGTGCGGGTGCGAAAGTGTCATCATGAGACAAACAGGCGGGCAAGCATCTGATCGGGAAGAGAAACCATAGATCATCCCTCGTTGTCCGTTCGATCACAGATGCGAGCGCAAAATCTCGATGAAGTGCACGCAAACATTTCTGCCATCGAACAAATTTCCCCTTCCGTCATATTGAGGCTCCCACTGTGGGCGCGCTGCAACATTTGAAATAAAAATTTCATTCAGCTCTTGTTTGAAGGTGGATTCGTCACCTTGCCATCATCGTATCGAGGGCTTTAGGGTCGCACGCGAAGTCAAATCCAATCGGTTTTGTTGAACCCGGGAGGTCGCCGTCGATGAAGTATCTGCACACTATGGTTCGCGTCTCGGACATAGACGAGTCGCTCGACTTCTATTGCAACAAGCTTGGCCTTAAGGAGACCCGGCGCATGGATAGCGAGCAAGGCCGCTTTACGCTGATCTATCTTGCTGCTCCTGGCGACGAAGATGCGGAGCTTGAGCTCACCTACAATTGGGATCCGGAACCCTACGACGAGGGACGCCATTTCGGGCATCTCGCCTACGCGGTCGACGACATCTATGAGACGTGCGATCGGCTCATGAAGGCCGGGGTGACGATCAACCGCCCGCCGCGCGATGGCCACATGGCGTTCATCCGTTCACCCGACAACATCTCCATTGAGCTTTTGCAAAAGGGCAAGCGTTTGCCCCAGCAGGAGCCCTGGGCCTCAATGCCGAATACGGGAAAGTGGTAGCGGAGCGACGCACGAGGGTGGCACTCCCTAGGGGAATCGAACCCCTCTTTCCAGGTTGAAAACCTGGCGTCCTAACCGATAGACGAAGGGAGCGTGCCGGTCGCGAGACCGCTGATATAGATAGCTTTGCGGCGTCTCGCAAGAGCGCTGTCTGAGACGCAGCGCCTCATCCTGGCGAGGCCTTACCCGGTCTAATCTTGAGTTGTCGCCGCGTCTTCGATCATCAGCTCGATACGTTCGCGGCCCTGCCACATCGACCGGCGCAAATGACCCGCCACGTGAACCCGCTCGCCGTCGGCCGCCAGGAGCATGTCGCCAAGAGGCGTGCCTTCTACCCGGAACGCCACGGCATCGATACGCCCACCATCGCCAGCCTGCAGCGTACAACGCATATGACCAGCGCCGAAGCTGCGCAGCCGCGTGATCCTGTGCGCCGGGAAGACGAAACGCGGCCTTGCGTAGCCGGGGCCGTAAGGGCCGGCCCGTTCGAGAAGATTGATGAGTTCCGGCGTGACTCCGCGTGCGGAGAGTGCGCCATCAAGGCCAAGCGTGCGGCTCTCTGATGCATTGGCGACCGGTCTCGATAGCCGCTCCTTCAGAAAAGCCTCAGCTTGCGCTTGCCTGCTCCAGTCAAGTGCAAAGCCAGCCGCCATGCTGTGGCCACCGCCTTTGACGAACAGCCCCTCTTCCACCGCGTCCCGCACGACCGCGCCGAGATCGACGGATGGAATGGAACGCGCGGAGCCGGTCGCGATGCCGTGCTCATCGAGGGTCATGACAAAAGACGGACGCTGGAAGCGCTCGGTAAGCCGCCCGGCCACGAGCCCCACGAGGCCCTTGTGCCAGTCGGCATCGGCGAGGAAGAGAAGCGGCAGGTCGGGATCGCTGGAAAGGGCATGCTCAGCCATGGCGGTGGCCCCTTCCAACATGCCTTGCTCGATCGCTTTGCGCTGGGCATTTAGCGCTTCAAGCCGTGCGGCGATAGTCGCAGCCTCGCTTTCGTCTTCTGTCGCCAGGAGACGTGCGCCGAGGCCCGAGGCGCCGACACGGCCGCCCGCATTGATCCGTGGCCCGAGGACAAAGCCGAGACTGTACGTGGACGGGGCTTCGCTGAGACGCGCCTCGTCAGCAAGCGCGCGCAAACCCACATTGTGCCGAAGCCGCAAGACCCTGAGACCTTTTGCAATGAAAGCCCGGTTCGCGTCCTTAAAAGGGACCACATCGCAAACCGTCGCTAAGGCGACGAGATCCAGCAGTCCAAGGAGATCGGGCTCAACTTTGCTCTTGTACGTCCCGGCGCGACGCAAGGCTGCCGTCGTTGCGACCAGGAACAGGAACACAACGCCGGCAGCCGCGAGATGTCCCTGCCCCGACAGATCGTCTTGCCGGTTGGGGTTCACGACCGCGAAGGCGTTGGGAAGGGTCTCCCCCGCCTGGTGATGATCTAGCACGATGACCTCGGCCCCGGCATCATTGGCGGCGGCAATGGCCGTCTCGCCCGCGGTGCCGCAGTCCACGGTCAGTATCAACCGGGCCCCTTCCTCTACAAGTCCGCGCAGGGCTTCAGGCGACGGGCCATAGCCCTCGGTGAGCCGATCCGGAATGTAGGTGAGGCAATCCTGTCCATGCGCTTTCAAGAAGCGCTCGATAAGAGCCACGGACGAGGCCCCGTCAACGTCGTAATCCCCGAAGATGCCGATTGTTTCCCCGCGGGTGATCGCGTCAGCCATGCGTTCGGCCGCGGCCGTCATGTCCTGAAGCCGGGCCGGATCGGGCATGAGGCTCTTGAGCGAGGGATCTAAGAAGCCCTCGGCGGTCTGGAGATCGGCGCCGCGCGCGGCAAGCACCCGACCGAGGAGGTCCGGTAGACCGTGAGCTTGTGCGATGGCTGTCGCGACAGGGACCCGGGCCGCGTCCAGCCGCTCCGTCCAGCGTTGGGCCCGCGCCGACTGTTCCACCCCGAGCACTGCGGCTCCGGGCGGGGTCACGGCAGTTTCGTCATGGCGTTTCAAGGCTATCGTCACGATCAGGGCTACACAAAGTTGGCATCAACAGGCCATCACAGTAGCCGATTCGGCGCTTCACCCCTGTTCAGTCGAACTTGGTGGGGTCCGCGTGCTCAGTCTTGATCCAGCGCCGCGTCCGCGTCGATGACCGCATGATCACGCTCTCCGTCGTAATCGTCGTGGGGCTATGATGGACACCAGCCATCATCGTCCCATCTGTGATACCCGTCGCGGCAAAGCTGAGATCGCCCGAGACCATATCCTCAAGAGCGTAAGTCCGCTTAAGGTCAGTGATCCCAGACAGTTTGGCCCAAGCGCGATGCTCCTTGTTGAGCGCCACGAGGCGCCCTTCCATCTGACCGCCTAGGCATCTCAGCGCGGCCGCGGCCAGGACCCCTTCTGCTGCGCCGCCGATCCCTAGATACATATCGATGCCTGTCTGCACAGGATCGGTAACGTGGATGACACCAGCGATGTCGCCATCCCCGATCAGGCGTAGCGCCGCGCCCGCGGAACGTATCTCCTCGATGAGATTGCCGTGACGTGGGCGGTCAAGGACGCACACAGTTAAGTCCTCCACGCGAACGCCCTTTGCATTGGCCAAAGCCTTGAGGTTGTCTGTCGGTGTCGCGGCAGCGCTGATCACGCCCTCGGGCAAGCCTGGTCCAACTGCAACCTTTTCCATGTAGATGGGCGGAACTCTGAGGAGACTGCCACGCTCCGCCACGACAAGCACCGACATCGCATTGGGAAGCGCTTTGGCGCACAAAGTCGAGCCTTCGATCGGATCGACGGCCAAGTCCACGGATGCTCCCGTGGGAGAGCCTGCCCCGATCTTCTCGCCCATGTAGAAGAATGGGCAATCGCCCTCTTCGCCCTCGCCAACGACAACGACGCCCTCAAAGGGTAGACGGGCGATCTCGCGGTGCATGGCGGCGGCGGCGGCCTCGTCGGCGGAGGCTTCGTCGCCGCGTCCAAGCCACTGCGCCGCAGCCACGGCGGTCGCTTCGGTCACCCGCACGATATCGAGCGCCAAGGCGCGGTCGAGTTCGGCCTTCTCAACTGCCTCTGACACGTCAAAACCTCCCTCGTTTCAACGCGCGCGATCGCCCGCGCGGCACGGCGCCCGCTACAGTTTTTCAATGCGGATCATTTGCGGTTTGGAGTCGACATGGCCGTCCCGCTCGATAGCGGCGAGCGCTTTGCGCACGGCAGCTTCTGTCGTCTCGTGTGTCACCATCACCACGCTCGCTTGTGGTGCTCCTTTTTTCCGCTGTGCTTTACCTTGGCCAGGCCGTTCGGTGTTCGGTCGCCGTTGAACGATGCTCTCAAGCGAGATGTCCTGCATCGCCATACGCTGGGCGATTGCGGCGAAGGCACCCGTCCGGTCATAGACGGAGAGGCGAATGTAATAGCCACCCTCATGGGCGCGCATGGCCGCTTTCTTGTAGCCCTTCATCTTCCTCGCTTTGATGCCGAAGGGCCGAAGCACGACTCCGCGCGCAATGTCGATAACATCGCTCATCACCGCCGAGGCGGTCGGACCGCCACCCGCGCCTGGGCCGATCAGCATGACGTCGCCGATGAAGTCGCCGTCAATGGCGACACAGTTCGACACACCATCCACATTTGCGATCGCGGTATCTTTGGGCACCATAGTTGGATGAACGCGCTGTTCTATCCCGCTATCGGTCCTGAGCGCGACCCCGAGCAGCTTGATTCGATAGCCGAGATCGCTCGCCGCTTCGATATCCATTGGCGTGATCGTTTCGATCCCTTCAACGTAGATCGCATCGAAGCGCGTTTTGGTTCCAAACGCGAGGCTCGTTAGCAGCGCAAGTTTGTGCGCCGTATCGAAGCCGCCCACATCGAAGGTTGGGTCCGCTTCCGCATACCCCTGCTCCTGGGCCTCTCTCAGAACATCGGCGAATTCGCGGCCTTCGCGCTCCATCTTGGTCAGGATGTAGTTGCACGTGCCGTTGAGGATGCCAAAAACCCGCGTGATGTCGTTGCCCTGCAGCCCTTCCCTTATGGCTTTGACCACCGGGATACCTCCGGCGACGGCTCCCTCGAAGTTCAACGCGACGCCGTTTTTTTCGGCCAGCGCCGCAAGGGCCGGACCGTGATGAGCCAGAAGCGCCTTGTTGGCGGTGACAACGTGCTTGCCCGCTTCCAAGGCCGCTTCGACGGCTTCCTTGGCAACGCCCTCCTCGCCGCCGATGAGTTCGACAAAGACGTCGATCTCCGGGTCCTTTGCGAGCGCGATGGGATCGCTGACGAAGCGCATCTTAGACAGATCGACGCCCCGTTTCTTGCGTCTGTTGCGGGCAGAGACAGCGACGATCTCAATGGGCCTACCCGTCTTCGCCGAATGCGTGTCTGCACGCGCGGCGATCAACCGTACGAGGCCAGTGCCGACAGTGCCGATCCCGGCCAGTCCAAGCTTCAAGGGTTCTGCCATGTGTGGAGCTATAGCGTGCGCTTGGCCTTGGAGGCCAAGGGAATGACGTTGTGCAGCTCGGTTGCCGACTCGGTAAGGAACTTGCGGATATTGCGGGCGGCTTGGCGGATGCGTTGCTCGTTCTCCACGAGCGCGATGCGCACATAGCCCTCGCCGTACTCGCCGAAACCCACGCCCGGGGCGACCGCGACGGAGGCTCGCTCCAAGAGAAGCTTCGAGAACTCGAGCGAGCCAATATGAGCAAACATGTCAGGGATCGGCGCCCAGGCAAACATCGTGGCAGGCGGCGATGGGATCGGCCAACCGGCGCGCGTGATGGCATCAACGAGCGTATCTCGCCGGCGGCGATAGACCCCTCGAATCTCGTCCACGCAATCTTGCGGGCCGTTTAGCGCCGCAGCGGCGGCTACCTGAATCGGCGTGAAGGCGCCATAGTCGAGATAGGATTTCACGCGTGTCAGCGCCTGGATGAGCCGCTCATTGCCAACGGCGAACCCGATGCGCCAACCTGGCATGGAGTAGGTCTTAGACACCGAGGTAAATTCAACCGCGATGTCCATAGCGCCGGGGATCTCTAGGAACGAGCCCGGCGGTTCGTCTTCGAAGTAGATCTCAGCGTAGGCCAGATCCGACAGCACGATGAGATCGTGCTTCTTGGCGTAGGCCACGACCTCCGCATAAAAGTCGCGGTTCGCAACAACGGCGGTAGGGTTCGCAGGATAGTTCAACACCAGGACCGACGGCTTCGGCACGCTGTGGCGCATAGCCTTGTCGAGCGACACCATGAACTGGGAGTCCGTGCTCGCGGGTAGATGCCGTATCACACCGCCCGACATGATGAAGCCGAATTCGTGGATCGGATAGGTGGGGTTCGGAACAAGAATCACGTCGCCCGGCGCCGTGATGGCCTGCGCCATGTTGGCAAAGCCTTCTTTCGATCCGAGCGTCGCAACCACCTGTGTCTCGGGGTTGAGTTTCACGCCGAAGCGCCGGTCGTAATAGGCGGCTTGGGCCTTCCGCAGGCCATGAATGCCCCTTGACGCGGAGTAGCGGCTGGCCTTGGGGTCCCGGGCGGTCTCGACCAATTTTTCGATAATGTGCGGTGGTGTCGGCATATCGGGGTTTCCCATGCCGAAATCGATGATGTCGTCACCGCGGGCGCGCGCTTCCGCTTTGAGCCGGTTCACCTGCTCAAACACATACGGCGGCAGCCGTTTGATCCTATGAAACTCGTTCTGCACGGACGGTTATCCCCACCCGATCACTTTAAGTTTTGAAAGCCCGGAGTTGAACCACGAAATGGCCCTTCCGGGCAAGCACCTCGGACCAGTACCTTCGTGCGATTTTCGTTGATTCTAGTTGGTTTTCGGAGCGCTTTTTACCTGTTCGACCTGAGCCTGCTGGCGGTCCTTATCGTCCTTCAGTTCCGAGATCGCGGCATCACGCTCGGACTTTGTGAGCGTGTTGTCGTAGCTGCGAATAGCGTCGCTGAACCGCTGCAGAGGGCCCTGATCTGGCAAACTGCTCGCACATCCGGACAAAAGGATGACGGACAGCACGGCCATCAGCCCGTAAGCTGGCTGAGAAATCTTCACTACAATACTGGCCTAATGGAGTTTCCCCTGGCGGACACAGCCGCCAAATCGCTATATTGCATAGCACAATGACAAGTCCAACGAAAGCTGGCTAAAGCACGCTTCGACATCACGGCGGAAGTGTGGTCGTGGGGAGAGAGATCGAGGGCATTTGAATGCGTGACGATGATCGGGACGGAAAACAAGGCTCCGGAGGCGCGAAGGGCCAAAAAAAGAGCGAAAAGGCAGAGGGCGCCGGGCAGGACTCCGTGAATTTCGACGAGTTCGCCAAGAACATGGTGCGCTTGTTTGATCAGGGCGCCAAAGTCGCCTCTTCCTTGGCCGAGCGCCACGCGTCGAACGGCAACAGCCCCTATAGCATGGCCTCGGAGGTTGGCGAGGCCGCCAAGACATTCGGCTCGGTCGCACAAGCCTGGGCGACGAACCCCGGCAAGCTCGCGGCAGCCCAAGGCGAACTGCTACACAGTTATGCCGATCTTTGGGGACGCTCGGTCCGCAAGTTTCTTGGTGAGGAGGTCGAGCCTGTTGCCGAGCCCGAGCCCGGCGACAACCGATTCAAGGACCCCGGCTGGTCGGAGAACCAGTACTTCGACTTCTGGAAGCAGGCCTATCTTATTACCTCGCGTTGGGCGGAGGACATTACTGAGAACGCCGAAGGCGTCGACGATCGGACCCGAAGGAAAGCGTTGTTCTATCTTGAACAAGTGCTGTCGGCCCTATCGCCTTCAAACAACCCCTTCACCAACCCCGAGGTCGTGCGGACGACGCTTGCCACGAATGCCGAGAATTTGGTCCAGGGCATGGCTCTGCTGGCGGAGGACATCGATCAGTCTAAGGAGCTGTTGCGTGTCAGCCAAACCGATCTGTCGGCCTTCGAAGTCGGCCGGGACTTGGCGATCACGCCCGGCAAGGTGATCTTCCAGAACGATCTCATCCAGCTCATTCAATATGAGCCGACGACGGAGCAAGTTTCTAAGACGCCGCTGATCATCGCACCGCCTTGGATCAACAAGTACTACATCCTCGACCTCAAACCGGAAAAGTCCCTCGTCAAGTATGCCGTAGATCAGGGCTTCACCGTCTTCATGATCTCGTGGGTCAATCCCGACGAGAAGCTCGCGCGCAAGACGTTTGAGGACTACATGCATGAGGGCATCCTCAAAGCCGTAGAGGTCGTGAACCGGCAACTTGGGCTGCACCACGTGAACCTCATGGGCTATTGCGTGGGCGGCACGTTGCTGGCCTCGACATTGGCCTATTGTGCGGCGAAGGGCGATGACCGGATTGCGTCGGCGACGTTCCTGACCGCACAGGTCGATTTCACCGAGGCTGGCGATCTGTTGATGTTCATCGACGATGCGCAGCTGAATTCGCTCGAAGAGATGATGGCGGAGCGCGGCTATCTGGATGGTTCGCGCATGGCGGCTGTGTTCAACATGTTGCGGCCGAGGGACCTGATTTGGCCCTATGTCGTGAACAACTATCTCTTAGGCAAGAAACCCTTCCCCTTCGATCTGCTATTCTGGAATGCGGATTCCACGCGCATGCCGGCTGCAAATCACGCCTTCTATCTGCGCGAGTTTTATCACGAGAACCGTCTCAGCAAGGGTGAGATGGAGTTAACCGGCGTGAAGCTCGATCTCTCGAAGATCAACATTCCCATCTACGAGCTCTTCACACGTGAAGACCATATCGCGCCTGCCGCCTCGGTCTACCGCGGTAGCAAGTTGTTCGGAGGCGACGTGCGTCACGTTATGGCGGGTTCCGGGCATATCGCCGGCGTTGTGAATCCGCCCGCCAAGAGGAAGTATCAGTATTGGACTGGCGAACCGGCCGAGACGCTTGAGGCGTGGATCGAGACGGCATCCGAAACGCCAGGATCATGGTGGCCGGACTGGGCGGCCTGGCTTGAAGACCTCTCGGGCGAAAAGGTTCCTGCCCGCGATGCTTCATCCGGACCGTTCTCGCCGATTGAGGATGCACCAGGCTCGTATGTGAAGTCCCAGCAGTAACGGGCGGTTCCGCCGTCCTCGCAGGTTACGGGAAGAGCGGCAATTGCTCCAACGCGGTGGTCTCATTGAGACCATGCATCACGTTGAAGTTCTGCAGGGCCTGCCCAGCCGACCCTTTCACCAGATTGTCGATCGTTGAGATCACGATCGCGCGTCCGGGTATCCGGTCGGCGAAGACGCCGATATGGCAGTAGTTCGACCCACGGACATGCTGAGTTGCGGGAATGACGCCCTCCTCTACCACGCGCACGAAGGCATCACTGGCATAAGCGTCGCTTAGCCCCCGGCGAATATCGTCGGCTGTCGTGCCGTTCGCGAGCTGGACATAGCACGTGCAGAGCTCGCCCCGTGTCATCGGGATGAGGTGCGGCGTGAAGTTCACGACAACAGCGTCGCCTGTTGCGGCGCCAAGCTCTTGCTCGATTTCGGGCACATGCCGATGTGTTCCCACACCGTAGGGGGAGAGCCCCTCGCCCGCCTCGGAGAACAGAATGTTCTGCTTCAGCGACCGGCCTGCCCCGGACACGCCGGACTTTGCATCAATGATGATGTCGTGTGCCGTGATGAGGCCGTCCTTGGCGAGCGGCAAAAGGGCCAGGAGCACGGCGGTCGGGTAACAGCCGGGGCACGCCACGAGCCGGGCCTGCGCGATCGCGTCGCGATAGTGCTCCGTTAGTCCGTAGACGGCGCCATTCGCGAGTTCTGGCGCGCCATGCTCGCCGCCATACCATTGGGCATAGGTCTCTAGGTCCCGCAGACGGAAGTCGGCGGACATGTCGATGACTTTGACGTGCTCGGGTAACTTCGCGATCTCGCTATGGGCTGTGCCGTGCGGCAGGCCGCAAAAGGCCACGTCGACCGTACCCCAATCGACCTCGTCGGAGGTGACGAGTGCCGGAAGATCAAGGCTTGCGAAGTGCGGATAGACCTTGGCGAGCGGCTGGCCTGCATGGGCCTTCGCGATCAAGGCGGTGATCTCGATGTTGGGATGCCTAGCCGCAAGCCGGATGAGATCGGCGCCCGTATAGCCGGAAGCGCCAAGTACAGCGGCCCGAATGGTCTGTGGACTGGCCATGTTTAAGTCCCAGTGATGTTGCCCCACGAGTGACGGGGTCTAACGGCTCAAAACGAAAAACGGGAGAGAGGCAGCGCCCCTCTCCCGCAACAATTCAGAACAAGCGTGCGAGAAACTAGCGCTTGGAGAACTGGAAGCTACGGCGGGCCTTGGCCTTACCGTATTTCTTACGTTCGACCGTACGGGCATCGCGGGTTAGGAACCCAGCCTTTTTGAGCACGCTGCGCAGCTCGGGTTCGAAATGCGTCAGCGCCTTCGAGATGCCGTGGCGCACGGCGCCGGCTTGTCCCGAGAGGCCGCCACCGGAAACGGTGCAGACCACGTCGATCTGGCCTTCCCGATCCGCAGTCACCAGGGGCTGCTTCAGGATCATCTGCAGGACTGGACGGGCGAAATAGGCCGAGTGGTCCTTGCCGTTGACGGTGATGTTTCCAGGGCCCTGCTTGACCCAGACCCGGGCAACGGCGTCTTTCCGCTTGCCGGTTGCATAGGCGCGGCCCAGATCGTCGACCTTGCGCTCGTAGACACGCTGCTCCACTTCGGGGGCATCGCCCTCGGTCTGCAACTGAGCCAGATCTTCTAGCGTATTGGTTTCGCTCATGGCTCTTAGGCGCTCCTTGCGTTCTTCGTGTTCAGGGCGGCGACATCCAATGGCGTCGGGTTTTGCGCCTCGTGGGGATGATCGGGACCTGCATAGACTTTGAGGTTCTTCATCTGCTGACGGGCGAGCGGGCCGCGTGGGAGCATGCGCTCCACGGCCTTTTGCAGCACGCGCTCGGGATGCTTGCCTTCGAGGATCTTCTCGGGGGTCCGGCTCTTAATGCCGCCCGGATGGCCGGTGTGCCAGTAGTAGGTCTTATCGGCCCGCTTATTGCCCGTGAAGATCACATCGCCAGCATTGATGACGATGATGTTGTCGCCATCGTCCATATGGGGCGTATAGCTCGGCTTATGCTTGCCGCGCAGCCGCGTCGCAATGAGCGCCGCGAGTCGGCCCACCACAAGGCCGCTGGCGTCAATCAGAACCCAGGACTTTTCGATGTCCTTGGGGGTGGCAGAATAGGTTTTCATGGTTCGCGTCACTCTTGCGTCTCAACCAAAAGATCGGCGCTTCTAGCGGCTGCGGTCGGGTCGGTCAAGCGAATTCAATTTGTTACTTAATATCAGTTGTTTAAGAATGTGGTATTAAAATACCGCTGATGAAACAACTGAATCTGCGTGTCTTTTCCGCCAATTCATATATGCGGGTTCCCGGCATAGAGAAACAGCCAAGTGAGGGTTTCGATGAGTGACGATTGCAGTGTCCTTCTGACTGAAGACAAAGATGCCGTTCGGGTCCTCACCCTCAATCGCCCCAAGGCCCGCAATTGCCTCTCGATGGACCTCATGACGGCCGTCAAGAACGCCCTTGCCGACGCGGCGGCGACCGACACAGTCCGCGCGGTTGTTCTGACCGGGGCTGGTCCAGCCTTCTCTTCGGGCCACGATCTCAAGGAAATGACGGCGCACCGTAACGATCCCGACAAGGGGCGCGCCTTTTATACGGAGACCATGCGGACATGCGCGGAGATGATGTTGGCCATCGTGCGCCTCCCAAAGCCCGTAATCGCCGCCGTGAATGGCATTGCGACCGCAGCCGGTTGTCAGCTCGTGGCGAGTTGCGACCTCGCCGTGGCGGCTACGGATGCCCGATTTGCAACGCCTGGGGTCAACATTGGATTGTTTTGTTCGACACCCATGGTGGCGCTGAGCCGCAATCTGTCCCGAAAGGCCGCGATGGAGATGCTGCTCTCAGGCGAAATGGTGGGGGCCGAGGATGCGCTTCGACTAGGGCTCCTCAATCGCGTCGTCCCAGCGGACGAGGTCGTCAATCAAGCGGTTGGGTTTGGCCGTACAATCGCGAGCAAGCCGTCTCGCACGTTGAAGATTGGCAAGGAAGCATTCTACCGCCAGGCCGAGCTACCGCTCGACGAGGCCTATCGTTACGCCGCCAACGTCATGGTGGAGAACATGCTGGACGCGGAAGCCGAAGAAGGTATCGGCGCCTTCCTGGATAAGCGGGAGCCGAAATGGCCGCGTTGATTCTGAGCAGCTGGAACCAATGAACCACGACAGCTATCCGGACGCCTATATCCGCGACATCCTTTTGAGCCAGAGGTCGTTCGCCGTGGTGGGTGCAAGTGCGAAGCCCACGAGGCCGAGTTACTTCGTCATGAAGTACCTCCTGGCCAAGGGCTACGACGTCATCCCTGTGAACCCGGGTTTTGCAGGCAAGACCATTGTGGATCGCAAGGTGAGCGCGTCCCTTTTGGATATGGATCGGCCTGTCGATGTGGTCGACATCTTCCGTAGCTCCGATGCTGCACTGGGCATCACACAAGAGGCTATCCGTATTGGCGCGAAAGTGGTCTGGATGCAGATCGGCGTGCGAAATGACGAAGCGGCGCGTCTCGCTGAAGATGCGGGGCTCAGGGTCGTAATGAACCGCTGCCCCAAAATTGAGTACGGACGGCTAGCAGGCGAGATCGGTTGGGCCGGTGTAAACTCCCGCACCTTGTCGAGCAAGCGCGCCATCCTCTCAGCTTCGGGTGGCCAACAGCGATCCTTGCGCCGTAATACATAGCGGGTAACTCTTCCGTACGCAGACATGCTCAAAACAGGAGACGCGGAAGCCTCGATCCCCTAAGGTCGCCCCGCCCCCAATGCGCGGGAGTGAAGGGCTGCACAAAGGAGGAAAGCATGTCGGAAGAGCGTACGCCTGGTTTCAACACACTCGCGATTCACGCCGGCGCACAGCCGGACGCCTCGACGGGCGCACGCGTAACGCCGATTTATCAATCGACATCCTTCGTGTTCGATGACGTGGATCACGCGGCCTCACTCTTCAACCTCGAAGCCTTTGGCAACATCTATTCGCGGATCATGAACCCCACCCAGGCGGTTCTCGAAGAGCGCCTTGCGGCCCTTGAGGGCGGCACCGCGGCCCTCGCCGTGGCCTCCGGTCACGCGGCCCAGGCCATTGTCTTCCATACGCTGATGGAACCGGGTGCCGAATTTATCGCCGCGCGCCAGCTCTACGGCGGATCGATCAACCAGTTCGGCGAAGCCTTCAGAAAATTCGATTGGCATGTGAAGTGGGCGGATACCACGGATGCGGCGGCCTTCCGAGCCGCCGTGACGCCGAAGACGCGCGCGATCTTCGTCGAGTCGATCGCAAACCCGGGCGGGATCGTCACGGATCTTGAAGCGATCTCGGCGGTCGCCAAGGAGGCGGGCGTTCCGTTTATCGTCGACAATACGCTGGCTACGCCGTACCTGACGCAGCCTAAGCAATATGGCGCAGATATTATTGTTCACTCGCTCACGAAATTTCTAGGCGGGCACGGTAACTCCGTGGGCGGCGTGATTGTGGACTGCGGCACCTTCGACTGGATGGGCAGCGGCCGCTACCCGACGCTTTCGGAATCATGCGGGAGCTACCACGGCATGGTGCTCGGCGAGACCTTCGGCAATTTCGCCTTCGCCATCGCGTGCCGCGTCCTTGGTCTGCGCGATCTTGGTCCGGCGATCGCGCCGATGAATGCGTTCTTGATCCTGAACGGCATCGAAACCTTGCCGCTTCGAATGCAGCGCCATTGCGACAATGCCAAGCAGGTGGCGTCATGGCTTTCGGCGCACGATAAAGTGGCATGGGTGAACTATGCAGGCCTTCCTGGCAACGAATTCAATGCGCTTGCTCAGCGCTATGCCCCGAAAGGCGCTGGGGCCGTTTTCACCTTCGGTCTCAAGGGCGGATACGAGGCCGGCATCGACCTGGTTGGCAAAGTGCAGCTGTTCAGCCATCTCGCCAATATTGGCGATACGCGCAGCTTGATCATTCATCCGGCGTCAACGACGCACCGTCAGCTTGGCGACGAGGCGCGCGATCGTGCCGGCGCCGGAGCGGATGTGGTCCGACTGTCGATCGGGCTGGAGGATGTCGAGGACATCATTGCCGACCTGGATCAGGCGCTCGCTACCGTCTGACTGCGGCGCCGAGGCTCACCCGCCACGCAGCGCCAGAGATGGTAAAGCGCGGCCGTGAAGACCGCGATCGCGCCGGCTTGATGCGCGAGCCCCAGCTCGATTGGGACGAAGCTCAGAAGGGTCCAGATGCCAAGCACGACTTGGAGCAAGGACAGGAATGCGAGGGCTGTAGCACTGCTGCGCAGGTAAGCGCCGCCCGGCCTGCGCGCCAGCCACCAGGCTTGAAACACGGTGGCAAGCACCACCGCATAGCCCAGCATTCGGTGGTCGAACTGCACGGTTAGCGGGTTTTCGAAGGGGTTGAGGTACCAAGGCTCCGCCGCGCCCAGCCCGGCCGGAATGAGGGCCCCGTTCATGAGGGGCCAGGTGTTGAACCCCATGCCGCCATCGATGCCCGCCACGAACGCGCCGGATATGAGCTGCAGAAACACGAGCAACAGGACGAGCCCTGCGACGATTGCCGGTGAACTGGCGATGGTCCGCTCTTGCTTGGGCCGGCCGAGGCTCAGAATGAGCCAGAGCGTGTAGCCAAGGATCACGATCGCGACGCCGAAATGCGCCGCCAGGCGGTATTGGCTGACGTCAATTCGGTCGACGAGACCACTCTGGACCATGTACCAGCCAAGTGCCCCTTGAAGACCGCCAAGGACGAATAGCCCTATGAGGTGCGGCAACAACGGCCGCGGGATAAAGCCAGACAGCCAGAACGCGACGAAGGGTACGAAGAAGACGAGCCCGATAAAGCGGCCCAGGAAGCGGTGCCCCCACTCCCACCAATAGATCGTCTTGAAACCCTCCAAGTCCATGCCTTGATTGACCTGGGTGTATTCGGGGATTTGCTTGTAGGCGTCGAATGCCTCTTGCCAATCGGCTTGCGATAAAGGCGGTATAGCGCCGACAATAGGCTGCCACTCAGTGATGGATAGCCCGGAATCGGTGAGGCGCGTGGCACCCCCAACAAGGATCATGGTGATGACGAGAAGCGCAACAATGGAGAGCCAGATGCGCAGGGCCCGAGCATGCCGCTTTGGCATGTCTGATGTGTCCAGCTCGGTCGCCACAGATTGTGTGCCGGAAATACTCATGGATGCGGTGATAGCGGGCTCTTCGGACGAACTCAATGCTCCTTCCCTGCGGCACGTCGGCGGCAAGCCGCTATGAGCCGACGGTTACGCACACTGGTTGGCACGATCGTGCTGTTGGTCTTTCTGGCGATCTATATCGTGATTGCGGCCTCAATCGGCGCCGGGCGCATTTCGGAAGCGCACGGTGTCATTCAGTTCATCTATTTCCTGGTGGCCGGATTGCTCTGGGTTGTCCCCGCAGCGATTCTCATCCGGTGGATGGCCCGCCCGGATTAGGCTATCTGGCCTTCACTGGGCTAACCTGCATCGACCTGTTGAAACCCGTTCCATATCGCGAACGGCGCGCCTGTCAGATAAAGCGCCGTGTATGACAGGTTTTGGAACTCACCATTCAGCGACACCCTCGGTAAAGCGGTTAAGTGCTCCTTGTGCGCCGGAAAGAGCATACCCTTGCGCGTGGTCACTGCCGTGCGGAAGCCTGCACCCTCAGCAAGCGCGAAATCTCTTGCACCGGCGCTGCCCGCATCACCGTAGGGATAGGCGAAATGGGCTGGGCGGCTGCCAAGCTCGGCCTCCAGCATGTCGGCGCTATCGAGCATTTGCGCCACCGCCTCATCGACTGGCAACTTTGCTAGCGCAAAGTGGTCCTTGGTATGTGCGCCTATGGTGACTAATGGGTCCGCGGCGATGTCGCGTATCTCATCCCATGTCATGATCAGGTTACGGCATTGCTGGCCTAGATCGATGTCATAGCGTACCGCAAGCGATCGGACTGTCGCGCGCATGCGATGTTCCGGGAGCTCACGCAGCCACCAATAGATTGTCTCGTAGGTCCGAGTCTTGTCCGCGTCAGTTACCGTCGGGAGCTGCCACGGGCTGCCGTCGCGGTCGATTTCCACCTCACGAGCAGCCGCAGCGATAGCTTGCTCCAGAGCGAGCCACCACAGCTCGCCCTGCCCCGACGGGTAGGCCGTCGGAATGTAGAGCGTGAAGGGGAGCTGACGCGCTTGGAACAACGGCAATGCGTGATCTCGGTTGTCCCGGTACCCATCATCGAAGGTGAAGCACGCAAAGCGCCCCGCTTCCCCATGGGTAAGGCGGTCGGCCGCTTCGTCGAGTGTTATGACGTCAAGCCCCGCCTCGATGACTTGATCGAGGACGGCTCCAAGAAAATCGGGGCTCACCTCAAGAATTCGGTTTGGCGCGAAGCCTCGCGGCACACCGGTGTCCGGCGTTACGCGATGGAGGGTAAAGATCAGCCCCTGCCCTTGCGTGAACGGCGCGAGCAGGCGTCCTGCTCCCGTACGATGCAGCCCGACGAGCGCGGCGCGCATCATGGCCACCTTACCCTTTGCCATAGTTCCCGTTCCCGTTCTTGGGCATCAAGCGTTAACTTCGCTCTGCCATTGTTGGTGTGTGTGTTCAGATAAGTCTGACGCCGGTTTCTTGCCAAAGAATTGCCGAAGGACAAACGCTTCCCGCGGCGCTACTTCTGCCTGCGGTACAAAAGGTCGATCGATGAGTTCAATCGCTTTAGCACGGACGGGTACGGAGGCATCCGAGATGAAAGCGGCGGAGAATGGCGAACTGTCGTTCCAGACTGCCGCCGGTCCAATCTCGATGCGGCTCTCCTCGGACATTCGGTCCGCTGAACCCTCTTGGCGCGAGATTCAGGAAACCGTCGTCTGCACGAGTGGGCAGACCTTTGACTGGGCACTTGCCTGGTCAGAGCATGTGCTCTTGCCCGAGGGCCGCAAGCCGTTGGTCGCGGTTGGTTATGGGCAGAGCGGCCAAGTTGAGTTTCTGCTGCCTTTCGAAACCAAAACCGTCGCCGGGCTTACGGTCCTGACTTGGCTGAGCCAGGACCATACGAACTATCTGTTTGGTTTGTTCCGGCCTGACTTTGCCAACCTTCTAACGAAGCCGGACGTTTCGCGTGTCCTCAACGAAGTGGGGCGCTGGGTCGATGCGTCCGTCGCGGCCTTGGAAGCGCAGCCATTTTCGTGGGGTGATACCGCCAACCCCTTCGCGCTCCTGTCGCATCAGGCTGCGCCGAATAGTGGCTACGCCGTTGAGCTCGGTGACTACGATGCACTCTACCATAGCCGCTTCAAAAAACGTGCGCGGCAGGGTCTTCTTAGGAAAGAGCGTCGGCTTCGCGAGGCAGGCGCGCTGAAGTATGGATGGGCCAAAAGCGCCGCGGAAAAACGCGATGTCCTTGAGGCCTTCTTCACTCAAAAGGCATCGCAGTTTGCAGCGATGGGCGTGACCGATGTCTTCACGCCGGCGGCGCGTGCCTTCTACACGAAACTGGCTCTACTGCCGGAGGAAAGCCCAAGCCGGCTACATCTAGGCTTCGTCGCATTGGACGATGAGATACTGGCAACGTTCTCCGGGACGGTCACCCATGGCCGGATGAACATCTTGCTTTCGTCGCTGGCGGAAACGCCTTTTCAGCGGCAGTCGCCCGGCGCACAGCTCCTTCGATACGAGATTGAAGATGCTTGCCGTGCTGGACTCGCCTATTTCGATCTCGGGGTCGGTGCGGCGCGGCACAAATCCGAGTGGAGTACTGTGACCTATTCGTTGTTCGACAATTTCGTCCCATTGAAGCCGCAGGGGCTTGCCTTGTCGGTGCCGTACGCGGTGAAGGGTATGATCAAGCGCTCGATCAAATCCAGTCCGCGGCTTTGGGCCTTGGCTCAGAAGGTGCGGAGGTCTTTCGGGCGTGGCGCGGTGGAACGCGCATCCTAACGCGCATGTTGTCTTGCAGTTCGCTGCTGTTTCTCGGACGTCTCGCTTAAGTGATCGTGCTGCACCCTGCGCTAGACGGCCACCTTGCGGCCGAATAGGGAGAAACGGCGTTGCTTATGCTTCCCTGTGGTGCCGTAGACCACCACCGGACATCCCAGGCGTTGAACCGTTGAAAGCGACTCGCGCTCGTCAGCAGGTCGGGCCTTTGGTGGGAGTACCGCTACTGCGACGGGCAACTCGAATTTCAGCGCGGGCATCAAATGTTCAATCGCAACCATGTCGGCGTGCAAAACAACGCAGTCATAGGTTTGCGTAAGCGCCTCGAAAACTCGCATGAAGTTATCGGGAGCATCCTCGTCATCATTCAGCATGGGGTTTCCAGCAGGGATAACCTGAAGCGCCGTCTCGTCGTCCAGCTTGATGACGTCAGCGAAGTCCACCGCGCCCGCCGCAAGGTCCGAAAAGCCGGGGATACGCTGCATGTTCAACCGGCCGGAAACCACGGCGGCGCCCCTGGCCAAGTCCACCAGAGCAACCTGCTCGTTGCGCCGAGCCAGGTCACGCGCGATGCCGATGGCCGCTTCAGGTGATTGGGCCCGTGACGATAGACCCGCGACGAGCATCGTGCGCGGAAGACCCCCCGTCGAACTCTCCACGATAGTGTCGACGACTTCCTCCAGCGACCCAATGACCGGCCCGAGTTCTTCCGCATCTGCGTCTGATTCCGCAGCCCGCTCTGAGTCATCCAGACCATCAGATGCGGCAATTCGCTGAGTCAGATAGTGGCGGAGATCGTTGGGGCTAAGGGGTGCTATCTCGTTCTCCTGAGCTTGCTTATTGGCGATCGGATTGGCTGCTACCGCGGGACCTACTTCATCCCGCACTTCCCTCTTAGGGGACTTCTCGGCCTTGGGGGACTTGTCAGCTTTGGAGGATTTGGCGTTCTTGCCTCGCAAGCGGTCAAGAAAACCCGCTGTACGACTCTTCGCTTCTACCGTGGCGCGCTCTGCCTCGCTCTTCTTGATGACGTCCTGACGAATGCGTTGAATGAAGCCCATGGACGAGGACGAGACCGGTTGATCACCGCCCTCTCCCGTCGGCGACTTATTGGAGTCTTCGCTGGTCTGCTTCACTTGGTTGGTCTGCTCTACTTGGGGAGCGGCGTCCGGCGTTGACACTTCTTTGGCGGCCTCTTCATTGTCAGAGTTCTTTGATTTGGGCTTGGACAAGACCGCTTTTGCAGCTGTCGCGACGGCGGGGGCAGCCAGGGCGGCAAGAACACCGGCTTTGTCACTTTTGGTGTCCTTCTTCGGCTCTGGCGCAACGCTTGTCTCTTTGCTGGTGGACTTAGCGATGTTGTTGGAGGACTGAGATCCGGCAGGTTTTTCTTCGCGAGTAGAGGCTGTTTCCTGCGCTGATTTGGGTTCTTCAGCAGGTCTCGGGGTGGCCTTCTCGCGGGCTGAAGAAGCAGAGCTTGGGCCCTCAGCCGCCTTTGCAGGAAGCTTCGGCGCACCGTTTTGGGGGGCTGCAGACTCAGTGCTTGGCTTCTCGGCGGCTTTCGGTGCTGCTTCCTTCGTCGCAGGCTTCTCTACCGTCAGCTTGGGATCCTCTTGCTTCAGTTCTTCGGATTTAGGCGTATCGAGGGTCTTGCTGCGGGGTTCACTGACTGCGAGCCACGATGGACGCTTCGCGGGTTTCGTGGCGCGCCATACGGATTTCCTTTCCTTGGGAGGCGGCGTCGCATTTGCGGCTTTTTTGGAATCCGCCTCAGACTCCATTGGCTTCGGCGGCAGGTCTGGTTTTGCTTTTGGAGCCGGTGCTTCTGTCACGACCGGCAATGTCGGCTTCTTGGATGCCGGCTTCGTGGATGTCGGCTCCGCGGGAACTTCTTTGCGCGCAGGCAATTCCTTTGGCGCGTTCATTGGAGGACCAGCATCGGCGCGCTTTGAGGCTTCAGGTTGCCGTTCAGGCTTTGCCGCCGCTTCCACAGGTGACGGCTGCGCAGGCGCCGGGGCGTTCTGCTGTGTGTTTCGCATTGTAGCGGCGGGACGCTTCCGCAGCCTGCGTTTCGGCCGCCCTTCCGATTTTTGGTGACTCTGGGATTTCTGGTGACTCGCGGATTTCGGGTGGCTCTCGACGCCGGGCTTCGCGTTTGGGCCTGCGACGCTTGACCGTGGCGGATTGGACCCTGAACCGCTCATCCTACTGAGCGCCAGCATCTCGGCACGCGACATGTACTCGGGTTCGCTGGGCACGAGTTCGTCGGGCTCATGAGGCGCCGCCGGTACGCGCGACCGCTGCGGCACATCGCTAACGATGATCGCCTTCGCGAGCACGGTGCCGATGGCCAGCAGGAATGCCGCCGCGGTGATCAGCAACGTCATGGGGCCGCGACGCGGGAAGGACGGCAATACCGGTGAGTGAGCGCGCGAAACGATTGCTGCCTGTGCTGGCACGGCACCAACGTCGTGGCGGGCGGACGCATCGCGATAGCGTGCTAGATACGACTCCAAAAGGTCGCGATTGGCCTTCGCCTCCCGTTCCAGCGCACGCAGCTTGACTTGCGCATCGGACTGACCTGCAGTCCGGCTCTTCGCATCATTGAGGCTTGCCCGCAAAGATGACTCGCGGGCAGCCGCGATTTGCGCCTGGTTCTCGAGGCTCCTGACCACCTTCTGCGCTTCGGTGCGGATTTGAGCACGCACGTCGGAAAGCTCGGATCTCAGTTGCTGGATCCGTGGATGAGACGGCAACAGTGTTGCCGATAGCTCCGCGAGCTGGCGTTGAACCAGGACCCGCTGTTCGACGAGATTGATAATGAGCGGGGAATTCAGAACTTCTGGCGTTGCATCGATATCGCCACGCGCCGCCAGCATCTTCTTGATCAGCTTGGCCCGGGCCTGGGCTTCCGATTCTTGGGCCTCTGCAAGGATCAGCTGGCTGTTGAGTTCCGAGAGCTGCTGCGCATTGAGGGTGACGTTGTTGCTGCCGGCGTAGAGACCCTCCGAGGCTTTGTAGGCCTCTACCGCCTCCTCGGACTCGGCCGTCGCCGTCCGCAGTGCCTTGATCTGAGCGTCGAGCCAGGCCGTGGCGTCTTTGGTTTGTTCAATCTTCGCGTCGCGCTGCCAGTTGATATAGACGTCCGCCAATTCGTTGGCGATCTGGGCTGCAAGCTGCGGATCGCCCGACGTGTATTCGATCGCGATCACGGACGAGTTCGAGAGCTGATACACATCGAGGTGCTCAGCCAGGGCATTGGCGGCGCGCTCCTCCTGTGATTCTTGCGACCAGCCGAGCAGGCCGGTCGCCTTTAGGAGCCGTTCGACGGGGTTGCCGCTCGCATCACGGGTGAAGTCAGCGTTCTGTGTAAGATCGAGATCTCTCACAACCTTCAGAATTAGGTCGCGCGAGTTGAGAACCTGAACTTGGCTTTGAACCGCCTGTTCGTCGAGGGCTGTGCGATAGTTGGCGATTCCCTGCTCCGCCGTCGGCCTTGTGAATGCGGTTTCCTCATTCTGCACAAGGATGCGTGCTTCGGAGGTGTAGAGCGGCCGCATCATCGACAGCGCAATGAACGTGATCGCGCCCGCGAGAAGCGACAGGGCGACGATCCGTCCCTTGGCCCGCCAGAGCGCCGCGCCAAGGCTTCTCATATCGATATCGTCGGCAGGCGGTACGCTTGAGGAATTCGTCACGATTCCGGACTCGTCTTTAGAATCAACTATTCATTAGCAATAAGCGCAGATTGCCGTAACCAAAGCTTTAAGCGCCGCAACGCTTGAGGGCGAACGCCGCCTGCGCATACCAATAGTGAAGCAGTTCATTACGGCACGGCAACTCAGCATTTATTAACCATGGCGGGGGTAGGTTCGGGACGTATCGAAGTCCTGGAGCCGCTCAATGACCACGTGCCGTATCACGGTCAGCGCCAAAGTTCTCACCCTGTTGCTGGTCCTCATGGCCTGCGGCTTGTCGGGGTGTAAGGGCGGCGCGATCCCAGGCTTAAGAACGCCAGACCTTGCTCTTTCAACGCCCGCGCCCCTGCCTGGACCCGGCGAAGCCTACCCGCCAGGCGCCGGCCGCGCGCCGCCGGGTGTGCCCGTCGTGCCCCATGCCAACTACACGCTCGATTCGGGCGACCGCGTCCGCATCATCGTGTTCGGACAGCAGAACCTCTCGAACGTTTATACCGTCTCAGCCTCCGGAACCGTCTCCTTCCCGCTGATCGGGCAAGTCCGCGCCCGCGGGCTGACCGCCGCGGAGCTCGGGCGCCAAGTCGCCCGGCGCTTGCGCACCCAATACATCAAGGATCCGAAAGTCACCGCCGAGGTCGTCACCTACCGGCCCTTCTACATCCTCGGGCAGGTCGACCGCCCAGGCCAATATCCCTACGCTCAGGGCCTCACCGTCGAGAACGCCGTCGCCATCGCTGAAGGGTATACACCGCGCGCCAAAAAACGCTTCGTCCGCCTCACCCGGAAATTCGACGGCGTCATGTCAACCGTCATGGTCCCAACCGACTACCCCGTCCAGCCAGGCGACACTATTTACGTCCTCCAACGCCTGTTCTAAAGCTCAGAGGGAGATCGGCACTCCTCCTCAAGGCTTCCGATTCCCGTGAGCTCGAACTTTCGAATACTCCACTGCATGCGCGCGCCAATCGGCGGGCTCTTTCGGCACGTGCACGCCATCCTTATGGCAGCGAGACGCACTCTCTCGCACAAGCGCGAGTTCATATCCTTCAAGGATGACAAATGGTCCTGCTGGACATACCGTTTGGCGCGCCAATTCTGCCTCACCCGTTGCCGAGAAGGAGGATGCCCTTGAGACCCCCCAAATTCGTCGTTCCAGATTTGGGTGCGTTGTATTCGCAGCCGTATGATCAACGGATGCGCGATTGGCGTGAGCTTTCTTCTCGCTATAAGGCCAACCATATAGCGGAGATCTGTAAATCCAACGAGAGTCAGATCGTCAGTGTACTGGAGGTAGGGAGTGGAACCGGAGACGTCCTGCGGGAACTTGCAAGGCATTGGACGACACCACAGTTCACTGGTATCGAAATTGGAACTGAGCGATCTGTAGAGAGAGAGACGGTCGACGGGCGTGTCCGACTAAGTGGGTACGACGGCGTCACTATTCCGTTCGATGACGAAGAATTCGATCTAGTTTACGCGACACATGTCCTCGAGCACGTCACGCACGAGCGACCTTTTCTGTCCGAGTTGCGTCGCGTTTCAAAAAAACTCGTATACGTCGAGGTCCCATGTGAACTGCATCTTCGCACGTCAACCAGTGCCCTACAGACTTCGCTCGACATCGGTCACATAAATTCGTACACGCCGCACTCTTTTGTTCTGACGTTGGAGACCTCGGGGTTAGCAGTCGACCAGTTTCGAGTTTACGACCAGGCTTATGCGGTTCATCGTTTCCAGTCTCCTGCATTGGTAGCTCTCTTTAAGTTTGCTGTGCGCCGGTCGCTGTTTTCGCTCAGCCAATCGCTGGCGACACGTATCTTTACCTATGACGTTGGCGCTTTGTGCACGAAGAGCGACACCCTGAACATATAGTACGACCTATGTGCCCATCTGGTGTCGAGGCGCTCACATTCGTTCACAGTCATGCGGTCCTAGTTGGCGCAATTCCGTGTAGAGTTCAGCGGCCTCCAACGCCGCAGCCTCTTGTTTCTCGATGCCGTCCGCTGCGGACAGCTATCGCATAACCATTTGACAGCGGACGATCAGGACCCCGCGGCCGCGGGCTAGTTGTGCGGACGGGTTGTGTGGTTCTTCTTCCGGAGTTCTGCACGGTCCTCATAGGTCCACTGTACACCGATGAACACCAACGCCGTAGACCAGCCGAACATCAAGAGACCGTTCGCGGCTTCAAATGACGAGAGTAGCCTCCATTCCTCATCGAGCACGATGTCTCCAAAACCCAGCGTGGTGAAAGTAACGGTCGAGAAATAGACCGCCGTTTCGATCGATTGAAATGCACCGAGAAAAACGTAAAGCACGGCCCACGACCAAACCTCGATGATTGTTGCAAGGAAGATCCACAGAATGAAAACCGCCAGCCGAAGCGTCGACCAGATAAGCGCTGGCTGATGGTGCCGGTCGATGTAGTCGCGCAAATACTCCACGCCGATCATCGTGAATACGCCGTGGATCAGCGTCGTCAACACGATCATGGCGCTACCGAAGACTATCTCGAGGAGCATAGGCTAGGTCCGCTGGGCTGTCGGATCCTGCTGAGGGTCAGGAGCTTGCGGCGAGGCTGGCGTATCGGTCTTCTGTCCTTTTGCGGCTTCGCGCAATCGTTGGAACATGACGTAGAGGAAGGGTATGAACGTCACACCAACGATCGAAGCGACCAGCATTCCGCCAAAGACCGTGACGCCGACGGACACGCGGGATGCCGCGCCTGCCCCTGTGGCCAGCACCAAAGGCAGCACGCCCAAAATGAAAGACAGCGCTGTCATCATGACGGCACGGAAACGCAAAGAGGCGGCATCCTCCGCAGCCTGAATAATCGACTCACCCGCTTCCCGTTTGTCCTTTGCGAATTCGACGATGAGAATCGCATTCTTCGCTGCCAGACCAACGAGAAGAACAAGCCCCACCTGTCCATACGTATTCAGCGGAATCCCGACGATCCGGAGGGCAATAAGCGCACCGAGAACAGCGAAGACGACAGAAAGCATGACGGACATGGGGATCGTCCAGCTCTCATACTGCGCAACCAAGAACAGGTACGCGAAAACGATCGAGAACAAGAACACAGCATTGCCAGCCGCCCCGGCCTTGATCTCTTCGTAGGACATACCGGTCCACTGATAGGTGAAGCCGTCCGGCAGGTTTGTCTCGGCCAATTCCTCCATCGCTTGAAGCGCCTGACCCGAACTGTAGCCCGGGGCCGGGTTGCCATTGATTGTTGCCGAATTGAACATGTTGTAGCGCTGTATGGTTTCCGGACCGAGCACGGACTCCAAAGTGATCAGCGATCGCATGGGAACCATTTCATCGTTGGTCGAGCGTACGTAGAGATTTCCGATATCGTTCGGCGAAGCACGCTTGTCGGCCTCGGCCTGAACATAGACCTTGTAGACCCGGCCAAAGAGGTTGAAGTCATTGACATAATAGTAGCCGATATTGGCGTTGAGCACCGTGAAGAGGTCTTCGGCGCTGATGCCCTTCGTCTCTGCAAGCTTGCGATTTACATCGACAAAGATCTGAGGCGAATTGGCGGTAAAGGTACTGAAAACGCCGGAGAGCGTCGGGTCGCCATTGGCTGTGTAGATGAAGCCATTCAGCACTGCAGAGAGATCCTGAACGGGCCGGTTCTCTGTGTCCTGCAGCACGAATTCAAAGCCGCCGGTCGTGCCTAGCCCTGGGATCGCCGGAGGAACGAAGGGAATGATGGCTGCTTGCGGAATCGCAGCCAGCTTCGGTGCAAGCGATTGCATAATGCCACGCAGGCTCAGCGCCTCCGTCGTACGTTCGTCCCACGGTTTGAGGACGGCGATGATGAATGCCGAATTCGGCATCACAGTGTTTTGGAGGATCGAATAGCCGCCAACGGATATGATGTTGGCAACGCCTGGCGTGTCTTCGAGGATCTTCTCGACTTCGGTGATGACTTGACTCGTGCGCGGCAATGCGGCGCCGTCCGGCAGCGTCACGTTGATGTAGATCGTGCCCTGATCTTCTTGCGGAATGAAGCCCGTTGCCGTTGTTGTGCCGAGATAGGCGGTCGCGCCGATCATCCCGGCAACAAGGATAAGGCCAATGACGGTTCGGCGTATCAGCCGGCGGACAACGGCATTGTAGCCGCCTCGTGTTTTCTCAAGCCCCCTCTCGAACCATGCGAGCGGTCCACGCTGAACCTTCTTGGGCGGACGCAGGAGAGTCGCACACAGTGCCGGGCTCAGCGTCAGCGCGTTGATCGATGACAACGTGACGGCAATCGAAATCGTTGCCGCGAATTGGACAAACAGGCGGCCCGTGATGCCCGGCGTAAAGGCGGTTGGCACAAACACGGCAAGCAAGACTAACGTCGTGGCAATGACCGGCGCTGTCACCTCGCTCATCGCCTTCTTCGTTGCGTCCCTCGGCTTGAGTCCGTCCGCCATATGACGTTGAACGTTCTCGACCACGACGATGGCATCATCGACAACCACGCCGATGGCGAGCACCAGGCCAAACAGGCTGATCGTGTTGATCGTAAAGCCCAAAGCCAAGAGGGCGGCGAGCGTACCGATGAGAGAAACCGGAATGGCAATGGCGGGGATGAGCGTCGAACGCCAATCTTGCAGAAAAACGAACACGACAAAGATGACCAAAGCTAAGGCCTGGAACAGCGTGACGACAACTTCCTTGATCGACGTCTTCACATACAGTGTCGTGTCGTACGTGACCTGGTAATCGACGTCGTCGGGGAACCGCTGCGCCATGACTTCCATTTGGGCACGGATCTGATCGGCGACATTGAGCGCGTTTGCATCCGACAGCTGGTAGACGGCCAAGAGCGCCGCTGGCTTCCCATTTAGCTGGCCGAACCAGCCATAGTTCGCGGCGCCGAGCTCTACACGCGCGACGTCTTTGAGCGTCACGACCGTACCGTCCGCCCTCGCGACCAGGATGACGTTCTCGAATTCAGTGACGGTCTTGAGCCGGCCCTGCGCCGTCAACGTGTATTGAAACTGCTGATCCTGCGCGATGGGTTCGGCCCCGATGGACCCCGGCGCTGCTTGAATGTTTTGATTGCGGACCGCATTAATGACATCCGTCGCCGTCAATCCAAGACTGGTCAGCCGGTCGGGCTGCAACCAGATCCGCATACTGTAGTCGCGCGCACCAAGGTTCGTGACCTGTGCCACACCGGGGGTGCGGGCCAAGGTGTCTTGAAGATTGATGCTCGCATAGTTCGATAGAAAAATGCTGTCGTAGGTCTCGTTCGGCGAAAACAACGACACAACCATCAACATCGTTGTGGATGTCTTCTCCGTCGTGACGCCCTGGCGCTGCACTTCTTCAGGCAACTGCGGCATCGCCTGCGCGACGCGGTTTTGCACATTGACCTGATTGATATCGGAGTCCGTCCCGATCTCGAATGTGACGGTCAGCGTGTAGCTTCCATCGTTCGCGCTCTGCGACGACATGTAGGACATGCCCTCGACGCCATTGACCTGCGCCTCGATGACGGCGGCGACCGAGTCTGCGACGACAACCGCGTTTGCGCCCGGATAGGTCGCTTTCACCTGGACCTGAGGTGGTGAGATCTCGGGGTACTCGGCGATGGGCAACACGGCCATAGCCAAGAGACCGACGAGCGTCGTGACGATCGCGATAACGAACGCGAACTTTGGGCGGTCTATGAAAAAGGCGCTGATCACGATCTACTGCTTCACCTCCGCCTTGGCATCGGAAGTGTCCGTCTCGCTGTCTTTGCCGTCTTCCGTGCTCGGCTCGCCCTTGCTGGAGGGCTCGGATGAAGCACCCGCCTCGGCGCTCTGGTCTTTCTCCTGACCGGACTTATCGCCGCCAGTCTCCGCATCCTTAGTGGAACCCTTTTCGTCAGAGGATTGGCCGTCGCCCGCGGAACCAGCCTCTCCCAGCCCAGGCGGCCCACTGACATTCTCCGCCGTCCCCGACGGATCCTTGTAGGTCACGCTGACCTCCGCGCCGGGACGCACTTTTTGAATACCCTCAACCACGATTGTTTCGCCGGGAACCAAACCTTCCGTCACGACGATGCCCGTACCGATGCGCTGACCGGTCTTTATCGTTCGCGAGTTCACCCGGTTGTCTTTGTCGACGACAAGCACGAACGGGCCCGACTGATTCTGTTGAACAGCGGCCTGAGGAATGACAACGCGTCTCTCGGGCTTCGCCTCCGTCAACAAGACGGTCACGTATTGACCCGGCAACAAGAGCTGATCGGGATTGGGAAACTTCAAGCGAATGGCGATCGTCCCCGTGGTCGGGTCGACCTCGTTGTTGACGACGAAGAGCTCTCCGTCATGGGGGTAGAGCTTGCCATTGGCCAAGCGAATTTGAGGCGTGAAATCCTTGGCCGTTCCAGCTTCGACGGACTCCATGTAGTCGAGATAGACACGTTCACCGACGGAAAAGTCCACTTCAATCGGGTCTAGCGCAACCACGGAGACAAGGACGCCACTTTCCGGGCTGATAATGTTGCCGACATCGACCGTGGAAATACCCGCGCGACCGTCAAGCGGCGAGGTGATGGTGGCGTAACTGAGATTCAGCTTCGCGTTGGCGACGTCGGCTTTGCCGGATTCGACTTGAGCGTCGGCCTGCCTCGCTTGGGACAAGGCGATATCGTACTGAGCCTCGCTCACACCAGGGCTGTTCTTGTCGACCAGCTCTTGATAGCGCGCCAAGGTGAGATTCTTCTCTGTGGAATCGGCTTCCGCCTTGGCCAAGGTTGCTTCGGCGCCGAGGAGGTCGGCTTTGAACTCAGCCGGATCGATCTTAAAGAGAACCGCCCCCTTCTTGATCTCATCACCTTCCTTGAATGGGCGATCGAGCAGAGTTCCCTTCACCCGCGCCTCAACGTCGACGCTCTGCGAAGAACGGGTTTGACCGACAAAGGTCGTTTCGCTGCTGACGTCCTTGTCGGTCACCACTTCGGCGACGATGCCAGGGAGCGGCTTGTCAGCGTCAGCGCCAGCTTCCTTGCCATCGGAACAAGCACTCGCAAAAAGCGGCAGCGCCAGCGCCAACAGCACTTTGCTCGCCCCCGCGACACGACCCCACTGACTCATTCGACCCCTCTTGCGACCCATGTTGGCGCAGTAATTCCCCAAACCCGCAGCGCGATGCTACATCACCAGGAGAGGGAGGCAAAACCTGGTCAAAAGCAATCCGAATTACGTCGCTGCCCCATGAAATCTGGAAAACCTGAGATTCGGGAAACTTGCACAGAGGGACCGATAGGCAGACATTCAGTCCGCATCGCCGCACAAATCCATCCAGAGCCGGTCTGTCCAAGGCTCAATCTCGGGAGAAGAAGCTGATGGTGACTGACCGCCGGATGATTTCCAAGCACGCGTTTTTGGCGGCCTTGCCCGCGCTTTTCCTACTTGGCCCGATTCCGGCTGAGGCCGAACGCCGCGACGGCGTCAACGGCTGCTTTATCGAGGAGGTCGAGACCGAAACTGGCAAGGTGTGGCGGCACAAGCTCGACGTGCAGATTCCGGAGAACGGCCATTGCCGTATTTACGTCATTGACGACAAAGACCGAAAGAGCTGGCGCTATTGCTGGCTGAAGCGCGCTGCCCAGAACCCCGTATCCGAAGTCTGTGACGACCCGATTGACGACAAGGACTTCGACTATTGGAGAGCCAAGGCAGTCTGCGACGGCAGGAACCTCATGGCGACCTGCCGTCGCGAGAAGCCGCTCTTGCCCGGGCAGCTCTCAGGGCAGTAGCCGGCCCGCCGCCTGGCGCGGGCGGCAGGACCGGTCACGCCACTACGACTTCCGTTTGCCGCCTTTCCCCTTCTTTGCCTGAGGCTTCTTCGTCGGTGGCTTTTTGGCCTGAGCCTTCTTTGCGGGTGGCTTCTTTGCCTGAGGCTTCTTCGCTGTGGGTTTCTTCGCCGCAGGTTTTTTGGCCTTAGGCTTTGGTTTCTTGGCCTGTGCCTTCTTTACTGGCGGCTTCTTGGCCCGAGGCTTCTTTGCCTGAGGCTTCTTGGCCTGAGGCTTCTTGGCCTGAGGCTTCTTGGCCTGAGGCTTCTTGGCCGCCGGTTTTTTTGCCACTGGCTTCTTCGCCGCGGGCTTCTTGGCCGTTTGCTTCTTTGCCGAGGGCTTCTTCGGCGCAGGTTTCTTGGTTGAAGCCTTCTTGGCCTCCGGTTTCTTGGTTGAAGGTTTCTTCGCTGCTGGCTTCTTGGCCGCAGGTTTCTTGGCCTGAGGTTTCTTCGCAGCAGGTTTTTTTGCCACTGGCTTCTTCGCCGCGGGCTTCTTGGCAGTTTTCTTCTTTGCCTGAGGCTTTGGCTTGTTGGCCTGAGCCTTCTTTACGGGTGGCTTCTTGGCCTGAGGCTTCTTGGCCTGAGGCTTCGTGGCAGCAGGTTTTTTGGCCACCGGTTTACTCACGGCGGGCTTCTTAGCCTGTGGCTTCTTGGCCGCAGACTTCTTGGCCGGTGGCTTCTTCGCCTGCGGATTTGATTTTTTGGATTGTGCCTTGTTGGCCGGCGTTTTCTTTGCCTGCGACTTCGGCTTGTTGGCTTCAGGCTTCTTGCCCTGAGACTGCTTGGCGTGAGATTTCTTGGCCGTGGGCTTGTTGGCCTGTGGCTTGTTGGCCGCCGGTTTCTTCGCTGCAGGTTTCTTTGCTGGTGGCTTATTCGTCTGTTGGTTCGGCTTGTTGGCCTGTGCCTTTTTCACCGGCGGCCTACTCGCCTGTTGGGCCGGCTTCTTGGCCTGCGCTTTCTTCACCGGCGGCTTCTTCGCGCCTGGTTTCTTGGTGGCGGGCTTTTTGGCCACCGGTTTCTTCGCGGCAGGCTTATTGGCTTTGGCCTTCTTGGCCGCAGGCTTGTTGGCATTAGGTTTCTTGGCCTGGCCCTTCTGGTCCGATGGCTTCTTCGCCTGCGACCTTGGTTTCTTGGCCTGAGGTTTCTTGGCATGAGGCTTCTTGGCTTGAGGTTTCTTGGCCTGAGGTTTCTTGGCCTGAGGCTCCTTGGCTTCAGGTTTCGCGTCGGGCTTGTGGGCTGCCACCCTGCGGTCAGGCCCACGCTTGGCCTGGTGAGACCGCCCGTTTTTCGGCTTGACGCTGGCCGGTCTGAGGACCTCCCGATTGGGTTGACCACCTCGATGCTTCCGGGCCGCTGACGATCGGCGACGATCGTCTTCATACGCTTTCTTCCGGGCGTGGGTGGGTCTCGCAGCTGCCCGTTCGACGCGCGGCGGATGTGCGCGCGCCGATGCTCTTCGATGCGCCTGTTTAGCGGCCACTCTCCGGCGCTGCTGCTTTTGGACCACTTTCTTGGGTGGCCGACGTACCTCAACGGTCTGCTTTACACGCGGCGCATAGACATGGAGATCACGGGAACCCCCGCCGCGAGCCCGCTTGGGCCTGCTGTGCGGATGAGGCCGCTTCGCTACCTTGTGCACGCGATGCGCCTTGAGTTGGCGGTGCGTGACCTTAGACCAATGCGCACGCGGCATGCCGATATTGTAAACATCGCCGCTTCTGTACTGCGGCCGGTAGACTGTCTTGGTCTTATTGAACACCAGTGAGATATTGTTTCGTGGAACCGCGTAGGTCCGGACCGCAGGGGCCACTAGATGACGCGGCCGAACAAACGTCCAGCTATCGGCAACAGGGGCGTAGGCAAGAGGCGCGGAGCGGCGGGGCAACCCATAGTCATAGCTGTCGTGGCGGTCGAAGCTCCCGAAGGAGAACGCAAAGCCGCCGGTGGCTAGGCCGAAGCTGAAGTGAGATCCTCGGCCGTCGTAGTAAGGGTCATAGCTGTCATAGGCCCAATCGCCGCCATAGCCGCCATAGCTCACCGGCGCGATCGGAGGCTCGGGAGCCCAGCCGACATAGTCGTCGCTGTAGCGCCATTCTACCCAGGCTGGAGACCAGGTCTCTCCGGGGACCCAATACCAGCCATAGTCGGGGTCAAAGCCCCACCGTCCGTAGTGATAAACGGCCCAGGCAAACGGTTCTGGCGAATCCCAGTACCAGCCATACTCCTCGGTGTAGACCCAATTGCCGACCGCGTAGGGGCGCCAACTTGGGTCGACAGCGTTCGGATACCAAACATATCCGAAGCGCTCATCGGCAACCCAGTCGCCGAAGGGTGCCAGCGCGTCGTAGAACTGAGTTATCCCGATATCGGCTGGGGCATACGGATTGTCCGGCCCACCGGCGGATGCCCTTCCGGGCGCCAGCGCGCTGGCGGCGATCGCAGCAATCACCACGACGCAGATCGTGAGCAAGCGGTTCATTGAGACCTCCAAAGAAATCTTCAAGGCCCCGCCGCTCGGCTCGGGAGACCAGAATGGCACGCAAGGTGGCGCGGCCGACCTGAACCCAGTCTGAACGCCAGTAGCAGGCACCGGTCCTCGGTCTCCTCGCTGCGTCGTCTTGATGCGTCCCCTTGCCGTTGCCCTGTGACTTGGCTAGGGAAAGCCGGTCACAGTTGCCGGACCTCAAGAGCCGGGGACTGAAGCGCAGGAGAGAGAAGGAAGATTGATGTCGGGCGTCCCCTTTGTCGATTTGAAGACGCAGTATGCGCGGCTGAAGCCGCAAATCGCGGAGGCGATCCAAGAAGTCCTCGACGACGGCCGATACATCCTCGGACCCGCGGTGACGAAGTTGGAATCCGAACTCGCGGAATACTGCGGTGTTCGCTACGCGATCTCGTGCTCAAGCGGGACGGACGCGATCATCATGCCACTGATTGCTTACGGCGTCGGGCCCGGCGATGCGGTCTTCGTTCCCTCCTTCACGTTCACGGCCAGCGCCGAGGCGATTATCCTCGTTGGCGCATCACCCGTCTTCGTGGACGTCGAAGAAGACAGCTTCAATCTCGACATGAACGATCTCGAAGCGAAGGTCGCCGCCACACGCGCCGATGGAAAGCTCAATCCAAAGGCGATACTCGCAGTGGACCTCTTCGGCCTGCCAGCGGATTGGGACGAACTTAATGCGCTGGCCGACCGAGAGAAATTGAACCTGATGTCCGACGCGGCCCAATCTTTCGGCGGCGTCTATGGCGGTAAGCGCGTCGGTGCACTCGCGCCCGTCAGCTGTACAAGCTTTTTCCCTGCAAAGCCGCTGGGTTGCTACGGGGATGGCGGCGCTATCACGACCGATGACGACGACCTCGCCGAACTCCT
>JASJEH010000070.1 GCA_030064755.1 Methyloceanibacter sp. | reverse complement strand
CCTGCAGCAGGTTCACCGCATCGACCACGGTCACCATCGTGTCGAGCCGGGTTATGTCCGAGAGGCTTTGCCCCTCTTCGTCGCGGAAGTCGAACGTGGTGGCCACTGGCAGTGGCTCGGAAATCCCTGACGATTCGATGAGCAGATAGTCGAACCGGCCTTCGTCCGCGAGCCGGCGGACCTCAAGCAAGAGATCTTCCCGAAGCGTACAGCAGATGCAGCCATTCGACATTTCGACCAAGGCTTCGTCGGTGCGCGACAGATCAGCCCCGCCCTTTCTGACGAGCTCGGCGTCCACATTGATCTCGCTCATGTCGTTGACGATGACGGCAACCTTGCGCCCCTCGCGATTGGCGAGAACGCGATTGAGCAGCGTTGTTTTGCCAGCACCCAAAAAGCCCGAAAGCACGGTAACCGGAAGTCGCTTGTCCCGGCCCGGCGCCGCCTTGTGGAGGTGATCCACGAGTTCTGTGTCCATTGTCGATAGGCTCCAGTCTCAGCTTATGTTGTGATGTTATAACATAGTTCTTTGGGGCTTCATTGAGGCAATGAAGGCCGTCGTCGATACGAAAACGGGGCGGCCCGAGCGCCGCACCGCTCTTTGTTTCAGTTCCCTGACTAGGAGGAGGACGCCAACGCAGAGGTCAGCGTTTCAACGTTGTGCTTGAACATATCGATATAGGTCGGCGCCGAACCGTCTGGCCCAGACAGCGCATCACTGTGAAGGGTGCCGCCGATCTTGGCGCCCGTGTCCCGCGAGATCTGCTCCAGAAAAGCCGGATTGGTAATGTTTTCCATAAAGATCGCCGGGATTTTCTCTTTACGGATCTGGCGAATGATCTCGGCGACATCCTTCGCCGAAGGCTCGCTTTCCGTGCTCACGTCCTCAGGCGCTAGAACCTCGAGGTCATAGGCCGCGCCAAAATAGCCGAAGGCATCGTGACTCGTGATGATGCGCCGGTGCTGCTCCGGAATTGCGTCAAGCGCCTTCTTCACTGCCGCGTTCTCCGCCTCCAACGCCTCAATGTATGCCTTTGCATTCGCCTCGTATGTGTCCTTCCCCTCGGGGTCGGCGGCAATCAAACCATCGCGAATGTTCTTCACATAGATCACGCCGTTGTCGAGGCTTTGCCAGGCATGCGGGTCTAGGCCGCCGTGGTGATGATGGCCCTCCGCATGTTTATCATCATCATGATCATGCTCGTCATGATCGTCCTTCGCATGCTTATCATGGTCGTGGTCGTCATGATCGTCCTTGGCATGCTTGTCGTGATCATGGTCGTCGTGATCGTCCTTGGCATGATCCCCATAATCGTCGTCTTCTTCCATCTCGCGTGGCGTTACGCCGGTGCTCGCGACGATCTTCTGCCCCTTGAAGCCAGAGGACTTCTCGAGCCGCTCCATCCAACCTTCGAAGCCAAGCCCATTGACGAAGAAGATCTGCGCGCCGGCAAGCGTCTTCGCATCGGCAGGCGTCGGACTATATGTGTGGCCGTCCCCGTCGGGACCGACAAGTTCCAAGACCTCGACGCGATCGCCGCCCACATTTCTCACCATGTCGCCAAGAATGCTGAACGAGGCAACAGCCTTGACCTTGTCGTCTGCGTGAGCGGGCTGTGCAAAGCCGAGGGCGAAGAGCGCAGCGGCTGCGATGGGTAAAAACCGATTACGCACAATAATCACTCCTTTTGATCCGTATCGCCTGCGTTAGGCCTCCAAATGCCTGCGTGGCACGAGCCCCCAAAGAGCTCCGCCCCGCCTGCCAGCAAGCATTGAGAAGAGATAGAACACGCCGCAGGCCAAGATGACCGTCGGTCCCGTCGGCACGCTGTAGTGATAAGAGGCGAGCAGCCCGATGAGGCTTGAGAGAAGGGCCGAGCCCACGGCAACGGCGATCATGCCGCCAACACTGTTCGACCAGAATCGAGCCGCGACCGCAGGGAGCAACATCACGCCAACTGCCATTAACGTGCCCAGCGCCTGAAAGCCAGCCACGAGATTGAGCACGACCAAGATCAGGAAGATCAGATGCGTCGGCGAACTCCACTGGCTGACGGAACGGAGGAAATAGGGATCGAAGCATTCCAGGACGAGCGGCCGGTAAATGAGTGCAAGTGTCAGAAGCGAGACAGTCGCGATGCCACAGACGAGATAGATCGCCTCATCATTGAGCGCGAGAACCGAGCCGAAGAGAACGTGCAGCAAGTCCACATTGGAACCGTGGACCGAGACCAGAAACACGCCGAACGCCAACGAGATGAGGTAGAAGCCAGCAAGGCTCGCATCCTCGCGGATCACATGTGAGCGGGCGACAACGCCCGCCGCAACCGCAACGGCAAGTCCTGCTATGAAGCCGCCCAAGCTCATGGCTGGCAGGGAGAGCCCCGCAACGAGGAACCCGATCGCTGCACCGGGCAGAATCGCGTGTCCCATGGCATCGCCCATGAGGCTCATGCGGCGCAAAGTGAGAAACACGCCGATGGGTGGCGCGGTGAGCGAGATCGCGATGCAGCCGACGAGCGCACGCCGCATAAACGAGAACTCGGCGAAGGGCTGATAGAGCGCATCGATCATGCAGTCTCACGCGCCTCACCACGTTCGCAAACCCTGGCATTTGGGTCGACAGTCTCGCTGAACGCGCGAGAGCGATCGAGATTGACGGGGTTGAGGACAGACGCCGTATCGCCCCATGCCAGCACTTCGCGTGCGAGTAGCAGCGTTTCCGAGAAATGCTGCCGCACTAAGTCGATGTCGTGAAGAACCGCGATAACCGTTCGCCCCTCTGCATGCCAGCGTCGGATTAGGCCGGTGAGGTCATCGATCGTCTTCGCATCGACAGCGCGGAACGGCTCATCCAGAAGGATGATCCTCGCATCTTGCAAAAGCAGCCGCGCGAACAAGACACGCTGAAACTGCCCGCCCGACAACGCTCCAATCGCACGGTTCTCGAGCCCGGTCAGATGAACCGCCTCCAAGGCACCGGCCACGCATTCGCGGCTTGCGGCGTCGAGACCGCCCGACACCCCAATTTGGCGCCAGAGACCCATGGCGACACAGTCGAAAACCGAAATCGGAAAACTACGATCGATATCGATGACCTGGGGCAGATAGGCGATATCCTGCTTGCTTGCGCCATGGAGATCGATACGCCCAGTCACAGGCTTGAGCTCTCCGACGAGCGCCTTGAGCAGGGTTGACTTGCCGGCCCCATTGGAACCGACAATGGCAAGCAGCGCACCTTGGCTGATCGTTCCCGTGACATGATGGACCACGGGGTGCTGGTCGTAGCTCAGCGTCAAGTTCTCAAAGCTGATAGCTGGTGTGCTCACGACTGCCCCACTTATTGCAGAGCCCAGTAGGCGGCAAGCCAAAGGGCCGCCAGTATGGCGACCACGAACAAAAGCCGTTGCACGGTCGAAGACTGAAGCAACGAGAACGCCGGACTCGGCGAGCCAACGCGTGCGTTCCGAAGTGGCTCCGAGGACCCCGGGAGTGACAAAGCGAGTTTCCTTCCGAGCGCAGTCGCCTAAGACGTTGCAGGTTGATCGGGTCTGCACGCCTCGCACAACCCGGCGATCTCCAACGTGATCTGATCGGGCATGAGCTCGTCGGGCGCCAAACCAAGGAGCCAAGCCTGTTCTTTCTTGCCAAGCGCAATCTCCATCACCTTGTCACACGATCGGCAAATGGCAAAGGCAAGGCGCCCGTCGCACCCCCCGTGATCGCAGGCAATGAATGCAGATCGCGACTCGAGCCGGTGCACCATACCCTTCTTCATCAGGTCATTCAGAGCCCGATAAACAGTCGGCGGGTGGGAGATTCCAGATTTCCGGACACGGTCGAGAATGGCGTAGGCGCTCATAGGTTCGCCCGCCTCGCGCAAGCATCCCAAAATCTTGCTCTGATTGGGAGAGAGCTTCGGCGTCGCTGTTCTGCCGGTGTGGCTATGAGCTGAAGTCATTCTCGCGATATAACATAACACACGCGACAAGCGTCAAGGCGAAACTCTCGAAGCCAAGCTAGCCGATAGCGGCCTCCGATGACGCCATGAGGTTTATGCGCTTGATCCCCGCCCGGTTCCGACTAGCAATGATCCCATGAAAGACAGGATCGAGATCGTCGACGCGGACATCACCTCGCTGAAGGTGGATGCAATCGTCAACGCCGCCAATGAAGCGCTGGCGCCAGGCGGCGGGGTATGCGGTGCGATCCATCGAGCCGCGGGCCCCGAACTCGCCACGACATGTGCAGCCCTCGGCGGCTGCGAGACAGGTGATTGTAGGATCACGCCCGGCTTCGATCTTCCCGCCAAATTCGTCATTCACGCGGTGGGACCGGTCTGGGGCGGCGGCGAGAGCGGCGAAGGACAACAGCTCGCGAGCTGTTACCGCAGGGCATTGCACCTCGCGGCCGACAACGGAGTCGGATCGATCGCGTTTCCAGCCATCTCAACCGGTATCTACGGCTTCCCGCCAGACCGGGCTGCGCTGATCGCAGTGCGAACCGTCCGCGAGACCTTGCCAGACGTACCCGGCATAGCCCGAGTCGTCTTCTGCTGTTTCGGTGAAGAGTCCCGCAGCCTGCATGAGGCTGCGCTGGCTGTGACGGCTGACACATGAGCCCAAAGATGGACGGTCCGGCGATCGTGTGGTTCCGAAAGGAGCTACGACTTGCCGACAACGAAGCGCTGACCGCGGCTGCGCAGTCCGGCGCACCGGTGTTGCCGCTCTACATCCGTGATTCCAAGACCGAAGGCGCAAGCAGCCCTGGCGGCGCGTCGCGCTGGTGGCTACACGAGAGCCTCCGAGCGCTTAACACGTCGTTGGCGAAACAAGGCGGCGGGCTCATCCTGCGCGAAGGACGAACGCACGATATCCTGTCGGAGATTCTCGAGGAAACCGGCGCCACGGCGCTCCATGCCACGCAGAGCTTTGAGCCCGTCGGAACACAATGCGAGAGCGACATCGCCGCGCTCTGCCGCAAACGTGGGGTCGACTTTCACCTGCATCGCGGGCGGCTTCTCTATGCACCGCAGGACATCGTGGCCAAGGACGGACGTCCCTTTCGCGTGTTCACGCCGTTCTGGAAAGCGTGCCTGACGCAACCCGATCCGCCGGTCCCGCTCGGCGTGCCGAAGCTCTCGACTTTCGCGGATGTGAAAAGCATGCCGCTGGCGGAGCTCAATCTTCAACCGTCCCGGCCTGACTGGGCCGGGGGCTTGCGCGCAACGTGGACACCCGGAGAGAAATCCGCTGCAGCCGCTCTCGCCGAGTTCATCGACGAGCGCATGGGTGCCTACGGCACATTGCGCAATGCGCTGCCGGGCCGACCTACGTCGCTGCTGTCGCCATACTTGCACTTCGGCGAGATCAGCCCTGGCCAAGTATGGCATGCTGCGGCCCATGCCGTGGCGGCGAACGGCGCCATCGAGAGAGGCGCGAACAGCTTCATCCGCGAGATCGGTTGGCGCGAATTCTCGTACCACCTCCTCGTCGCCTTTCCGGACTTGCCCGATATCCCCTTGCGGCCAGAGTTCCGCAATTTCCCATGGCGCGACGATCCGGTCGCGCTGACGGCTTGGCAGCGCGGGCAGACAGGCTACCCGGTGGTGGACGCCGCCATGCGGCAGCTCTGGGAAACGGGCTGGATGCCGAACCGGGCGCGCATGGTTGTTGCGTCGTTTCTCGTCAAGCACCTGCTCCTTCCTTGGCAGGACGGGGCTGCGTGGTTTTGGGACACGCTGGTGGATGCGGATCTCGCGAACAATTCAGCGAGCTGGCAGTGGGTCGCCGGCTGCGGCGCGGACGCCGCTCCCTATTTCCGCATCTTCAATCCAATCCTTCAGGGTGAGAAATTCGATCCCGAAGGCACTTACGTGCGGACATGGGTCCCGGAACTCGCTGGCATGCCCACGGGCGACATTCACAAACCCTGGGAGGCTCCGCCCACGATTTTGGCCGCGGCGGGCGTTGAGCTTGGAAAGACCTACCCTGCGCCGATTGTCGATCACGCAGCTGCCCGCGCCCGAGCGCTGCGCGCCCTGGAAAGCACCAAATAGCGCTCACCACGCTGTCGGTAGCGTCTTCGCCTTCAGCTGTTCCTTCAGCCGGACGACCCGGCGATAGGCATCCCCGATACGCTGTTCACTGATCTGACCATCGCAGACCGCGTCGACCAATGCCTGATGAATGCGCCGGCCGAACTCAGGATCATCGCGGTCGATGTTGGAGAAGATCACGATATCGGTGCCAGCCTTGATCGCGCGCACCGCTGCTTCCTCGGCGGAAAAGCGCTCGCGGATCGCCCCCATCTCCATATCGTCGCTGATGATGACACCATCAAATCCAAGCCCATTGGGCCCACGCAAGACGTCCACCGCCTTGGCCGAAAGCGACGCAGGCAGGCCCTGAAGATCGCTGAAGCGCGGATGATAGAGATGGCCCAACATCACACCGTCGAGTAGACCCTGCAGCACGAGGCGGCGGTAGGGATCGAGCTCCTCCTCGCGCCAGCTTTGCGAGATATCCACGTAGGTGCGATGGCTATCGACGGAGCTGGAGCCGTGCCCGGGAAAGTGCTTGGCCACCGTTGCCACGTTGGCTGCGTGATGGGCGTTGATGAAAGCCGCCGCCATTGGCGACACGACGTCGGCACTGGCACCAAAGCTGCGCCCTAGCAAACCAATCACGGGGTTGTCCGGGTTGGTGTTCACGTCGACAACAGGTCCGAGATTCATATTGAAGCCAAGGCTCGCGAGCTCGACGGCCATTTGCCGGTAGATTTCCTCGGCGACGTCCTGTGCATCGAGACTGGGATTGTCTCCGACGAGCTTTGCAGAAGGAAACCACTCAAAGCCCTTTCTGGCCCGAAGGCGCTGGACCCTACCGCCTTCCTGATCGACGGCGATGAAGGGCGGCAGATCGGACCGCGTCTGCATGAGAGCATCGGTCAGCGCCTTGAGCTGGGCCTTGTCCGCGATGTTCTTCGGGAACAGAATCACACCGCCAATCGTTCCATCGCGCAGCTGCTCAAGAACCGCTTGCACGCCTCTGTCCTGTGTTCGCCGCCCCGGAAAGCCGACCATGATCGTTTGCCCGATCATCTTGTTGAGACGTTCGGATGCGCAATCATGCGCGGTCACCGGATGCGGGCTCTCGGCAGATCCCGTGGCTGCTATGACCCAGGCAGCAAACAGCATCGCCGCGAGAACGGTCAGCACGATGCGCGAGAAGTGGCGGGATCGAAATGACATCGGGCCAAAATTAGAGGCGAATCTTGCAGGGAATTTGAATAGGGTGCGGCGGGCCGCCGAGAGCGGGGCGCGGTGCGCTACTCTGATAGCGACATTACAACAGTATGGATAAGTGGAATGAACGTAAGATTGATCGGTTCGTTTGTGGCCGCGTTTGCGCTAGTCCTCTTGGTTGCAGGAAACCTTCGCGCGGAGACCGAAGCGCCAGCCGGCGAAGAACCTGCAGCCGAGTCGCAAGCCGAGACGGAGAACAGCGAGGACGCGGAGCCTATGAGCGACGAGGACTTTGCCAAGAGCCTAGTCGGCAAAACCTACTCGGGTAGCTTCGACATCGACGGATGGACCAGCCTCGGCGGCGGTCTCGTTCTCCCCCCAATCTATGTTGAACAATACACCCGCGACGACGGCACGGTTCTGGTGCTGACGGCCAACGAGACGGAGGCTGCTGGGCGCGGCTCGGGGGCTAGCTTCCAGGTGACCGACGCGCTCATCACCAGTAAGCCGCGAAAGGGGTATACATTCTCCACTGCCTGTATGAAGGGTGAGGACTACACGCTGCGTTTTATGGGCGAGGCGAGCGGCAAGGATTCGGCGGAGTGGTGGACCAATCTTCGCAAGGCCTGGGAGATCGACGTCGAGACAGGAAAGATCTCGTCCATCAAGGCAAGGGGCGTGAAATGCACCAACCCCGATTGGTAGCGAGAAGATCGGCACCCGCCCCGGGTGAAGGCCGCTAGATGGCCGCAGAATGACTTACGCAATCTTTGTGCTGACGATAGGCGCCGTGTTGTGCACAGCGCTGCTGGCGGGCACGTTCTTAGCGTTCTCAATAGTCTTTATGCGTGCGCTAGGGGGCCTGTCGGCCGAGCGCGGTATCGTCGCTATGCAGGCAACCGTGCGCGCCATCAAGAGAGTGCCCTTTCTCGTGCTGTTTTTTGGGACCGCCATTCTCTGTGCTGTCCTTGGCGTGCTGAGTATCGTGGTCTGGCAAGAAGACTACGCATACTACCTGGCCGCCGGTGCAACGCTGTTTCTGCTTGGGGGCTTCGGCGTCACCATGTTGCGCAGCGTGCCGCTCAACAACGTACTTCTCGCCTGGTCGCCCGATGCGACAGAGGCGCGAGAGCGTTGGGGCCACTACCGCCTGTCCTGGGTTCGCTGGAACGACCTGCGCGCGATAACGACGATCCTTGCCTGCTTGAGCTTCGCCCTCGCGCTAGCCGCAGTGGGAATGCCCAACTGAGCGGCCGAGCTCAATCCCGCGCCGGGACGGTCTCTGCCTCAGCAAGTGCCGCCATGCGCGTCTCATAGGCCGCCATGACCGCGCGGCGCCCCGGTCGACGTGTCAGCGAATCCAGTCGATGCCAGCATAAATCAGCGCGGCGATGGTCGCGGCACAGGGAACGGTAACTGCCCAGGTCGCGACGATTCCAATGAAGTGCGAGCGGCGCACGAGTTTGCGCCTTAGGATCTCGTCGCGAGTTGCCGGAAACACGGGCGCCGCCTGCCGGCTTTTCTTCGTGAGGATGTAGTAACGCCGCTGCCGGCTGTATCGGGCGGCGAACTCACGGAAAAAACCGATACCGAACACCGCGCCCACCACTGTTTGTGTGGTCGATACGGGCATCCCGAGTTCGGAGGCGACAAGGACTGTGAAGGCGGCCGCGAGCGCCACGCAAAAGGCTCGCATCGGGTTCATTCTCGTGATCTGAACTCCAACGACCCGAACGATCCGCGGACCATATAGAAACAGGCCAAGGCTAATACCGGTTGCGCCGATCAGCATCACCCAGAAGGGTACACCTTCCGGTTCCAGAAGCTCGGGCTGACCGGCATTCTCAAGCACCGCGGCGAGAGGCGCCACGGCATTCGCGACATCATTTGAGCCGTGAGCGAAGGACAACAGACACGCCGCGAAGATCAGCGGGGACCGAAAAAGTTGCCGGACGTTCTGATTGCGGTTCTCCATACCCTCGGACTGAGCATGCACCCATGGGCCTGCGAGAAGGTAGACGAGCCCAAACACAGAGACGCAGGTCAGCAAAACGAGTCGCGCATCGAGCCCCCACCCCTGACCGAAAACGTTCAACGAGATGAAGGCGAAGAACACTGCCGCCATGAGCGCGACGAGCACGGGCAGCCATCGGCGTACAGCTGCGATTTTGTCCGGCTTGTAGATCATATTGATCTCGATAAATGCGACGAGGGCGGCAGCGATGAAAGCGCCGGCAATGGGCGACAGCAGCCATGCAGCAAAGACGCTGGCCACGACACTCCAATCGAGGGCGGAAGCTCCCAGTCCGATCAGGCCCGCGCCAAGAACGCCGCCAACAATCGAGTGCGTTGTGGATATGGGCGCCCCCACATAGGTAGCCAGATGAACCCATAAGGCCGCGGCGAGCATCGCGGACATCATGACCCAGACGAAGACATCCGTATTCGGCAGCAACGCCGGATCGATCAAATCCTGCGATATGGTCTCCACTACTTCGTCGCCCGCGATCAACGCGCCAGCGCACTCGAACACCGCTGCGAGCGCAAGCGCCCCGGTCATGCTGAGAGCCCGTGCGCCCACGGCGGGGCCGACGTTGTTCGCGACGTCGTTGGCGCCGATCGTGAGCGCCAGGTAGCCGCCGATGACAGCAGCAAAAACAAGCAAGAGCTCGCTTTGCCCTCTCACCGCGTGGCTATCTGCAAGGAGCGCAGCAGCCAACAGGAAGACGAGCGTCGCTCCCAGAGCGAGATAACTGCGCGAGGCCGCACGTGTGGCCTCTTCAAGCCGTTCAATTTTGCGAAGGTCTTTGTCGAGCGGCGTCCCCGGCTCATGCGCTCGTCGGCGGAGGGACGCGGCGCCCACACGCGGCCGGATAACCCGGTCTGCGCGCTTTTTCTTCGCGCCGTTTCCGCGTTTCGCCATGCGCCCCTACCCCACCTCGGCCAATCCATCTACTTGGGCATCGACGCGCGCAGCCTCAATAGCCTCAAGGCAACACCAATAACTGCCGTGCTAACCAGTTCGATTGCCTACGCGGCTCTTACATGGAAGACGGTGCGGAGCAAAGACGCGAGTTCAGAATCCGAAACCAGTGCCGCCGCTTCGTCGGGCGACGCCCAACGAACCTTGCGAGCATCTTTCTCCTGCCAATCCAGCTTGTGGGATTTCACGCGCAGCAAAAACACGTCGACGACGCATTTGGCCCAGGAGTAAAAGTGCAGGCGCTTCGTATAGGCGAACGAACCAATCGGCTTCTTACCGATCTTGCCATTGACGCCCGCCTCTTCGGCGGCCTCTTTGGCGGCCATGGCGCTGTCCGTTGCCCCGGACTTGGGCCAACCTTTGGGAATGGTCCAGCGCCCGCGTCCACGCGTTGTTATCAACAACACGAGGGGGCCTTGCTCGGTCTCGACGACCGGCAATGCCGCGACTTGTTTCAACGGCTCGCTCATCCGTCCTCGTTTCCTTGGGACGAGACCAACAACGCCTCAACTTGGGGCAGAATGTTATCAACAATGACGGTAACACCCTTACCGTTAGGATGAATCCCGTCTTTCTGCATCAGCTCCGAATTGAGCGCGGCCCCTTCCAGAAAGAAAGGGTACAGAAGAACATTATACCGCGCGGCAAGCTCACGATAAATCGCACTAAACGCGGTTACGTACTCTTTCCCCAGGTTCCGAGGCGCCTCCATCCCCGCCAAGAGCACTGGCAAGTTTCTTTCTTGAAGCCTTTCGAGAATCTCTGTGAGGGCCGCTCTTGTCGCCTCAGGCGGCAGGCCTTGCAGGGCATCGTTGCCGCCCAACTCCACAATGACCGCGTCCGCCTCGGCATCCAGGGCCCAATCGAGACGCCGCAACGCCGCCATCGTGGTATCGCCGGAGACGCCTGCGTTGACCACGCGAACGTTATGGCCGCGCTTTTTCAGTGCACTTTCGAGCTGGGACGGGAACGCCTGGTTGTTGGGCAAGCCGAAGCCTGAGGTTAGGCTGTCTCCAAGAGCGACGATAACCGTCTCGTCCTGTTCCGCATGGCCTACAGCGGAAAGGCAGGCGACGCCAATCCAAAGCGCCGCTAAGAACGTACCAAGAAAACGAAGCCGAACATTTGCTTGTTTCATCTTTTCGACCTGTTTGCCCCTACTCTATGTCCTCGCGGTATGGGATCACGTTGAGCACCATCCCGTCCTTTGTAATCCCGCCAGAAGCCGATCGAGACCATGGACCAGACCCTGAGACAACCGCATGCGATAGAGCTTGAGGACGTTCATGTCACGCTGCCGTCGCGGGCGGGCGCCGTAGCGATCTTGCGCGGCATCGATCTAGACGTCTCGTTGGGCGAGGCTGTGGCGATCATCGGCCCAAGCGGATCGGGCAAGTCCACACTGCTCATGGTCACAGCTGGGCTCGAGCGAGCGACTTCAGGACGCGTCACAGTGGCGGGGTCCGAACTAGGCGCGCTGGACGAGGACCGTTTGGCCCGCTTGCGCGCGGAGAAGATCGGAATTGTCTTCCAATCGTTTCACCTCGTTCCCACCATGACCGCCATCGAGAACGTGGCTTTGCCAATGGAGTTCCTCGGCAAAGACGACGCGTTGGAAGCGGCACGCGACGCACTAGAGGAGGTTGGCCTGTCCCATCGCACTTCCCATTTTCCAGGACAACTCTCTGGCGGCGAACAACAGCGTGTCGCGATCGCGCGGGCGCTGTCTACACGGCCGACGCTCATTCTCGCGGACGAACCCACTGGCAATCTGGACCAGTCGACTGGCGCACACGTCATGGATCTACTCTTTGCGCTCAAAGAACGGACGGGCGCGACTCTCCTCCTCATCACCCACGATCATGATCTCGCCACACGCTGCGATCGCACCGTGAGCGTTGCCGACGGACGCATCGTGGACGACGGCGCCGCCGTGAGCGCTGCTGCCTCATGACCATTCAAGCGGCGACCTCGGACGCGCCAGCAGCCAGCAACAATCGATCGCTGGCGTTTTCGATCGCGCTGCGGGAATTGCGCGCTGGCGCAGGCGGCCTGTCGGTGTTCGTCCTTTGCATTGCTCTTGGGGTCGCCGCTGTCGCCGCGATCGGATCGCTGGCGGCAGCCTTCGACAAAGCCCTCGCCAACCAGGGACGTTTGCTGATCGGCGGCGACCTATCCTTCGAAGTCGTGCATCGCCAGGCGACGGCGGATGAATCCGCAGCGCTAAGCGACCTCGGACAGGTCTCCCAATCCGCAAGCTTCCGAGCCATGGCCCGCGGTGAGGACGGCACGAGCGCTTTGATCGAGGTGAAGGCGGTTGACGACGCCTACCCTCTTTATGGAGATGTGAGCGTGATTGAGCCTGAGGGCCTTGGTCTTGCATGGCAGGAACGCGGCACCGTACTCGTTCAACCCATCCTGCTCGAGCGTCTCGGACTCAAGATCGGCGACTCGCTGAAGATCGGCGAGGCCAAGGTGAAGATCGCCGGCACGCTCGGCCAACAGCCTGACCGCCTTGCAGACCGCCTGTCCTACGGGCCGAAAGTCCTGATGTCGCGCGACACGCTCGATGCGACCGGACTCATACAACCCGGCAGCCTCATTCGATGGACATATCGCATTAAATTGCCGAACGACGCGGGCACGAATCGGACGACCCTCACAGAGGTGCGGAAGGCCATGGAGACCGCGTTTCCGCAGAGCGGCTTCGCCATCCGCGACTGGACGGACCCAGCCCCGTCGTTGCGGCGCGACGCGCGGCGCTTCACACAGTTCATAAGTTTCGTCGGGCTCACGGCCCTACTGCTCGGCGGGATCGGCGTCGGCAATGCGATCCAGAGCTATATGGCGAAGAAGCGCGACGTCATTGCGACGTTCAAGTGTCTGGGCGCGACGAGCGGCCTCGTTCTCAAAGTGTATCTGATCCAGGCGGTGATGCTAGCCGGTGTCGGCATCGTCTTTGGCCTGATTCTTGGCGCGCTGGCACCGCTCGCCATAGCCACGCTCTACGAAGATACGCTGCCACTGCCGCTTGCGATCGAGCCTCACCCTATCCCGCTCCTCGTTGCCGCGCTCGCGGGCCTCTTGACCATGGTGCTGTTCGTCCTTTGGCCTTTGGGTCGTGCGAGCCTCATTTCGCCGGCACGGCTCATGCGCGCCGGCCTCACGGACGAGCGCACACGTTCGGCCACGCCATTCGCGATCGGCTCAGCGGCTGCGGGGCTCGCGCTGTTCGTCCTCGCGATCGCGGCAAGCGAAGAACGGCTCGTCACGGCCGCGATCTCGCTCGGCATTCTCGTGGCGTTTGGGCTGCTGCTTGGTTTCGGTTTTCTGGTGCAGCGCTATGCCGCGCGCCACCGGCGAACAAAGCCGCCTGCCGTGGCGCTGGCCTGGGCTAGCATCGGCGCACCGGGTTCGCTGGCCCGCGCGATCTCCGTTTCGCTGGGCCTTGGCCTAGGGCTCCTGATCGCGGTGGCGCTGATCCACGGATCTCTGCTGGCAGAGATCGAAAGCCACGTTGAGGTGGATGCACCGGCCTACTACTTCCTCGACGTCGAGCCAGACGATCTCGGCGCATTCGAGAAGACGGCGAAGACGATCGAAGCCGGCGCCAAGATGGACAATGCACCCATGCTGCGGGGACGTATCGTCGAAATCAAAGGTGTGCCCGTTGACAAAGCCGAGATCTCCCCCGACACGCGCTGGGTTGTTTCCGGAGACCGGGGCTTGACCTACACGGACAGTGTCCCGGGAGCCTCTGAAATCGAAGAGGGCGAGTGGTGGCCGAAGGACTATGACGGCCCGCCGCTCGTGTCATTTGATGGCGAGCTCGCTCGCGGACTTGGGCTGAAGATCGGAGACAAGGTCACCGTCAATATCCTCGGCCGCAACGTGGAAGCCGAGATCGCTTCCATGCGCAAGATCGACTGGGAATCGCTCGCCATCAACTTCGTGATGGTTTTTTCGCCGAGTACGCTGAAAGGAGCACCACACCGCCTCGTCACCACGCTCGAGCTGCCAAAGGGCACAGCGCCGGAGGCCGAGGCCAATATCATCCAGGCGCTCGCTGAGCGCTTTCCCCTGGTGACGGCCATCAAGATTGGCGACATTGTCGACGCTGCCAAGTCGATGCTCGCCAAACTCATGGCGGCAATCAGCGCGACCGCCGGCTTCACCTTGCTGATCGGCGCTGCGGTGCTCGCGGGCGCGGTATCTGCCGGCCAGCAGCGCCGAACCTATCTCGCCGTGCTCTACAAGACGCTGGGCGCGACGCGGTGGCAGGTCCTGAGTGCCGAACTCATCGAGTTTGGCCTGCTCGGGCTCGCAACAGCCCTGCTCGCGGTGATCATCGCCACGGTTACGGCCTGGGCTCTCTGCACCTTCGTCTTCGACATCACCTTCGTCTTCGACCTGTGGGCAGCGCTTGGAACCATTGGGCTCGCTTTGGCTCTGGTGTTGGTTGTGGGGGCAATCACCACGTGGCGCGTGCTTTCGGTGAAGGCGGCACCCTATCTTCGGGCGGAGTGAACGGGCTGCCCATCGGAGAATCGCTCCAATCAAATAGATGTTTCCGATGATGCGGACACGATCCCTTCATCTTGCGGAAATAGCCTGAAAACCCCATATTCCAAGAAATTGTGGCGTTTGCCACGGCCACTTCTGATCAACGGAACTAACGAAACAAAGGACTAGAAATTAATGGCGGAACTCGACAGACGTTATGAGCAGACCGTCGGACGCGCCGATGCGGGCGTGATCGACGAGGGGCTGCGCTCCTACATGCTCCGCGTCTACAACTACATGGCCTCTGGCGTGGCGATCACCGGCGTGGTGGCGTATGTGGTTTACGCCATGTCGGTCGTGACAGGCGCGGACGGCTCCATCACCGGGCTGACGTCGTTCGGCAATGTGATGTTCAACAGCGGGTTCAAGTGGGTCGTGATCTTCGCCCCGCTGGCGATGGTGTTCTTCATTTCCTTTAGGATTCAAACCCTAAGTGTCAGCACTGCCCAGACGCTCTTCTGGCTGTTTTCGGCACTGATGGGCGCTTCGATCGCGTCGATCTTTCTCGTCTTTACGGGCGCGAGCATTGCGCGTGTGTTCTTCATTACGGCCGCCGCGTTCGGCGCGCTGTCTCTGTGGGGCTACACCACGAAGAAGGACATTTCGGGCTGGGGCTCGTTCCTGTTCATGGGCCTGATCGGCATAATTCTCGCCTCGATCGTGAACCTGTTTCTTGGGTCGACCGCGCTGCAGTTCGCTGTATCGGTGATCGGCGTGCTCGTGTTCGCTGGCCTCACGGCTTACGACACGCAGCAGATCAAGGAGATGTACAGCGTCAACGACGACGGCAGCGTGGCGGGCAAGAAGGCGGTGATGGGCGCCCTGCGTCTATATCTCGACTTCATCAACCTGTTCATGATGCTGCTCCAACTGCTCGGCCAGAACCGCAACTAGCCGGCGCGGACGACATCGACAGACCGAAGGCCCTGGCGACACCCGCCGGGGCCTTTTTCGTTGGACGAGAGGCTTGTAGGCCGAACCGGCCCGAACCGACTTGGGCTTGAAAAACCGCCAATGATCGCCAGATTCCGAGTTCGTGTCGGGTATCCCTCCCCGGCACGAGGTTCCCCCCGTACGGAACCGGAGAAGCCCCGAGTCCCCCCGTCTCTGGGGCTTCTCTATTGTCCAGAGGGTGGTGAAGC
>JASJEH010000071.1 GCA_030064755.1 Methyloceanibacter sp. | reverse complement strand
CCGATTGTGAAGAGCACGGCGGCTAGGGTCAGGTAATGGGAGAGACCGATGGTCATTGCAGCCCCTTCCCAGACTCGACTTTGACGACTTCGATCGCCGTCTCAGGCGACCGCGCGACCTGATCGCTAATGTTCTGCCGCTTGACGTCGCGCCGGTGGTGCAGCGTCAAGACGATCGCACCGATCATGGCGACCAGCAGGATGAGCCCCGCCGCTTGGAAGAGATAAACGTAATCGGTGTAAAGGATGTCGCCGAGCGCCCTCGTATTGCTTACCTCGGCCGGCGGCGGCGTCGGCGCGTCAATCGCCAGCTGCGGCGCCGTCACCCACGCCCCAACAACAAAGATCAGTTCGAACAGCAGGATGAAGCCGACGATGAGGCCAATGGGCAGATACTTCAGGACGCCGGCCCTGAGCTCGGCGAAATTCACATCGATCATCATCACGACGAACAAGAACAGGACCATCACCGCGCCCACATAGACGACGACGAGTATCATCGCGAGGAACTCTGCGCCGAGTAACACAAAGAGTCCGGCGGCATTGAAAAAGGCGAGAATCAGAAACAATACGGCGTGGACGGGGTTCTTCGCCGACACGACCGCGACGGACGAGGCGATGAGCACGATCGCGAAGAGATAGAAGAACAGCGTGACAAGCATCAGACCGCATCTCCTTTGTAGGAGAAACGGGCAATGCGCCGTCCTGCGGCTTCGCCGTCCCTATCCAAGAATGGTGCCCCCAAAACGCTCCCCAGTTCGTGGCCAACAGGCCTTACGTGCTCCCTCAGCTCACCTAGCGATAAGGCGAGTCGAGTTCGATACTCTTGGCAATCTCCCGTTCCCACCGATCTCCGATCGAGAGCAGGTGCTCCTTGTCGTAATACAGTTCTTCGCGCGTTTCAGTCGCGAACTCAAAATTCGGTCCTTCGACAATTGCCTCTACCGGACAGGCCTCCTGGCAGAAACCGCAATAGATGCACTTGACCATGTCTATGTCATAGCGCGTGGTGCGCCGCGTACCATCGTCGCGGCGCGGCCCTGCTTCGATCGTGATGGCCTGCGCCGGACAGATCGCCTCGCAGAGCTTGCATGCGATGCAGCGCTCCTCTCCGTTGGGATAGCGGCGCAAGGCATGCTGGCCGCGGAAGCGCGGGCTAAGCGGTCCCTTCTCGTAAGGGTAGTTGAGCGTAGCCTTCGGCGCTACGAAGTACTTCATGGCCAGCCAGAAGGCCGATACAAACTCCAGGAGCAGGAGCGATTTGGCAGCTTGTGCGAACCGTGTCACGCGTTGTTTCCCTTAGATGCCGTGTTGCCAAACCCGCAAGACCGCGGCGACGATCACAACCGCGGCAAGCGAGATCGGCAGGAATACTTTCCAGCCAAGACGCATCAGTTGATCGTAGCGGTAGCGTGGAACGAAGGCCTTCACCATAGAGACCAGGAAAAACAGGGCACAGACTTTGAGAACAAACCAAACAACGCCCGGTATCCATGTGAAGGGAGCGAAAGGCGCCGGCGGCAACCAACCGCCGAAAAACAGAATTGTAGCGAGGCTGCACAGCAAGATGATGGCGACGTATTCGCCGAGCATGAACAGCATGTATGGCGTCGAGGAATACTCGACCATGTAGCCCGCCACGAGTTCCGACTCCGCCTCGAGCAGGTCGAAGGGCGGCCGGTTCGTCTCGGCCAGAAGCGAGATGAAGAAGATCACGAACATCGGGAACAACGGCAGCCAGTACCAGCCGAACAGGCCAAGCCCGCGATCCTGCGCGAGGACGATCTCCGTTAGGTTCAAGGTCCCTGCGCACAGCAGCACGGTGATGATCACGAAGCCGATGGAGACCTCGTATGAGACCATTTGCGCGGCGGAACGGAGCGCGGAAAGAAACGCGTATTTTGAGTTCGACGCCCAACCGGCGATGATGACGCCATAAACTTCCAAGCTAGAGATGGCAAAGACGTACAGAATGCCGACATTGATGTTGGCAACGGCCCAGCCTTCCGCCACTGGGATAACCGCCCAGGCAGAAATCGCCAGCCCTGCCGTGATGATGGGGGCAATAATGAAGAGCCCCTTATTGGCACCAGCCGGAACGATGAACTCCTTGAAGAAGAACTTCAGCAGATCGGCGAAGGACTGCCATAGGCCGAATGGGCCCACGACGTTGGGGCCGCGCCGCATCTGTACCGCGGCCCAAATCTTCCGGTCGGCCAGCAACACGAACGCAATAAAGACCAGCAGCACAACGATCATGGCGACGCTGTGCAGGATGATCAGGGCGGTTGGCCACCCATAGCTGGTCCAGAACTCAGCCATCGGTCCCTGTCGCTTTCCCGGCGTCCGCGAGCATTGCGCTTAGGCTTGCCATGATGGCGGAGGCTCGGGCGATCGGGTTTGAAAGGTAGTAGTCGTCCATCGAAAGGCCAAACGGGTCGCTGCCCGGTTTGGCCGCGTGGCTTGCCAACTTGGCGATAGGACTGGGGTCGGCCTTCTCCAGCGCGTCCAGCTGCGCTAATTGGGGCGCGGCAGCATACATTTTGCTGCGCAGCTCCTGCAGTGTTTCGAACGGCAACGGCTTGCCCAAGGCGTTCGACAGGTGCTTCAGGATCGTCCAATCCTCACGGGCCTCGCCCGGTGGGAAGATTGCGCGGGCCGTCATCTGTGCGCGGCCTTCTGTATTGACGTAGGTGCCCTCTTTCTCCGTGTAGGCGGCGCCTGGCAGGATCACATCCGCGCGGTTGGCACCCTTGTCGCCGTGGCTGCCTTGGTAGATCACAAACGCCTTCCCGACATCCGACATGTCGATTTCGTCAGCGCCAAGGAGATAAAGAACCTCCAGGTCCCCCTTCCCGGCGGCAGCGATCATGTCGGCAGTGCCAAGGCCCTTGTCTCCTGGCACGAGGCCGAGATCGAGGCCCGCCACGCGTCCTGCGGCGGCGTGCAGAACGCTGAAGCCGTTCCACTCATCCGTGATGGCGCCGATCTCGGTGGCAATCTTCGCGCCAACGGTGAGTATGTCATAGCCGTCGGATCGTGCGCATGCGGCCGGTCCCAGGATCACCATCGGCTTCTTGGCGTCCTTGAGCGTTTTGGCGAAGTCGTGTCCGCCTTTGGCGATTTCCAGCAGCGTCTCGGGCCCGGCGCCGAGCCTTTGATAGGGGTAGGTCAGGTCAACATCCGCGCCCACGAGGCCAACGGGCAGCTTACCCGACAACTGTTTCCAGCGCTTGAGGATACGGGAATTCAGTACCGGGGCCTCCACCCGGGGGTCACAACCCACGAGCAGCACCGCGTCCGCGTCCTCGATGCCGCCGATCGTGGCATTGAACAGATAGGTCGCACGTCCGAGCGTTGGATCGAACTTGGAGCCGTCTTGCCGGCAATCAATGTTTGGTGACCCAAGCTCATCAGCCAGGGTCTTTAGGGCGAACATCTCCTCGGCGGCGGCCAAGTCGCCAGCAATGGTGCCGAACTTCTCCGCACCGGCGGACTTGATGCGATTTGCAATTGCGGCGAAGGCTTCGTCCCAGGTACAGGGCGCAAGCTTCCCGTCCTTACGCAAATACGGCCGGTCCAGCCGCTGGGTCCGTAAGCCGTCCCAAACGTGCCGAGCCTTGTCGGAGATCCACTCCTCGTTCACCGCATCGTTTATGCGCGGCAGAATACGCAGAACCTCCTTGCCGCGAGAGTCGACGCGGATCGACGAGCCGACCGCGTCCATCACATCGATAGACGGTGTCTTCGCCAGCTCCCATGGACGCGCCTGAAACGCGTAGGGCTTCGACGTCAAGGCACCAACCGGACACAGATCCACGATGTTCGCGGAAAGGTTCGAGTGGATGCCGTGCTCGAGATAAGTCGTGATCTCCGCATCCTCGCCGCGCCCGATTAGCCCGAGCTCGGGCACGCCCGCGACCTCCGTCATGAAGCGGACGCAACGCGTGCAATGAATGCAGCGGGTCATCGACGTCTTGATCAGGGGCCCGAGATACTTGTCCTCGACAGCACGCTTGTTGTCCTTGAACCGGCCCGCGTTGAAGCCATAGGCCATGGCCTGGTCTTGGAGGTCGCACTCCCCGCCCTGATCGCAAATCGGGCAGTCCAGCGGATGGTTGACCAGCAGGAACTCCATCGTGCCTTCCTGGGCACGGCGCGTCGTCTCTGACTTTGTGTTGATTGTGGGCGGCGTCCCATCGGGACCGGGCCGCAAGTCGTTAACCGACATAGCACAGGAGGCGATCGGTTTCGGCATGCCGACAACCTCGACGAGACACATCCGGCAATTGCCGGCAATCGACAGGCGCTCGTGAAAACAGAAGCGCGGGATCTCGACGCCCACGAGCCCGCAGGCCTGGATCAGCGTGATGCCATCCGGGAAGTCGTGCTCGTTACCGTCGATGATGAGTTTCGGCATGGCTTTTCTACTCCGCCGCTTCCGGTACGGATGCCGGGATTGGCTCGGCCGCGCCAGCATCGATGCGTTCCTCGATGACATGGCGGAAATTCTTGATGAGGCCCTGGATCGGCCACGCGGCGGCATCGCCAAGTGCGCAGATCGTGTGCCCTTCGACCTGCTTGGTTACCTCAAACAGCATATCGATCTCGTGCTTCTGCGCGTTGCCGGCGGCCATGCGTTCCAGGACGCGCCACATCCAGCCCGTACCCTCGCGGCATGGCGTGCATTGGCCGCAGGACTCGTGCTTGTAGAAATAGGCCAGCCTGGAGATGGCACGAATGATGTCTGTGGATTTGTCCATGACGATGACGCCGGCGGTGCCTAATCCCGTACCGAGCGCCTTCAACGCGTCAAAGTCCATCGTGACGTCGGCACAGTCAGCCGCGGAAAGACAGGGTACGGATGAACCGCCGGGAATGACGGCGAGAAGATTGTCCCAGCCGCCGCGTACGCCGCCGGCGTATCTTTCGAGGAGCTCCCGCAATGGAATGCCCATCTCTTCCTCGACCGTGCACGGCTCGTTCACATGGCCGGAGATGCAATAGAGCTTCGTGCCCGTGTTGTTGGGCTTGCCGAGCCCCGCAAACCACGTCGCGCCGCGTCGCATGATGTCTGGGACCGAAGCGATGGTCTCCACATTGTTGACCGTCGTGGGCGCACCATAAAGTCCGCAATTCGCGGGAAATGGCGGCTTCAGGCGCGGCTGTCCCTTCTTGCCTTCGAGGCTTTCCAGCAACGCCGTTTCTTCGCCGCAGATATACGCCCCTGCTCCGTGATGAACATGAATGTCGAAGTCCCAGCCATGGACGTTATTCTTGCCGACGAGCTTGGCCTCGTAGGCTTCCTCAATGGCTGCCTCAAGGATCTCACGTTCCGCTATGAACTCGCCGCGAATATAGACATACGCCACGTGCGCCCGCATGGCGAAGGCGGCCAGCATGGACCCTTCGATGAGGAGATGCGGATCGTGGTGCATGATCTCGCGGTCTTTGCAGGTCCCGGGCTCGGACTCGTCCGCGTTGACCGCCAGATAGCTGGGGCGCGGGTCTTCCTTCGGCATGAACGACCATTTGAGCCCGGTAGGGAACCCTGCCCCGCCGCGCCCGCGCAGGCCCGAGGCCTTCACCTCTTCGATGATCGCGTCATGTCCACGCGCGATCATCTCTTTGGTGCCGTCCCATGCACCGCGTGCACGTGCCGCTGGCAGCTGCCAGCTATGGAGCCCGTAGAGATTCTTGAAGATGCGGTCCTGGTCCTTGAGCATTAATAGGCCCCCGGCATCTTCGATTTGGGATCGGAGGTGCCCGCGTACCCCGGCTCCGGACCGGAATCATCGGAGTTGTAAATCGCCGAATCGATGAGTGTGTTGGGACCGCTCTTTGGGGCGCAGCCCTGGCGGCCGTCTTGCGGCCCCGGCGCTACGCTTTCGCCCTTGCGAAGCTTCTCGATAATCTCGCCGAGCAAATCCTCTGTGAGATCCTCGTAGTAGTACTTGTTGATCTGAGCCATAGGCGCGTTGACGCAAGCGCCAAGGCATTCCACCTCAGTCCAGGAGAACATGCCGTCATCGCTGACCGTGTCCTTTGGGCCAATGTGCTTGCGGCAAGCCTCTTTGAGATCCTCGGACCCGTTCAGCATGCAGGGCGTCGTCCCGCAGATTTGGACGTAATAGCGGCCCACAGGCTCGAGGTTGAACATGGTGTAGAACGTGACGACTTCGTAGACGCGGATATACGCCATATCGAGCATTTCGGCGATGTAGCGCAGGGCCGGTTCCGACACCCACCCGCCATTTTGCTCTTGCGCGCGCCACAACAGCGATATCACCGCCGAGGCCTGACGCCCCTCCGGGTATTTCTCGATGACAGCCTGTGCCCATTTGAGGTTTTCGGGCGTGAAGACAAAGCCTTCGGGCTGTTCGACAGCAAGGCGACGGACGCTCATCTCAGTTTACTTTTTTGAGGCGGTCACCATGCCGAAAAGGCAGGCACCCTGCTTCAAGTTGACTTCCCCAGCGCGCAGAGTCTGGCTGATCTACACGCATTTCGCAACTGCACAATGTGTCATCGGTCGCACTCTCCGAAGACAACATCGATCGATCCTAGAACGGCCGAAACATCGGCCAGCATGTGCCCACGGGTCAGGAATTCGAGCGCCGACAAATGCACGAAACTGGGCGCCCTGATCTTGCAACGATAGGGTTTGTTTGAGCCGTCTGACACGAGATAGACCCCGAACTCGCCCTTCGGTGCCTCGACGGCGGCATATGCTTCGCCGCGTGGTACGTGGTAGCCTTCGGTATACAGCTTGAAGTGGTGAATGAGGGCTTCCATTGAACCCTTCATCTGCGAACGTTTGGGCGGCACCATCTTGTTGTTGTCCACCGTCACGGGCCCGGGCGTTTCTGTTAGCCTTTCGCAGCACTGCTTCATGAGGTGGACAGACTGACGCATCTCTTCCATGCGGATGAGATAGCGGTCGTAACAGTCGCCGTTCTTGCCTATTGGGATGTCGAAGTCGAGTTCGTCATAGCACTCGTAGGGCTGGCTCTTGCGAAGGTCCCAGGCCTCGCCCGTGCTGCGAATCATCACGCCGCTCATGCCCCAGGCCCAGGCGTCTTCCTTGTTGATTGCGCCGATATCGACATTGCGCTGCTTGAAGATGCGGTTGTCCGTGAGCAGACCCTCGATGTCGTCACAGACTTTGAGGAACGGATCGCAGAACGCATAGATGTCATCGACGAGCTCGGGCGGCAAATCCTGATGAACGCCGCCAGGACGGACATACGCCGCATGCATGCGGCTGCCGCTGGCGCGCTCATAGAACACCATCAGCTTCTCACGCTCTTCGAAGCCCCAAAGCGGCGGGGTGAGAGCGCCGACGTCAAGCGCCTGCGTCGTGATGTTGAGGAGATGCGACAGGAGCCGGCCAATTTCCGAATAGAGGACGCGGATCAGCTGGCCGCGCTTAGGCACTGTCAAGCCGAGCAGCTTTTCGACGGCAAGCGCGAAGGCATGCTCCTGATTCATGGGGGCGACATAGTCGAGCCGGTCGAAGTACGGCACGGCTTGCAGGTACGTCTTGTGCTCGATCAGCTTTTCGGTGCCACGATGGAGCAGGCCAATATGAGGGTCTACGCGCTCGACAACCTCGCCATCTAGCTCAAGGACCAGGCGCAATACACCATGCGCCGCCGGGTGCTGCGGGCCGAAATTGATTGTGAACGTCCGGTCGCCGTCTTGCGGGATCCCGGCGTCCGGATTTCCGCCCACGGGCTTGTGGTCGAAGTCCGGAACGATTTCTTTGTGCGGATCGGCGTTGGTGTCGGCCATTAAGCGGGGGACTCCTCCAGAGATTCTTCGAGGACGTTCGTGCGCTTTTGCGCGACCCCCCGCTCGAACCGGTCCCACGTCACGATAAAGCGGTTATGTGTGCCCGCTCCGATTTCATGAACGCCATCATGCGCGCGGACCTGAAAATTGGCGCGAGGTCCTCTAACTTCGATGCATTCCACCTCGACGGTAACCGTGAGTCCCGGGGGTGTCGGTGCAACGTGAGATACGTCGATATGGACGCCGAGGCTTCCCTCGCCCTCCTCCAAGTGCGGTTTGAGCAGTTGCACGCAAGTCCACTCCATGAGCCCCACCATGAAGGCTGTGGCAAAAACTTCGGGCATGACTTGGAGCTCGGGCGACTCCTCGTACACATAGGGTACCGTCTTAGAGGTCGGCACCGTGTAGGAGAAGCTGTGCTTCAGGCCAGCGCGAAGGGTGGGTTTCACGACTTATCTTCTCCTTCCTCGACGACGCTGGCCTTTTCGTCGCCAGGAATGGCCATCCCCATACCTTCCCACGGGCTGACATAGTCGAAGTCGCGATAGTCCTGCATGAGCTGCACGGGCTCGTAGACGACCTTCTTTTGTTCGTCGTCATATCGGAGCTCGACGAAGCCCGTGAGGGGGAAGTCCTTCCGGAGTGGATGGCCCTCGAAGCCGTAGTCTGTGAGAATGCGCCGCAAATCGGGGTGTCCCTCGAACTCCACACCATAGAGATCGAAAGCTTCGCGCTCGAACCAGTTGGCCGCCGGAAAGATGCCAACAATGCTTGGCACCGGCGTCTCCGCATCTGTCTGAACCCTCAACCGAATGCGCAGGTTCTTGTAAGGGCTGAGCAGGTGGTAGACGATATCAAAGCGCTCTTCGCGCTCTGGATAGTCGACGCCGCAGATATCCGCCAGGCAAACGAATCGGCAATCCGCGTCGTCTCGGAGAGTTGTAATGACGTCACGAATCTTGTCGCGCGCAACGTCGAGCGTGAGCTCGCTACGGGCCACCGTGAACTCCGCAAGCGCCGATCCGAGCTTCCCCGAAAGGTCGCTGCCCAGTCTGTTCAGTTCGTCGTCCATCAAGCTCTCGGGGGCTTGGGCGGTTTAGCGGGTGATCGTCCCTGTCCGCCGTATTTTCTTTTGAAGGAGAAGCACGCCGTAGACCAAGGCTTCAGCCGTTGGCGGGCAACCAGGAACGTAGATGTCCACCGGCACGATCCGGTCGCAGCCGCGGACCACGGAATAGGAATAGTGGTAGTAGCCTCCGCCATTGGCGCAGGACCCCATGGAGATGACGTAGCGCGGCTCAGGCATCTGGTCGTACACCTTGCGTAAAGCGGGCGCCATCTTGTTGCAGAGTGTGCCGGCGACGATCATCACGTCGGACTGGCGCGGGCTGCCGCGCGGCGCGAAGCCGAAGCGCTCCAGATCGTAGCGGGGCATAGACGCCTGCATCATCTCGACGGCACAGCAGGCAAGGCCGAAGGTCATCCACATCAAGGACCCGGTACGGGACCAATTGATCAAGTCATCGGCCGTCGTGAGCAGGAAGCCCTTATCAGCCAGCTCGTCTGAGAAGCTGCCAAACGAGGTGGCTCCGGCGGTCACGAGACCGCCGCTCTTTCCTTCAGTCTCGAAGGTGGCTTTCGGCATCAATTCCATTCGAGCGCGCCTTTCCGCCACTCATAGATGAAGCCCACGGTGAGAACACCGAGGAATACGATCATGGCCCAGAAGCCCAAGGCAGGCAGCCCGTCGAAGGCGACGGCCCAGGGGAACAGGAATGCGACTTCCAAATCGAAGATAATGAACAGGAGCGATACGAGATAGAAACGCACGTCAAATTTCATCCGTGAATCGTCAAAGGCGTCGAACCCGCATTCATAAGCAGAGACCTTTTCCGGGTCGGGATTGCGCACCGCGATCACCATGGGGATCACAAGCAGCGCTGTGCAGATCGCGAACGCTATCGCGATGAAGATGACGAGCGGCAGGTAGTCGAGAAGCAACTGGCCCATGGCTCTGAATAAGCCTTCTTGCAACGTCTCTTGCGCGTCGACGGGCCAAAGTGGCGGGAGTGACGGGACTCGAACCCGCGGCCTCCGGCGTGACAGGCCGGCGCTCTAACCAACTGAGCTACACCCCCTACCGGGCCGTAACCACGGCCGGAGGCGATCCCCAGCATGTACGGCCTTGGATTTTGGGTGTCAAGGCGGGCTGGGTAAAGAGCGGAGGACGAATTGCGGCGAGATGCCGCTTGCTTATCCTGGACGCAAAAATGCTTGTCGTAATGGTCGCTTTTACCATTCGCTAGGCGGAGAACGCCGCAAGATTTGCGTGTGTTGATGGTGGGCGGTGACAGGCTCGAACTGCCGACATCCACGGTGTAAACGTGGCGCTCTACCAACTGAGCTAACCGCCCGACCGGAGACGTCTTCAGGCAAAGCGTTAGAGCAAGAGGTCCTTCCTGCCAAGAGCTTCTTGCCAAGAGCTTCTTGCCAAGCACGCGCTTAGCCCGGTGGCAACTTCGCGTGAGAGCTGAAAAAGGCGAAGCCCCGCTCCCGCGAGGCTTCGTCTCAACATTGTGCTGAAGGGTCGGTCTGCCAGTTAGGCGTTGACCGCCTCTTTCAGGGCCTTGCCGGCGCGGAACTTCGGAACGCGCGAGGCTGGGATCTGAACTTCAGCGCCTGTGCGCGGGTTCCGGCCGACTGAGGCCTTACGCTGTGCGACCTGGAAGTTGCCAAAGCCGACGATGCGCACCGTGTCGCCACCGCTCAAAGCCTTCTCAATGTTCTTGAACGTCGCGTCGACGGCTTTTTCTGCGGCATCCTTCGACAACTCGGATTCTTTCGCCACTTGGGCGACAAGCTCTGCTTTGTTCACGATGTTATCCTTTCGCTCGGCCCCATGGGTGGGGCGCTTGTTATGAACCCTTGGGCCCCATTGGGGGTACGCTTCGATTCACAAACAAGTGGTGTATGAGTCGCGCAAAAAGCGCAGAAAATCAACAATCTTAGCCGAATCAGTGCATAACGCGCGCCCACAGGAATGGGGCGTTTTAACGGCGCAGGCGCTGCGGCGTTGCCGGCTCAGTGCGCTGTTACGCCCGTTCCAGAGTCGTCCTTGTTGGGAACCACCTGGGAAGCACCCTCGCCTTCCTCTTCCCAAACGATGGGTTGAGGCGTCCGGGTGAAGGCGATCTTAAGGACTTCCTCGACACGCGAAACCGGCATGATTTCAAGCTGATTCTTAAGCTTGTCCGGTATCTCCGCGAGATCCTTGACGTTTTCCTCAGGGATAATCACGGTCTTAATGCCAGCACGCAGCGCTGCGAGCATCTTCTCCTTGAGGCCGCCAATGGGCAGAACCCGGCCACGCAGCGTTATCTCGCCGGTCATTGCTACGTCACGCCGGACGGGAATGCCGGTCATCAATGAGATGATTGCCGTGGCCATGGCCACGCCAGCCGATGGCCCGTCCTTGGGGGTTGCACCCTCAGGAACATGTACGTGAATATCGCGCCGTTCGAACAGCGGCGGTTCGATGCCGAAATCGACGGCCCGGGAGCGCACATAGGCGCTGGCGGCCTGAATCGATTCTTTCATGACATCGCGCAGATTGCCGGTCACGGTCATTTTGCCCTTGCCCGGCATCATGACCCCTTCAACAGTTAGGATCTCACCGCCCACCTCTGTCCAAGCCAGCCCGGTCACGACACCGACTTGGTCCTCCAGCTCCGCCTCGCCATAGCGGTATTTGGGGACGCCGAGATAGTCGCCGAGATTGTCTTTTGTGATAGTTACGGTGGTGTGGTCGGTCGTCAAAAGCTCCTTGACCGACTTGCGGGAGAGTTTGGCCAGCTCGCGTTCCAGACTCCGGACGCCTGCCTCACGCGTGTAGCGGCGAATGAGCTCCTGGAGCGCCTCGGCCTCAAGCGTGAACTCCTCGGTCTCGAGGCCATGGTTCTTGATCTGCTCGGGGATGAGATGACGTCGCGCGATCTCGACCTTCTCATCCTCCGTGTACCCGGCGATACGAATGATCTCCATCCTGTCCATCAGGGCCGGCGGGATGTTCAGTGTATTCGCCGTCGTGACGAACATGACGTTCGATAGATCGTAGTCCACCTCGAGGTAGTGGTCGTTGAACGTGTTGTTCTGCTCGGGGTCCAACACCTCAAGCAAGGCCGAGGCCGGGTCGCCCCGGAAATCGGCGCCCATCTTATCGATCTCGTCCAGGAGGAAGAGCGGATTGACCTTTTTGGCCTTCCGCATGGACTGGATGACCTTGCCCGGCATGGAGCCGATATAGGTCCGGCGGTGGCCACGGATTTCCGCCTCGTCACGCACGCCGCCAAGGCTCATGCGCACGAACTCGCGGCCCGTTGACTTGGCGATCGATTTGCCGAGCGAGGTCTTGCCCACGCCGGGCGGCCCAACGAGGCACAAGATTGGCCCCTTCAGCATGTTGGTGCGGTTCTGAACGGCGAGATACTCAACGATACGATCCTTGACCTTCTCCAGACCATAATGGTCGTGGTCGAGGACCTTCTGCGCATCGTCCAAATCGCGTTTGACCTTGCCCTTGGAGCCCCATGGGATCGAGAGCAGCCAGTCCAGATAGTTGCGGACGACAGTAGCTTCCGCGGACATCGGGCTCATTTGGCGCAGCTTCTTCAGCTCGCCCATGGCCTTTTCGCGCGCCTCTCGGGTCAGCTTGGTCTTCTCGATCTTCTGCTCGAGCTCAGCCAGATCGTCCCGGCCCTCTTCGCTGTCGCCGAGTTCCTTCTGGATCGCCTTCATCTGTTCGTTCAGGTAGTACTCGCGCTGCGTCTTCTCCATCTGACGCTTCACGCGGCTCCTGATCTTCCGCTCGACCTGAAGGACGGAAATCTCACTTTCCATCAACGTGAACACACGCTCCAGCCGTTCGGAGACAGAGGTGATCTCGAGGATCTGCTGCTTCTCGCCGATCTTTATGGCGAGGTGAGAAGCAATCGTGTCGGCGAGCTTTGAGTAATCCTCAATATGGCTCGTCGTGCCGAGAACCTCCGGTGAGATCTTCTTGTTGAGCTTCACGTAGCTCTCGAATTGAGACACGACAGAGCGCGCGAGCGCCTCGATCTCGTTCTCCTCGCCAGCCGACTCCTCAACGGACGCGATCTCGGCTTCGAAGTAATTCTCGTTGTCGGTGTAATTCTTTATGATCGCGCGACGTGAGCCCTCGACGAGCACCTTCACTGTGCCGTCGGGCAGCTTCAGCAGCTGCAGGACGGAGGCGAGCGTGCCCATCTCGTAGATGCCGTCGGCGGTCGGTTCGTCGTCGGAGGCGTTCTTTTGGGCGACCAGCAGAATCTGCTTGTCTGTGCGCATCACCTCTTCAAGAGCGGCGATGGATTTTTCACGGCCGACGAAGAGCGGCACGATCATGTAGGGGAAGACCACAATGTCGCGAAGCGGAAGCACCGGGTAGAGTTCCGGGCCACCTTCCATGGTCACGGACGGGATTGTGTCAGTCATATTTTTCCGTCGCCTTCTTTCTATGCTGGCCAGGTCATTTCTGGCCAAAAATCGCCTCGCGAAACTGGTCTCGGCACCCCTCCAATTCCGTTCAACTCACTTGCCAGTGTAAACGTATTTGCCAGTGTAAACTCACTTGCCACTGTATATGCGCCCGGCATTTGCCAGGGGGCACTGCGTCATTTCAGCTCGCCCACCCCCGAAAGTGGCTTTCGTCGGACCCGCCGTCAAGGGCCAGATGCTACGCGACAATCAAACACTGCTCACGACAATGAGAGTGGGATTCGCAAGGCGCTTCAAGCCGACAATCATGTGGAAAAAGGTCAGGCGCTGGTCCCGACCTCGTCCTGCCGATCGGAATAGATCCGCAAAGGCCGCGCTTTGCCGTCGACCACTTCGGCACTTATCACGACTTCCTCGACGCCGCGCATGCTGGGAAGCTCGAACATCGTGTCGAGAAGAATACCTTCCATGATCGACCGAAGCCCGCGTGCACCTGTCTTCCGCTCGATCGCTTTCTTGGCGATCGCCAACAAGGCCTCGTCAGCGAACGAAAGCTGGACGTCTTCCATCTCGAACAGGCGCTGATACTGACGCACGAGCGCGTTCTTCGGCTCCGTCAGAATCCGGATCAGTGCATCCTCATCGAGATCGTCGAGCGTGGCAATTACCGGCACACGACCGATGAATTCTGGAATCAGACCGAACCGCAACAAGTCCTCCGGCTCGATTCCACGCAGAATGTCTCCGGTGCGGCGTTCGTCGACTGTCTCGACTCGCGCGCCGAAACCGATCGATGTGGACCGGCCCCGCGCGGAGATGATCTTTTCAAGTCCGGCGAATGCGCCGCCGCAGACGAACAGGATGTTGGTCGTATCCACTTGAAGGAACTCTTGCTGCGGGTGCTTTCGGCCGCCTTGCGGAGGCACCGAGGCGACCGTGCCTTCCATGATCTTCAGAAGGGCTTGCTGTACGCCCTCGCCCGACACATCGCGGGTGATCGATGGATTGTCGGACTTCCGGCTGATCTTGTCGACTTCGTCGATATAAACGATGCCGCGCTGGGCCCGTTCGACGTTGTAGTCCGCAGCCTGGAGGAGCTTCAGAATGATGTTCTCGACATCCTCGCCCACATAGCCGGCTTCGGTGAGCGTAGTCGCATCAGCCATCGTAAACGGCACATCCAGGATGCGCGCGAGAGTCTGCGCCAATAGTGTCTTACCGCAACCGGTCGGTCCGATCAGAAGAATGTTCGACTTGGCCAACTCCACGTCGGAGTTTTTCCCGGAGTGATTCAGTCGCTTGTAATGGTTGTGTACCGCGACGGAGAGCACGCGTTTGGCGTAATCCTGACCAATGACGTAATCGTCGAGAACTTGGCAGATTTCCTGTGGTGTCGGGACGCCATCACGAGACTTCACGAGGGAGCTCTTGTTCTCCTCGCGAATAATGTCCATGCAAAGCTCGACGCATTCATCACAGATGAACACGGTCGGACCTGCGATCAGCTTGCGGACCTCATGCTGGCTCTTACCGCAGAAAGAGCAGTAGAGGGTATTTTTGGAATCCGTTCCGCTCACCTTGCTCATTCCTCAATATCCAATTGTTCTTGGTTGCTGCCGCACGCGGTGAGCCGCGTGCTCAAAAATGGCCATTGTCCGCCTTGCAACGTGTTCGCGACTCTCTTTGACAGGCCGTCGCGTCCGCAATCTGACCATGTTGGGGGGCCACTGATCAAGGATTGATTAATCTCGCAAACATTCATCTAGCGCCTGGTTCCAGTGGTCTGTTCGGCTGCAGAGAATCGACATGGTGGCATGAAGTGAGCCACGACGCCAAGGCCCGGTACCGCGAACAAGGCCCTGGGCTCTCCCCAAAGATAGACCTGCCTTTGCGCCGAATTCAGGACGCCGAGGCCGGTTCACCTTCAGCTGGTGCGTCGCCTTGACGCTCTGTCACGACTTCGTCGATTAGCCCGAATTTCTTCGCTTCGTCCGCTGTGAAAAAGAAATCGCGGTCGAGGGTTTGCTCGACAGTATCGTAGTCCTGGCCGGTATGGTGGACGTAGATTTCATTCAAACGGCGCTTGATCTTGATGATGTCCTCTGCATGGCGCTCGATATCGCTTGCCTGACCCTGGAAGCCACCTGAAGGTTGGTGCAACATGACCCGGGCATTTGGCAGCGCATAACGCAGTCCCTTTTCGCCAGCGCACAGCAGCAGCGATCCCATGGAGGCGGCCTGGCCGATGCAAAGCGTCGAGACCGGTGGCCGGATGAATTGCATCGTGTCGTAGATCGCGAGCCCCGACGTCACTACGCCACCAGGCGAGTTGATATACATCGCGATCTCTTTTTTGGGATTATCGGCTTCCAAGAACAGCAGCTGTGCAGTGATGAGCGAAGCCATATGGTCCTCGACCATGCCCGTCACAAAGACGATTCGCTCTTTCAGCAGCCGCGAATAAATGTCGTAGGCCCGCTCGCCGCGATTGGTCTGCTCGACCACCATGGGAACGAGCGTGCTCATATATGTGTCGACCGAGTTTTGCATAGATGTCCTGTTGTCGGGGCTATCGGTCGGATCAGGTGCCGGTCCCTGATTCGACCTTCTAGAGAGTCTCAAAAATATGTCCTCGGGAGCCGAAACGGAAGGGGTCGGAAACCTCTTCGTTAAGGCCGTTGTCGGCTGCCGCCAGGGTCAGCTACCTCGACCGGTCATTGGTTACCATCCTGAGCCAGACCGTCATCTAAATCTTTGTAGAGCTCCTCAAGGCTGACCTCCTTGTCGGTCACCTTCGCGAGCTCGAGAATATAGTCCACAACCTTATCTTCGAAGATCGGGGCCCGCAGCTCCGCCAGCGCTTCCGGCGTATTGCGGTAGAAATCGTAGACTTGACGCTCCTGTCCGGGGAACTGGCGGATGCGTTCGAGAAGTGCCTTGTTGACCTCGTCGTCTGAGACAGTGATTTCGTTCTTAGAGCCGATCTCAGAGAGCAGCAAACCGAGCCGGACCCGCCGCGCGGCGATGTCCTGATACTCTTCCTTGGCCTTTTCCTCGGTCGTACCCTCGTCTTCAAAGGTCTTTTTTGACTGCTCTTGGTCCTTGAGCACTTGATCCCAAATGGCCTTGAACTCGTTTTCGACGAGTGTCGGTGGCAGGTCGAAGCCGTGACCTTCGTTGAGCGCGTCCAGTAAGGCGCGCTTCACCTTAAGGCGGGACGCCATGTTGCGGTCGAATTCCAAACGGCCCTTCACGGTCTCGCGCATCTGCGAGACTGACTCGGCCCCGAGACTCTTGGCGAACTCGTCGTCTAGCTTGGGCGACTCCGGCGCTGCGACCTCCTTGACCTTCACCTCGAATTTGACGGCCTTGCCCGCAAGTTTCGGCTCGCCGTACTCCTCGGGGAATGTGGCGTCGATGACCTTTTCCTCGCCGGCTTTGAGGCCTTCAAGGCCCTCTTCAAACCCTGGGATGAACCCGCCCGCGCCCAATGTAATCGGTGCGTCGGTGGCCGTGCCGCCTTCGAACGCTTCTCCGTTGAGTTTGCCCACGAAGTCGATGGTGACACGATCCCCCTTCTGCGCGGCGCCATCTTTTGGCGAGAAGTTCGGGTTTGTCGCGATAATGCGGTCGACGGCGTCGTCGACCTCCTTGTCCGTCACCGGTGTGGTAGGCCGGTCAAGCGCGATCTTGGAAAGATCCATGACCTCCACATACGGCAGAACTTCAAAAGTCATTGTGTAGGCCAGGTCACCCTTCCCATCGATGACCTGGTTAATCTCTGCTTCGTCCTTGGGGAGCTGGATCTGCGGCTGGAATGCCGGGCGCTCTTCACGATTTGAAATCGCCTTCTCGCTCGTCTCCTGGACGGCCTGCTGGACGACTTCAACCATGACGGAGCGGCCATAGATCTTGCGCAGATGATCCTTGGGTACACGGCCAGGGCGAAATCCCTTAATGCGGGCCTTGGACTTCAGCTCCTCTAGGCGCGAGGAGAGCTTTTGCTCCAGCTCATCGGCACCCACCACGACCTTCAACTCGCGGTGCAGGCCCTCAGAATTCGTCTCAGTGACGTTCATACCGTCAATCCACCATTCCTATGGCGCTCAATCAGCGCCGTCTTCCTTGCAGTGATATCCAACGAAGTTGTGAGTCAACGCGTTGGTTGGTGCGGGCGGAGGGACTTGAACCCCCACGGCCGAAGCCACCAGAACCTAAATCTGGCGTGTCTACCAATTCCACCACGCCCGCT
>JASJEH010000076.1 GCA_030064755.1 Methyloceanibacter sp. | reverse complement strand
CCGAGCGTTTCCAGCTCGCGTTGCAGGTCTTCCCACTCTTTGTTTGCCTGTGCCGTCATCTCGGCATCAGTTTTCGTCGTGTTATCTGTCTTATTCGCTTGGTCGTTCATGTTTGTCTGCTCAGTCTCTTGGAGATCATCGGTCATGGCGGGTCTCTTGAGGCTTGGACGAAGAATCAGATTTCAGTCTGGCGCGTAGCGCATTCAAGTGACGTTAGGGCAATTCCCCGCGCTTTGTTGTCCTGAAAGCCCGACTTGGCCTCAACAGCAGAACGCTCGACAGTGAGCAGTACAGTGAATGCTGCTCTTCGGCTCCTTGTGCTGGGCCTCCAGGGTGTTTCGCGTGAGCACTACACATTTGGTTTGTGGGGCCAGACATCAAGGGGTGACGGTTGATTTCGTGGATGCCTGTTCTAGAGCCCTGAAACGCTCTAGCTTGCAGCTAAGCGACAGTGCGGCAACGGGCCGACACTGATGCCGCCAGGGGGCAATGCGCTTCGCCAGAATGAGCGTCTAACCGCGTCAGGGACCCGATGCTAGAACAAATTCTCAGTGCGCTGTTGCCAGCGATCATCACCATCATGCTTGGCTATTTCGCCGCCTGGCACCACGATTTCTCGCAAGACGAAGTGCCAACGCTCAACCGCATGGTGATGACCTACGCTTTGCCGCTGGCGCTCTTTGTCGGCGTGTTCAGCGCTGGACGCAACGAACTGTTGGCGGATGTTCCGCTCTTGGTTTTCCTGCTTCTGGCAGTCGTGGGTACGTACGTACTGGTCCTATTGGTCGCTGTCTTCGTCTTCCATCATCCGCCGGGTTTGAGCGCGCTTCGCGCCTTGATGGCATCTGGGCCAAGTACGGCCTTTGTCGGTGTCCCCGTTTTGGGCTCCCTGTATGGAGCCACAGCCAATATTCCAATTGCGGTCGGCGGCATCATCATCGTGATTTTTCTTCTCCCGGCGACGCTCGTGTTGCTGGGGCTGGATGCGGCGCGAAACCAACACTCAGCCTCAGGGGTCGACGGAGGGGCCAAGTCCGCGGCGCCACCCGTCGACATCGTGGGGACGGTCATGAAATCGCTCAAACAGCCAATTGTTTGGCTGCCTGGCGCGGGCTTCATTCTCGTGCTTTTGGGGGTGGATCTTCCGAAGGTCGTTGATCAGTCTATGTCGCTACTGGGACATTCCGCGTCTGGTGTAGCCCTGTTTGCATCGGGGATAATCCTTGCTGGTTACAGCGTCACTCTGAGCGTCCCGGTGCTAAGTCTTGTCTTCATCAAAAACGTCGTGCAGCCGGGGGTCGTTTGTCTGGGGATGCTGGCTCTGGGCTACAAGAATCCGATTCTGGGCGAAACCGTCGTCACCACCGCGTTGCCGGCGGTGGCGCTCGTGGTGATGTTGGCGGTCCAGTACAGGACGGCGATCCCCGAGGCTGCATCGGCGCTGCTCATCAGCACGTTCGGCTCGCTTCTGACGATGAGCCTGTTTATCTCGCTGGTAGGCTAAGGTAGCCGAGAGATTGAGCCGGTAGGCCTAAGCGCCTCGGGAGGCGGCGATGGACGCCGCGCCGACCAAGTCCGCGGGACTATCCTCGCCATCGTTAAGATTCAGTCTTTCCGCAATCCGGCGGCGGGCGCGGTTGACGCGGCTCTTGATCGTACCCACCGCGCAGTTGGAGATCTCGGCGGCTTCCTCATAGGAGAATCCCGCTGCGCCAACAAGGACAAGCGCTTCGCGTTGATCGTCGGGAAGCTCAGAGAGGGCTCCCTGGAAATCGCGCATATCCATATGACCGTGCTGCTCGGGGCTGGAGGAGAGCTTGGCGGCATAAGCGCCGTCAACGTCCTCCACCTCGCGCTTCTTCTTGCGGCGTTCCGAGAAATAGGTGTTGCGGAGGATCGTGAAGAGCCAGGCCTTGAGGTTCGTACCCTCCTGAAACGAACCGAGATTGTTCCAAGCCTTGTACAGCGTCTCCTGAACGAGGTCGTCAGCCCGCTCGCGGTCGCCGCAGAGCGATACCGCGAAGGCCCGGAGGTTACCGATTTGGGCAACGAGCTCGTCCTTCAGTCCCGGTGAAACCGTCTCTGGCAAGTCAGCTCTCTCCGCTGTCGTCGAGATCCTTGAGAAGCCTCAGAAGATGCTCAGGAACCGGTTCTTGTGCGACAGAATCGAAAACAGCTCGAACCTGCCGGCCGATATGGGCTTGGAGGGCGGGTGACATACTTGCATCCGGCTGGGCCGCAGGCTCGACGATCTCGTCGTCTGGCCGCCGGGTGCTCTTACTGGCGTCGACAGCCATGCGCCTTTGAGCCTTATCCTTATCGTCTTCGGTCACAACGGTTCCTTATCGGTACGATCAGCTCGCCGATTGTAACCGATAACCGCTGCATATCTGCACCGGAAAAACCCGCAATCCTTCAATCGGTTCCAGGCCCAAGGAGATTTTGCCAAAGTTTCGTGTCAGCTTTTCGCCCATTGGCGAACCTGCGCATTGTTTCTTTCGCCCCCGTGTGTGAGACAATGGGCGGTCGATTGACCAGTATCTCACGCTCTTTGGGGGAGCACCGTTCCATGCAGCTGTCTCAGACCATTGCGCCGCATCTGCCTTTGCTTCGGCGTTTTGCGCGTGCCCTTGCGGGCTCGCAGAGCGCGGGCGATGCCTATGTCGCGGCGACTTTGCAGGTCCTGGCCGAAGATCCGAGCCTGTTTGACAGCAGCATCGATCCTCGGGTCGCGCTCTATCGCACCTTTGTCAGCATGTGGAACTCCGTCGGCCTCAACCTGAAAACCGAGGTTTTCGAACGGGGGGACAGCCCTGTCGACCGGCAACTGGAGCAGATCACGCCACTGGCCCGTCAGGCCTTCGTACTCTGCTCGGTGGAGGGTTTCTCCGCGGACGAGACGGCCGACATTCTCAACACCACGCCGAGTAACGTTCAAGCGCTGCTCGATGACGCGGGGCGGGAGATTGCCGCGCAAGTGGCCACGGATGTCCTCATTATCGAGGACGAACCAATGATCGCGATGGATCTTGAGGCGATCGTCGAAGGACTTGGGCACCAGGTAGCTGGCGTCGCCCGGACCCACGCCGAGGCGGTGGAGGCGGCGACAAGCAAGACCCCGGGGTTGGTTCTCGCCGATATTCAGCTCGCGGACGGTAGTTCGGGGCTCGATGCCGTCAATGAGATGTTGGGATCGTTCGAAGTGCCAGTGATCTTTATTACGGCTTATCCAGACCGCCTGCTCACGGGCGAACGCCCTGAACCGGCGTTCCTGATCACGAAGCCTTATCAGCCTGATACGGTCAAAGCCATCGTCTCACAGGCGCTGTTTTTCGAGCAGCATGCCAAGCGAAAGAGCTAATCCTAGTGTTCGGGTAGTGTCTCCTCGCGGCCCTAAGCCTTGTCGAAGAATATGAGCAGCAGCAGCATGAGTATGATCACGCTGACCAATCCCGCCGGAAAGAGACCCCAGGCGCGGCTATAGGGCCAGGCGGGCAGCACGGCCAGAAAAACCGCAACCAGGATGATCAGGAGAATTGTTGTGCCCATTATGCGTCTCTGAGGGTGGTTCTTCGCGATGACCTTCGAAAACGGGCCGACCATAGACTATTCTCGGCATCGCGCTAGGTTTCGGCGTTCTGTCATTATCCCTCAGGCTGGCGAAACTGTTTGGCAATCCCCACGTTCCCGTAAGGGGCATGCCGGTCGAGAAGCGGGAGGGACTCGACGTGATCAATCCAAATCCTATTCTTGTCGTAGAGGACGAGTTTCTCATCGCGCTCGACATTGTGGCGGCTCTGGAAAATGCGGGGCTTGCGGTGGTCGGTCCCGCGAGCACGGTCAGCGATGCACTGACGGCCATCCAGAGTGGCCCTTTGCGCGGTGCTCTGCTCGACGCGCATCTGGGTGGGGAATCCGCCAGCCGGATAGCAGACGTCCTGACCACGCGCGGATTGCCATTCGCCTTCGTCAGTGGTTATGGCCGCGAGAGCCTGCCGCAAGCTCACAGCAACGCGCCCTTGGTGCGGAAGCCGTTCACGGATCAGGAGATCCTCGCCGCGGTCGCCGGGTTTTGAGTGCGGCGCCGTGCAACAATTCGGTTGTTGGGGCGTTTGGCGTAAGCGTCAGAGCATATAGGACTTGGCGCGGACGAACGGCGGCTGGTGTCGGGTATGCTGCTGACTTGGGCGATTATCTTTGCGGTCGTGGCGCTGATTGCCGGCGTGTTTGGCTACGGTGGAGCCGCGTCGGCCGCGGCAGGCGTTGCTCGGGTTCTGTTCTTCATCTTCCTTCTCGTGTTCTTCGTCACGCTTATCGCTGCGCTCGTGTAGCCCCCACTAGCCAGCAGGCCTCGCTGTGAACGGCGGTCTCTCCATGCTGTCTGACATGACCGCAGCCGCCGGTTCGGCCTTGGTGGTCGTCGGAATTCTCATTGTCCTCGGGCTTCTGGTTTACGCGTATCGAGTGCGGAAGGCGGATCGGGCACGCGACGCGACTAGGCGTCGGCTTGAAGAGGACCTCGAGCGGCGTACGAAAGAGCTGGCGGAGGCCGAACGCCAGTTTGATGCCGAGCGCTCTGCCCGTGAGCAGCAGCTGCGCCTTTTGCTTCGCGAACTGACGCACCGATCCAAGAATCTCCTGGCAGTAATTCAAGCGATCGCCCGACAAACGGCCCGGCAAACGGCCTCGGTCGACGAGTTTCTGAATCGTTTCGGCGCGCGGCTCCATGGAATTGGCATGTCCCACGATCTTCTGATCGCGGACGATTGGCAGGGCGCGTCATTGCGCATGCTGGCAGAGCAACAACTGGAGACGCATCTGGAGAGTCCAGGCAAGCAAGTCACAATTGAGGGCGAAGATGTCGTGCTGAAACCCGCGGCCGTACACAACTTGGGCATGGCCCTTCACGAGTTGACCGCAAACGCGGAGAAATATGGAGCGCTCTCGCGGCCCGAAGGGACCGTAAACGTGCGCTGGCAGGTCTGCGAGGATGAGAAGGCGCTCAAGCTCACCTGGGAAGAGCTGGGGGGCCCAGAGGTGACGAAGCCGTCCAGGTCTGGATTCGGGCGCGCCATGATCGAGAACATCGTGAGTCAGGCGCTGTCGGGCTGCGTGGCGCTGACGTTTCCGGCTGAGGGCGTTCGCTGCGAAATTGTGATTCCGACCTCCCACATCACCTCCAGAGGCTAGGGAGCGTCTGCATGGGGCCGAATATGGGGCCTTTCTCGATAAAGCTCTCGTGAACGCCTGTGCGTCGAAGTTGAATTGAAGCTCGGCCAACAATCCTTAGATTCCAATTACGTTCATTGGCGATGACGACCAAGATAGCCGCCAATGGGAAGGAGCCATGATGGTATCGCGACGACAGATTCTTCTCGGCACAGCAGGCGTCGCCGCGGCTGCGGCTGGCGGTGCGATGCTGCTGCGAGGACGGACTTCCACGGCCACACCCGCCGAGGCGCAATTCGAGGTCACGAAAACCTCTGAGGAATGGCGGAAGATCCTCACACCGCAGCAATATGCAGTGTTGCGCGAACACGACACGGAAGCGCGTTGGACCAGCCCGCTGAACCAAGAGAAGCGGAAAGGCACATATGCTTGTGTTGGTTGCGACCTGCCTCTGTTCAAGTCCGAAACGAAGTTCGAGTCTGGCACGGGCTGGCCGAGCTTCTACGCTCCGATCGAAGGCAGTATCGGCATGCAGAAAGATTACAGCTGGGGCATGTCCCGCGACGAGGTTCATTGCAAACGCTGCGGCGGACATCTTGGACATGTCTTCAATGACGGGCCGAAACCCACCGGTTTGCGCTACTGCATCAACGGTGTGTCGCTCAAGTTCATCCCGGCTTAAAACCCCTTACTCCTCCCAAACGCACTACGGTGCGGCCTCATTAGAAGCCGCGCCGATTCTTTTTGTGGATAGAGCCGCAAATCGCCGGAACCAACCGTTACGTCGGACGTTCTCAAACCGTGGCGGGGTCAGTAGTGCGTACCCCGCTCGCCGTACGGGTATACGGGGGTGAGGGAGTCGGGCACGGCTCCCCTCGCTCGTTCCGCGACCCGAAGCGTCCGGCCGACGCATCGCCGTCCCGCCACGCCCCGTTCTCAGGTTTGCCCTTTGGAAGCCGGCGCATCTCCATCCGGCGGTCCGAGACGTCATCAAACCGATTACCCCATAGAGGTGCGGCGCTTAAAGGCCTAAACTCCGAGAAATCCGAACGCCCGACTTGGCCAGTTGGTGCAACACGGCTTTGCTTGGCCGAACCGCGCCAAAAAAGTAGGATCGGCGCATGAGCTTCATGAAGTCCGCAATGAATCGTCGTCGTCATGGGCGCCAGCCCATGCGGGACCCTCTCTGGCTTGCGCTGTGTCTGCCGTTACTTCTGGCCGGGTGCGACGATGGCAGTTCCACGGCGGCAGAGTCGCCGAAACAGAAAGTCGAGGTCGCAACGGCCACGACAGCGGAGATCCCGCTTGTACAAGAGTTTGTTGGGCAGACAGCGGCGGTCAAACTCGTCGACGTCCGAGCCAAGGTTCAGGGCTATCTGACGGAGCGCCCCTTTGTGGAAGGCTCTGACGTCACGAAGGGGGACGTTCTTTTCGTGATCGATCAGCGGCCGTTTCAAGCCGAGGTCGACCAAAACAAGGCGGACCTTGAGCAAAACCAGGGGCGTCTGGACTTCGCGCAGGAGCAACTCAAGCGGTACGAGACCCTGAAAGACGAGGGGACCGCCTCCGTCCAGAAGTTCGAATCCACGCGCGCTGAAGCGATCGAGGCCGCGGGCCAATTGGCGGCCAGCCAAGCGGCTCTGCAGAATGCCCAGCTCAATCTGGACTACGCGACCATCAAGGCTCCGATCGACGGACGTGTGAGCAACACGCTCGTCAACGTCGGCAATCTCGTGAGCGCGGAAAACACGCTGCTGACAACGCTCGTCCAGCTCGATCCGATCTACGTCTATTTCAGCCCAAGCGACCAAGCCTACCAAAAGATGGTGCCGTTCCAGGAGAAGGGGGCACTGAAGGTCTCGATGGTGTTGTCGTCCGGTGAGACCTTTCCCCATCAAGGCAAGATCGACTTTGTGGACAACCAAGTCGATCCGAACACGGGAACGCTCAAGATGCGGGCGGTCATCCCTAATCCGGACAAGACCCAGCGGCCGGGCCAGTTCGTGACGGCGAAAGTCACGCTCGCGGATCAGCATAAGGTTGTGCTCATTCCGGCGAAGTCCGTGGCCCAGGACGAGGGCGGGCACTACGTCTACACCGTTGACAAAAACGATAAGGTGAACCGGCAGAGCGTCACGATCGGACCCGAGTACAAGGCGAGTTACGTTATCGAAAAGGGCCTGAAACCGGGCGACCGGGTTGTTTTGACGGGCCTACAAAAAGTCCACGCGGGCGCGCAAGTCGAGGTGATCACGGCGGACGGCAACAAGACGAGCGCGGATAATGTCGACTCTGGTAAAACGGGCGCCGGCAAGACCAACGCCGGCAAGACCAACGCCGGCAAGACCGACTCCAGCAAGACCGATTCCGGTGGCGCCGAAGCCAGCAAGCCTAGCCCTGGCGACAAGGAAGCGGCGCCTGCGGAAAAGGACACGAACGCTCAGCAAGGCTAGCCGGTCTTCGCCTTCTGCTGAGAGGCAGAACCGTCTGACGGCGCTGCGTGCCGCGACCGGAAGCGTTCGACCAAGACGTAAAACACCGGAACCACGAACAAGCTCAGAATCGTTGCGGCGAACATGCCACCGAACACCGCGGTGCCGAGGGATTGCCGCGCGCTGGCCCCTGCGCCTGAGCTGAACACAAGGGGCGTCACGCCGAGGATGAAGGCGAAGGCGGTCATCAGGATTGGCCGCAACCGGATCCGCGCCGCTTCTGTCGCGGCCTCTTCGATAGACAGGCCCTCTTCGCGCCGGCGGCGGGCGAACTCCACGATCAGAATGGCATTCTTGCTCGCAAGCCCGATGAGCATGATGAGGCCGATCTGGCAGTAGAGGTCATTGCTCAAGCCACGCAGCCCCTGCGCCCCGAGGGCGCCTAGCATGGCGAGCGGGACAGCAAGGATCACGATGAACGGCATGGACCAGCTCTCGTACTGTGCCGCGAGGCAAAGGAAAACCATCAAGAGAGCGAGGGCGAAGATGTACGGCAGGACATTCCCGGCCTTGATTTCCTGGTAGGCGTTGCCCGTCCACTCGTAGCCCATCGTGTTCGGGAGGACATCGGCGGCAACTTCTTCCATGGCCTCGATCGCTTGATGAGAGCTATAGCCCGGCGCCGCCGAACCGTTGATAGGCGCCGATCGGAAGAGGTTGTAGTGGCTGATGTTACGGGCGCTCACCTCCGCGTTCAGGCTCACGAACCCATCCAGCGGAATCATCTCGCCTTTGATGTTCCTCACATAGATCTTCGAAATGTCTGTGGTCAACGCGCGGGCGTCCTTTTCAGCCTGCAAATAGACGCGATAGACCCGGCCGAATTTGTTGAAGTCGTTCACGTAGTACCCGCCGAGATAGACCTGCAGTGCGGTGAAGACCTCGTTCAAAGACACGCCTTCGCTGAGAACCTTGTTGCGGTCCACGTCGATCCGATACCCCGGTGTCTGCGCGGAGAAGGTCGTGAACAAGCCTTGAAGCTCGGGGCGTTTGGACGCTTCATCGATGAAGGCCTTTGTGGTGCTTTCGAGTTTCGTCAGCGAGCCGCCGGTATAGTCCTGTAGTTCAAACTGGAATCCGCCGGTGGCGCTCAGGCCGGGGATTGCAGGTGGGTTCACCGCGTCGACTTCTGCTTCGGCGAATTTGGCGAACTTGGCGTTCAGGGTCGGGAGGATGTGAGTCAGAAGCTGTTCGTCGGCGGCTTTGCGTTCATCCCAGGGCTTTAGGATCGCAAACATTGAAGCCGCGTTCGGCGCAGAGTTTGAGTTGAGCAGGCTGAACCCGCCGAAGGCGATCACATGCGCTACGCCCGGCGTCTCCATCAGCGTCTTCTCGATTTGGTTCACGACCGTCTGCGTACGCTGCAGCGAGGTCCCTTCGGGGGTCTGCAGCAGCACGATGAAGTAGCCTTGGTCCTCCGGCGGCACGAACCCCGTGGGAACGCTTTTGAAGAGATAACCCGTGCCAAATAGCGCCACGATGAAGAAGCCGACAACCAAGACCCATCGCCGGATGAGAACACCTACAAGCCGTTCATAGCCTTCGTTGAGACGCGCAAAGCCCTTGTCGAACCAAGCGAAAAGCGGGTGCTTCTTTTTGCCCTCGTCTTTCAGCAGCACGGCACACAGGGCCGGGCTCAAGGTCAGCGAGTTGAAGGCCGAAATCGCCACGGCGAAGGCAATCGTGAGCGCAAACTGCTTGTAGAGGCCGCCGGTGATTCCCGGCGTGAATGCAACGGGCACGAACACGGCCATGAGCACGAGCGACGTGGCAATAATCGGCCCCGTAACCTGCTTCATGGCATCGTTGGCAGCCTGATGAACTTCGATCGCTTTGCTCTCCAGATTACGCGCCACGTTCTCAACGACCACGATCGCGTCGTCGACCACGAGGCCCACGGCCAGCACCATGCCGAACAGCGTCAGCGTATTGATCGAGAAGCCTGCGGCTAACAGCGCTGCAAGCGTGCCGATGAGACACACTGGGATCGTGATAACGGGAATGAGCGTTGAGCGAAGCCCATGCAGAAACATGAAGATAACGAAGACAACGAGAGCGATGGCAAAACCCAGCGTCGTCAGGACTTCTTCGATCGACGCACGGATAAAGCGGGTCGTGTCGTAGATGACTTCGTACTCAAGACCTTCGGGAAACTGCTCAGACAGGCGCGCGATCTCGGCCTTGACCGTGTCAGCCAGCTCGATGGCATTGGCGTCGGGGAGCTGGAAAATACCGAAGGGCAGGGCGGGTTGGCCATCGACATTGGCCGTCTCGTCATAGAGCTCCGCGCCGAGCTCGACCCGGCCGATGTCCTTAATACGTACGATCCTGCCGTCTGACTCGGCGCGCACGATGATGTCGCCAAACTCTTCAACCGTTTGCAGGCGCCCCAGCGTGGACAAGGTGAATTGAAAAACCTGTCCATCGGGCGCCGGCTCTTGGCCAAGAGAGCCCGCCGCGACGACCTGGTTCTGGTCCGAAACGGCGGTGGTCACATCCTCTGTGGTCACGCCGAGGCTCGCCATCTTCTGAGGATCGAGCCAGATCCGCATGGCGAAGGTGCGTTCCCCAAACATCTGGAACGTGCCTACGCCCGGAATGCGCTTCATCACGTCCATGATGTGGATCGTGATGTAGTTGCTGATGAACAGCGTGTCGTAGCGCCCATCGGGCGAATACAGATTGGGCGCGATGGTGATATCGCTCGACTGCTTCGCCACCGTGATGCCAGCTTGGACGACCTCGTCCGGCAGCTGTGAGGACGCAATCTCTACGTTGTTTTGAACGTCGACCGCCGCAATATCGAGATTGTAGCCCGTCTCGAAGGTGACCGTGATCGTCGACGTCCCGTCATCGGCACTCACCGAAGACATGTAGACCATGCCTTCGACACCGTTGATCTGCTCTTCGAGCGGGGTTGTGACGCTGTCTTCGACGGCTTGCGCGTTGGCGCCGGTGAAGGTCGCCGAAACAACGACCGTTGGTGGTGCGATGGGCGGATACTGACCAATCGGCAAGAACGGCATGGATACCGCGCCCAACAGAACGATCACGATCGCCAGAACGCTCGCGAAGATCGGTCGATTGATAAAAAACGCACTCAAGATTGTGCTCCCCGTCGCGCGAGCCATATGGCGCCCAAGCGCACTGTCCCCAGAATGACCATAGCGTGAGAGGCGCGCGTAACCAGCCGAAAAAAGGCCGCTGGCACAATGAGCCTTCGCAAACTCATGGTCGTACTCTGGGGAATCCGGATCACTTCACGGCGGTCGTCTAGTCTTGCGACCCTCGATTGTCGCGGCCGGCGGAAGGTGCAGTTGGGGGCGGCCCGACAATTGAACCGCGTAGCGGCGTTTTCCCCAACCTTGCACTTGTGTGGACTATCACCACTTCTGGTGTCGGTGACTTTCTCTGCGAGCTTGCGTTCCGCGCGAGTGCCGCTTTCGGCAAAACAAAAGCCCCCCCTTGGAGGGGGAACCGAGCTATGAAGAGTACAGGGTCAAGGCTGTGAGTTCGTGAGGCCTTCGGCCAGAGTCCAGGCGGCACGTGGGTTGGAAATTCAACGAGGTGACTTTGACATGAGAGGTCTGGGAACGCTTCTGGCCGAATTGGAGGCCGAGGCAATCCATATTTTCCGCGAGTCGGTTGCTCAATCCAGTCGACCTGTCATGCTGTTCTCAGCAGGCAAAGACTCCACTGTACTTGCTCACCTGGCACTTCGCGCTTTTTACCCAGCCAAACCCCCTTTTCCTTTGCTGCATATTGACTCAACTTGGGAGTTCAAGTCGCTCATCGCATTCCGGGACGCTTTCGCAAGAAACAACGGATTCAACCTCATTGTCCGTGCGAACGAGCAAGGACGGGCCGCAGGTGTAAACCCGTTTGATCACGGCGAGTACTACACAAGCGCGATGAGGACCGAGCCGCTAAAGGCCGCGCTCGACGAAGGCCGCTTCGATATCATCTTTGGGGGTGCAAGGAGAGACGAGGATCAATCGCGCGCCAAGGAACGAGTCATCTCCTTCCGCACAGCCAGCCATGCATGGGACCCGCGTCAGCAGCGCCCGGAACTGTGGCAGATCTTCAATGCGCGCTGCGGTCCAGGGCAGACCGCTCGCGTGTTTCCCTTGTCGAATTGGACCGAGGCCGACATATGGAACTATGCGCTAGCGCGGCAGATTCCGCTCGCACCCCTTTACTTTGCAGAACCAAGGCCTGTCGTGGAGCGGAATGGCACATTGATTGTTGTCGATGACGCATCAAAGATGCGCCTCGAACCCAATGAGAGAATCCAGCAAAAGGTCGTGCGGTTCCGCACTCTCGGATGCTGGCCAGTTACAGGAGCCGTGGAATCTCGGGCGAGCGATGTTGCTACTGTTCTCCAAGAGACAGAGTTAGCTACCACATCCGAGCGCCGTGGCCGCATCGGCGACGGCAAAGAGGGTGAGTCGTTGGAACAGAAGAAGCGAGAGGGTTACTTCTAGAACCTTACGGCATGGATCTGGGCGGGGACATATCCGTTCACAAAGCTCTTTGGGACATCACCAACCGGTTCCGCCAATGGGCGCGAATGACGCTCGGACGTAGCGCTTTTCCAGATCATTTCGATGAACAAGGCGCGCTCTTGCCCGTGACACGTTGCTCGCGCGGGCTGGTGAAGGGGCGATTCATTCGGTCCGGTATCAGATCCGATACGCGAAGGAAACGAACACCAATGCTAACGGCGCCTCGAAAGTCACAACTCCCATGAGGAGGCTGTCAAAGGTGCCGTTTAGCAGCCATCCAACGGCCAGTGCCTCTGTAAACACAAGTGTCGTGCGTTACCGCAGCAATTCGTCGCGCTTGGAAAAGGTGAGCTCCCAGGCCATATGGCCCAACTGGCACGAACCTGGGTCATAACGGGGATCCACGCAGACCTGTCGCCACGTTTTACAAAGTTCAATCTCAGCTCACCCCCAGTTATCTGGACGTGAATCCAACTGTGCCCTGCTCGAAGAACAGACAAATCAAGAAGAATTCGGCATTCATGAACAAAAATACAACAAACAATCATGACAGACGTCAGAACATACTGAAGAATATACTACAAATACTCCAGCCCGAGAAAAAATTCTATGGCTTAGCGATCGTTTACGGCGTCGCTATCAGCTTATTCTCTCTCGCGACACCGATATCGGTGCAGATGCTCATCAACACGGTCGCCAATACCGCAATGACGGCGCCATTAGTATTGCTGTCATTGACATTGTTCGTTTTGCTGATGACTGCCGGTTTGTTGAATGCGTTGCGCATTCACTTGATGGAGATTTTCTCGCGGCGCTTCTACTCCCGTGTCGTGGCAGAGATTGCCTTGAGAGCGCTGTTTGCGCGTGATCCGTTTTTCGACGACGACAGGCGCACCGCTCTGTTCAACCGCTATTTCGATATCATCATCGTACAGAAGACACTCCCGACGCTATTGATCGGCGGTTTTACATTGGTTCTTCAGGCGGGCGTTGGTTTCGCGCTGGTGTCCACCTACCACCCGATTCTGCTCGTCTTCAACTTGGTGCTCATCGCGCTCTTGGTTGCCGTCTGGCTGTTCTGGGGCAGAAGGGCGGAGGTCGCAGCTATCGACCTGTCGCACCAGAAGCATGAGATGGCCGCGTGGCTTCAGAGCCTTGCTGGCTCGAACGGCTTCTTCAAAACGAGGCAGCACATCAACTATGCTCTCGACCAAACCGAAGCTGCAACAGAAAGATACATCAACGAGCACCGCAGCTATTTCCGCGAACACTTTTCGCAGGCCATCAGCTTTCTTTTCCTTTACGCAGCAGCAAGTGCAGTGCTTTTGGGCTTGGGCGGTTGGTTGGTTATTCAGGGACAACTATCGCTTGGACAGCTCGTTGCCGCTGAGCTTGTCCTGTCGGCCGTCTTCTTCGGCATATCGCAGCTGAGCTACTACCTGGTCTATTACTATGACATGTGTGCTGCGATCGACGAGTTGTCATTGATTCTGGATGTTGAAATCGAAGACTCTCGCGGGGAAACGCAGTCCATCACTTCAGACTCGAGCCTTGCATTCGTGAACGTGCGCGGCAAAGCCCGCGGCATACCTGCCCGGCTTGATTTTATGGTCGGCAGCGGCACCGCGGTTATGGCCGCCGTAGCAAGTCACGGTGTTCAACGGCTCGTCGTCGAATTGCTGAAGCGACGCATCACTCCCGATGTCGGCTACGTGGCCTTGGGCAACGTCGACATCTCTGAATTTGCGCCTAGTCTTCTGCACGAAGAAGTTGTTCTGCTTGATCGTCCAACCGTCATCGAGATGACGATACGTGAGTATTTGCTCCTAAGTGGCGAAGATGTATCGCCGGTACGATTACAAGAAGTCTTGATGCTGGTTGGCTTAGACACAGTGATCACGCAGCTCGAAGACGGGCTCGACACCAGCCTAGCGTCAAGCGGCTGGCCCCTCTCTTTTACTGAGACGATGTCATTGAAACTGGCCGGGGCCATCCTCGCACGACCCAAGTTGATAGTACTCAATCAATTGTACGATCTCGTCGCTGAGGAGAATATTTCGCGCGCAATACGGCATCTGAAGGCCGACGAATGCTGTACCGTTCTGTACTTCACTCGAAGGCAACGCAATGTTGGGTTCGATACGTTCCTTTACTTGGACCATGAGGAGCAGCTTACGTTCCGCGACTTTGAAGACTTCCTGATTGCATCACATGGCCCAGAGGTGGCTCAGACTGAACGGACGTCGCGCCCCCAAACCAAAGCCATGCTGGCCGCTAGTGAGAGCACCTAGGCTATGAGTTCAATTGAGGAACACCGGAAGCACTTCAAGACGCTGGAAACGATTCGAATACCCCGCATCTTGAATGTCGTGGCTTGGATGCTGGGTATCGGTACAACGGCCGTGATATTGTTCCTGGCTTTTGCACCTTGGGTCCAAACCACAGCGGGCACTGGGTCGGTAACAGCACTCGATCCAAGTGACCGCTTACAAGATATCAACGCGCTCGTCGACGGCCGTATCGAGCAGTGGTTTGTTCGTGACGGCAGCTCAGTCAGGGGCGGCGATCCGATTGTGAAGATCGTTGACAACGATCCGATGCTGTTGGAACGACTCAAGGCCAAACGCAATCAGATTGTCGCTAAGCGCAAGGCTGTGATTTCTGCGCGGGATGCCGTCGAAGTCGACCTAGAACGCACAGAAGGCCTTTACAAAAAGGGTCTTGCTTCGCGAAGGGAGTTCGAGCAGGCATCAATCAAGGCCGAGCAGTCGCGCGCGCGCGTTGCGGAGGTAGAGGCCGAACTCAATAGGATTGACATCGAGATCTCTCGCAGTTCCGCGCAGGTCGTGCGCGCGCCCCGCGATGGCGTCGTTTTGACTGTCAACACAGGCGATGCAGCGACTCTCGTAAAGGCGGGTGATGTTGTTGCAACTTTCATCCCCGACGGTGCCAAGCGGGCAGTTGAGATATTCATTGATGGTCGGGATGTCGCGTTGGTGAGCCCTGGCGCGAAAACACGCATACAGTTCGAAGGCTGGCCGGCGGTTCAATTCAGTGGCTGGCCCTCTATGGCAATCGGCACGTTCGCTGGTACAGTGGTGTCCGTGGATCCATCAGCCAACACGCAGGGAAAATTCAGAGTAATGCTAGAGGAAGACGAGGATGCTGAACATCCTTGGCCAGAGGAACGATTTGTGCGGTTCGGTGCAACGGCGCGCGCATGGATCCTACTCGAAACCGTCCCTGTCGGATTTGAACTTTGGCGGCAAATGAACAATTTTCCACCGGCGCTGCCTGCTGAGAGCTCGGCTGTCCCCGCAGGCATCAGCGGTGCGTGAAATGAGATGCCTGGTAGCCCTGATCTTTGCACTGGGCACAATCGCGATCTCAGCGGGGCAAACGCAGGCGCGAGACAACAGCACCTATCCGCTTTACCTTCACGAGGTTCTCAGCTCATCCGCACGGTACTACCCTGAGATTTTGGAGAGTTTCGCAAAGCGGCGGGCCGCTGCGGGCGCAGCCTTGGAAGCCGAGGGCGCATTTGATCTGGTCTTTGAGTCAGACGGCTTCGATCGTGCATCCGGTTTCTGGGACGGCCGTTACGTAAGCACCGGCGTGCGACAAAATCTCAGGCCTTTGGGTGCGCAGGTCTACGGCGGCTATCGCGTCTCAGGTGGCGAGTTCCCCATTTACGAGAACGAGTATTTTACAAATACCGGCGGTGAGCTGAAAATTGGTGTGCTGTTTTCTTTGCTGCGAGACAGGGCAATCGACAAGCGGCGCTTCGGTGCCGAAGATGCGCGACTAGCTCTCGAACAAGCAGACCTTGAAGTGTTGCTGACGCAAGTCGGTGTCCAAACAAGAGCATACATTGCCTATTTCCGATGGGTTTGGGCAGGCGCGAAACTCTCGGTCTACGAAGATCTAGAACGGATTGCGATTGAGAGGCAGGAAGCTCTAGAGGAAAAGGTCCGCTCCGGCGCGCGCGCGCAATTGGATCTGACCGAAAACCGTTTGAATATCGTTCGTCGTCAGCGACTAAGCACGGAGGCGCGGCGTGATCTTCTCACTGCGGCGAATACGCTTTCGCTATACTATCGCGATGCAACGGGCAGACCGATCACGCCCGACATCACGCGCGTTCCTCCGATCGGCACCCTCGTGCAGCGCCAGGATCTCGGCATCGTCATGGGCCGTCAGGTTCCCGAAATACTGATGCGCCGTCCCGAACTTCAGATATTGAGGACCCGCCTCAAACGGGCACGGCAGCTTGTCGAACTAAGCTACAATGACCTCAAACCCCGGCTAGACCTAACGTCCGAGCTGTCGGGTGATCTTGGTTCGGTCGGGGCGGGCGGGCCCTCATTCAACAGCACGGACACTGTTCTAGGCCTTCGTTTCTCGGTTCCACTTCAGCAGCGCACCGCATGGGGGCGCATTGACAAAGCTGAGGCCGAGGTCGATGCCTTGGACCAGCGTCGCCGCCAGACTGAAGATCAGATCGAAATCGACCTTCGGAATATCATCCTGGATCTGAATGCCGCGCAGAAACTCTTGCGCATCACCGCAGAGGAATTGAATCAGTCTGAAGCAATGCAGAAGGCAGAGCAGCTCCGTTTTTCAGAAGGCGCCGGCGAGTTCTTCCTCGTGATACTGCGGGAGGAAACAGCAGCGGAAGCGCGAATCCAGTACTATCTTGCAGGGCTTCAATCCCGGATCGCTCAAGCGAACTACGACGGGGCAACACTTAACCTCTCGCGGCTCGGTCTCCGGTAACGCCGACTTGCACTACACTGCGCTTAGAGCACGGGTGCTCGTTTGCTTACGCCGCCGGACGGACCTTTCGGGGGATTAGACCCTGCGATTGAGAACTCAGATAGAGGCTCCGCGCTCAAGTAGGCCGCTAGGCCGATAGCGCGGCAAACAAGCGCTCAAGTAGGCCGCTAGGCCGGTAGCGCAATAAAAAGCCTACCAAGCCACGCGTAAGCCGCCCTTGCCACCGATGCCTTGCACGTCCTCGCCGAAGGTGTAGTCGACCTTGGCGAAGACGGACGTGGTCTGAGAGAAGTTGAACAGGTTCACGCCGCCCGAGATTTCTCCCCAGACTTCGTCCAGGTCGTCTTGGAAGTTGAATGTGGTCCCGCTTGAGACAAGGCGCGCACTGTTGTCGTCTGACAAATTCCCCCACAGGCTTGCGATGAGGAAGGGCTCCATCATGGTGCTTTCCCAGGCTTGCATCGTGGTGCCCACCCGGCCACCGATCCGCCCACGAACATTCGCATCGTCCGAGAACGACACGGAGTTGCCGCCCACGTTGAAGCCGTCAATATCCGCCCAGGTGACCTCGATGGTCGCCAGCGGTTCGAAGAAGGCGCCGCCTGAGAAGCTGCCGAAACGATAGCCCGCGTCGGTGCGTATGCCGAACGTGGTGGCGTCGAGGCCGCCAGGGAAGCCGAGATTCGGCGTGTCGATTTCGAGAATGTGGACGTTCAGCAGCGTGTCCACGAAGAGGCCGTCCTTGAGATAGGTCGCATACGCCCCAACCTGGCCGCCCGAGAACTTGAACGTATCCGTAAGACTCTCATAGTCCAGATTGCCGCCCACATAGCCGCCGAGCACGCCGTAGATCAGCACGTCGCCTTGGGACAGGACATCGTATTGCCCCATGTCCACGCCCACCTGCAGATCGAAGGACGAGAACTCGTTGTCGAGATCGTAATTGTAGGTCCGTCCGTAGGCGGAGGTGGTGGCCGA
>JASJEH010000075.1 GCA_030064755.1 Methyloceanibacter sp. | reverse complement strand
TTCATCGAAGATGACCAGCACCCCGGCCGCGCGCGCCATCGCAACCATATGCTTTAGGAAGATCGGACGGCACATGCGAAGACCTGCCGCGCCCTGCATCATGGGCTCGATGATCAACGCGGCGATGTTCTGCTTGTGATCAGCCAAAAGCGCTTCGAGCGCGGACAAGGCGCCGGCCTCGCGCTCCTCGACGGAATCGTCTCCCTCGAACGTGGCAGGATAGGGCACCACACGGACATCGCACATCAAGTCCTTGAAGGCCCCGAACATCTGCGAACTGCGGCCAACGGACATCGCGCCCAGCGTGTCGCCGTGATAGCCGCCGTCAAAAGCAATCAGTGTGCGGCGTGTTTGGCCGCGATTGACCCAGGACTTGTAAGCGACCTTGATAGCGGTCTCGACGGCTGTGGAGCCGTCGTCTGTGAAGAACACGCGGTTGAGATCGCCTGGCAACAGATCTGACAGGGCCTTGGCAAGATTGACCGCCGACGCATGCGTAAATCCGGCGAACATGACGTGCTCCAGCGTGCCCGCCTGGCGTGCAAGTGCAGCATTGATCTTAGGATGGGCATGCCCGTGGGTGCAGGTCCACCAAGACGAAATCATGTCCAGAATCTCGCGGCCGTCAGGCTCAAACAGCGATGCACCCTTGGCCCGGGCAATCACGGGCGGTTCGACCTCGATTCCATGCTGCGTGTAGGGATGCCACACATGGCGCTTGTCGAGTGCGATGATCTCTTCTGCGGACTGAGAGCCGGTTAGCTTTGAATGTTCGTTCACGGCCTTACCGTTGCAAGTTTCAAAAGGTCGAGTTCCGGTGTGATCCCCTTGAGCGTTTCGCGGTCGACGGTCTCGAGCTGGGGGATCTCGGCGATGACCTCGACCTTGCCGAAGCGTTCGATCGCCGCCCGGTTATGGGGCGTCTCGGGCCCGCTGATGACGACACCCGCCAGCGGCAAGCCGCGCCGACGAATAGCCTCCAGCGACAGGAGCGTATGGTTGATTGTGCCCAGCGTTGAGCGCGCCACAAGGATAATCGGCAGGTCGAGCTGGTCCGCGAGGTCGATCATGTAGGCGCCGCCTGCAATAGGCACCATGAGCCCACCCGCGCCCTCGACGATAACGAGCCCATCATGAGGCGGCAGTTTGATCTTCTCCATATCCAACGCGATGTTGGCACGGCGCGCAGACTCATGAGGCGCCATGGGCTCGGGCAGGAGATAGGCTTCCGGCAACACGCGGCTCACGGGCAGTTCTGCGAGCTGTTGAACGGTCGCCGAGTCCGTCGTCGGCACCGTGCCAGCCTGGATAGGCTTCCAATAGGCTGCATCGAGCTGGGTCAGGAGCCAGGCCGACACCACTGTCTTCCCGACTTCAGTGTCGGTGCCTGTAACGAAAAAGCCTGACAAGGCGGCACTCCTAGCGTTGTTCCGGCGCGGGTGGGGGACTTTATCCGGCGGGGCCCAGGAGGCAAGAGGATCCGTGGCAAGAGGATCCGTGGCAAGAGGATCGGCAGCAAGAGGATCGGGCGGGAATAGGGGGACGAGGCGCTGAGCGCCAAATGGCCGCTGGGCCCCATTTGAGTCTGGACGGCAAGCGCGCACTTGGGCCAAGAATCGCAGCCATGGCCCGATTTCTTACGATCTTCATCGCAGCACTCTTTGCAGCACTCCTGGGATGCGCGTCCATTGCAGCCGCGGAGGGCAAGACTTTGCGGATGGCATACGACGCCGATCCGACCTCGCTTGACCCACATGAGCAGCTCGCCGGCGCCACCCTACAGCTCTCGCATTTGGTGTTCGATCCGCTGGTGCGCCGCCGCCAGGACAACACCTTTGAACCGCGCCTTGCGAAAAGCTGGGAGCAGATCGACGACGTCACTTTGCGCTTCCATTTGCGCGATGGCGTGAAGTTTCACTCGGGCCGGGAGCTGACGGCGGACGATGTCGTCTGGACATTTGAACGGCTAAAGAAGAGTCCAGATTTCAAAGCGTTATACGAGCCTTTTGAATCGGCAAAGGCGGTCGATGACTACACCGTCGACATCGTCACCAAGGCCCCGTATCCGCTGACGCTCAACCTGGCGACCTACATCTTTCCCATGGATCGCGCGTTCTATTCGGGGACCGACGAGAACGGCCGTCCCAAGGATGCCGTGGTCAAGCACGGGGCCTCTTTCGCTTCGAGCAACATGAGCGGGACGGGACCGTTCCGGGTGACGAAGCGCGAACAGGGTATTCGGCTCGAATTGGTGCGTGTTGGCGACTACTGGGACAAGGCCTCGCCCGGCAATGTTGACAAGATCATTCTGACGCCCATCAAGGAGCCGGCGACCCGCGTCGCCGCGCTGCTCGCAGGCGATGTGGACTTCATTGCGCCAGTGCCGCCAACAGATTTTCGGCGCCTCGAGTCCGCGTCCTGCTGCACGCTCGTAACTATGCCGTCCACCCGGATCCTGAGCTTCCAGTTGAACCAGGATCGCGTCGCCGCCTTCAAGGACCCGCGTGTCCGCAAGGCCATGAGCTATGCTCTGAACCGCAAAGGAATCGCCAAGAAGATTATGCGAGGCTTCGCCACACCAGCGGGCCAGCTGAGCCCGGAAGGTTATGCCGGGCACGATCCGGAGCTGGCGCCGCCCCATGACCTTACGAAGGCCAAGGCGTTGATGAAGGAGGCAGGCTTTGAAGACGGCTTCTCCGTGACCATGATTGCGCCCAATAACCGCTATGTGGGGGATGCCCGCATTGCCGAGGCCGTAGCGGCCATGCTCGCCAGGATCAATATCAAGGTCGATCTTCAAACTATGCCGAAGGCTCAGTACTGGCAGCGCTTCGATGCGCGCGACGGCGATATTCTCATGATCGGCTGGCAGTCGGACACACAGGATTCCGGGAACTTCTATGAGTTCCTTGCCATGACACCAGACCCCGAGACGGGCTACGGACAATACAATGCCGGCGCTTATTCCAACCCGGACGTCGACCGGTTGACGATGCAGACGCAGACGATGACCGACCCTGCCGCGCGCGCAGAGGTCCTCAAGAAGATTGAGCGCATACTGAGCGAGGATGCGGCGATGCTGCCCATTCAGTGGCAGCACTTGGCTTGGGGGTCGCGAAAAAATGTGAACATAGAGCCCATCGTGAACGCCATAGACATGCCCTATCTTGCCGACCTCGTGATCGACTAGAGCGACCAATCTGAGGGAGGATTGACTGTGTTCAAGAGTATACTGCTCGTACTTTTGGCGATTATCGCCGTGTTCGTGGGCTACATCGCGCTCCAGCCCGACGAGTACCGCGTCGAGCGCACGGTGACGATGGCGGCGCCTGCGGCCAAAGTGTTCGGGAACGTCAACGATCTTCGCAAATGGGAGGCCTGGTCGCCATGGGCCAAGCTCGATCCCAACGCCAAAGTAGTCTTCGAAGGTCCCGAAGCGGGCCAGGGAGCTGCAATGACCTGGGATGGCGACGATAAGGTTGGTGCGGGCAAAATGACCATCGTCAAAAGCGACCCTGATCAGGCCATCAATATCGATGTGGTGTTCACCCGGCCTTTTGAGGGCAGCACCAACTCCGATTTCAGCTTTGTATCGAAGGGTGACAGCACCGACGTCACGTGGGCGATGCACGGGACGCAGGGCTTCACCGAGAAGGCTTTCAGCGTCATCTTCGGTGGCGTCGATATGATGGGTAACGATATCGACAAGGGTCTATCCCAACTGAAAACTGTGGCGGAGCAATCGTAGGCGACGCGCCGTTCTGCTCAGTCCGTTGGTCTGAGATTGGTCCCTGGGCTATAGTTATCTGCACGCGGCTCGCCGGTTCGGATTCTTGCTCGGGCGGCTTTGAGCAGCGATGGCTTAGGGGGGCTCGGCAGCGTCATTGGCATTGCCCGCTTACGGTAATGGTTTGGGATTTCCTGAAGGACGACATCGAGCCGCGGATATCCAGTCGCGCTCGAATCGTCCTGACCATGGCCTTGGTCGGGATCCTTACAGGGTCGATTTCGAGCTTGCCGTCGCCATTACCGTCAATCCGGCTCGAAGAAAATGGTCTGATCCTCAACACTGCGAGCAGCCCCATGCACGCGGGTGTCGCCTTCGCGCTGGGCATCGCCGGTTGCATGTGGGTGTGGGTGTCGCGCGACGTGGGCAAGTGCCTGCTGACCGCGGTGCTGGTTTTTCTCGGCTGGCTTGCGGCCGTGAATACGGCGAACGATCTCTATCAAGTCCTGATTGCGTCTGGTGTCTTCGGCACAGACACGGGCGCGAAGGACAGCCGGGAGGCCATAGGGCTTGTCGTAGGTGGCGTGGTTGCGGGCGGCGTTGGCGCCAGTTTGGCAGCCTTCGGCGCTGGTATTCCGGCGAAAGCGATCCGCAGGCCCGAAAACTGGACTCTGATTGTAGCCGCGGGCGCGGCCGCGGGCATCATGCTGTACCCGGCGGCCTCTCTCCGTCTGCCCTTTGTGATCTACGTGCCGTGGCAGGCCCTGGTGGCTGCAACAATCGGCTTCGGTCTGACGCGCCGGGCGTGATGCGGCTCGATTCGCGGGCTCCCTAGCATGCACACACTGCTTTCTATTCTTGCCTTTGTTGCGCACCGCCTCGTTCAAGCCCTTCTGGTCATGCTCGCGATCCTGATCATCGCGTTTGCTGTGCGTGAGAGCCTTGGCGATCCCATCCGCGAATTCACGGGCCAAATCGTCTCGGAGGTAGAGCGCGCGGAACTGCGCAAGGAGCTCGGCTTGGACCGGCCGTGGCACGTACAATTCGCCGACTATCTCGGGCGGGCCGCGCGAGGCGATCTTGGTACATCGTTCATCTATAAGAAGCCGACCGTGGAGGTGGTCCTGGCCAAGTTCCCGGCAAGCTTTGAATTGGTGCTGGGCGCAAGCCTCATCGTGCTGCTCTTCTGTGTGCCAGCGGGCGTCTACTGTGCCGTGCGTCCGAACCAGCTTGGCGCCAAACTTGTTTTGGGGCTGAGCGTACTCGGGATTTCGATCCCCGTGTTTGTTACCGGCATCGTCTTGATCAGCGTCTTCTCGGTTTGGCTCGGCTGGCTGCCGGCCTTTGGGCGCGGAGATACGCTCGCGATTGGCCCCTGGAAGACGGGGCTCCTCACGCGCGACGGGCTTTCGCATCTTCTGCTGCCCGCGCTCACGCTTTCCTCGATCATGCTGCCGCTCTTCGTCCGGCTGGTGCGCAGTGCCATGCTAGGCGAACTTGGCCATGACTATGTGCGGACGGCATGGGCGAAGGGGGCTTCACCCTTGCGCGTATGGATCGTCCACGCACTCCGCAATGCACTGCTGCCTCTTGTCGCTGTGGGCGGCCTCCAGGTGGGGACGCTGGTAGCCTACACGCTCCTCACAGAGACGGTGTTTCAATGGCCTGGCATGGGCTTCCTCTTTCTCGAGGCAGTCACACGGTCCGACATTCCCCTGATCACCACTTATCTCGTCCTCGTCGGGCTACTGTTCGTTGTGGTCAACACGCTTGTTGATCTGCTGAGCCTCGCACTCGATCCGCGCGTCAGCCTGGAGGGTGCGCGATGAGCGGGCCCACTGCGATAGCGGGTATAAACGGCGCGATGGCTTTTGCGCGCGCGCGGCCTGGCGTCGGCCTTGCCTTTATCGTGCTGCTTGTCATCGCCATGGCGGCTCTTTTCGCGCCGCTGATCGCGCCACAGAACCCGTTCGACCTCGCCAGCCTCGACATTCTGGATTCGGAGCTCCCCCCGGGCTGGCTTGAGGGAAGCGATCCACGCTTTCCGCTGGGCACCGACGCGCAAGGGCGCGATTTGCTCAGTGCCATCCTCTATGGGGCACGCATCTCGCTGCTGATCGGCATTCTCGCGGTTCTGATTCAGGCTGCAATCGGCGTGACCTTAGGGCTGCTAGCCGGCTATTTCGGAGGGCGGATCGACGATGTTGTCACTCGTCTGGCGGATATCCAGCTCGCTCTGTCTACCCTTATGATGGCCATCGTCGCGATGGCGCTGGTCCGGGCCGGTCTCGGGGGCGAGGCGCTCAGTCTCTTCGCTGTGCCCCTTCTGGTGGTCGTTATCGGCCTGGCGGAGTGGCCGATTTTCGCCCGCACGGCCCGGTCGGCAGTGCTGGTAGAGACAACCAAGGACTATGTGCGTGCGGCCCGTGCAGTCGGCGACAGCGACTGGACGATCCTTCGGCGCCACATTCTCCCGAATAGCCTGTCGCCCCTGATCATTGTGGCGACCACGCAAGTGGCCGGTGCGATCATGGCAGAGGCAGCATTGTCCTTTCTCGGCCTTGGCATGCCGGTCACCCGGCCGTCTCTTGGGACGCTGATACGGTCAGGCTATGACCTGATGTTCGCGGGCAGTTGGTGGGTGACGGTGCTCCCCGGCCTGGTCCTCATCACCGTGCTGATTTCGATCAACGTCCTAGGGGATGGCCTGCGCGACTGGTTAGACCCACGGCGCGGCCCAGGCTAGCGCTATGCCGAATCCTGGGCTAAACGGCCAAAGCCCTTGATAATTTGGGCCCCGGCCACCCATAAGCTATACAGGGCGCGAGCCTCGCCGCCCTGGCAGGCGCGCGATCCTGTGCTTGCCCAGACTACATCCGGTCGCGCGGCAGAGAGTTGAGCCCGAGAGGCATCGCGGAGGAGACAGTATGGAGACCCCGAACCCGGCCAACCCGGACCTCATCTTTGCCTTGCGCCGTGTGACCGAGCGTGCGGCCTGCGCGGCCTTCAATTGGATCGGCAGGGGTGATGCGGACGATGGCGGGAATGCCGCACTGGAAGCCATGCGGTCGGCCCTGTCGGAGATCGATCTGGACGCCATTGTCGTCATTGGCGAGGCCACGGCCGGCGAGGCACCCCAGCCACAGCGCGGCGAGCGCCTGGGACGTCCCGGAGCTGCCTTCAAGGCGGACATCGCTGTGGACCCCGTCGAAGGGACCAGCTACCTCGTACGCGGCTTGACCAACGCCCTGGCAGTCCTCGCGGTTGCGCCGCGGGGCGCGATGATGGACCCCGGACCCGCCTTTTACATGGAGAAGTTCGTGGCGGCAGCCCCGGCCCGGGGCAAGATAGACCCGTCCTGGCCCACTGCCAGGAAGCTCGAAGAGCTCGCCAAGGTCTTAGGTAAGGACATTTACGATCTGAATGTTTTCGTTCTCGAAAAGCCCCGGCACCGTGAGCTGGTGAATGAGATTCTCGCGGCTGGCGCCCGTGTGGCCATGTACCCGGCGGGCGACGTCGCCGGCGCTTTGATGGCCGCCGTCCCGGGTTCGTCGATCGACGCGCTGATGGGGACCGGCGGAACGCCCGAAGGCATCATGTCTGCGTGCGCCGTGCGTGCGATTGGCGGTGAATTCCTGGCGCGCTTCGATCCGCAACTCCAAACGGAGAGCCAGGCTGTCCAAGATGCGGGCATCGATACGCAACGTTGGTACGAGCGCGACGAACTCATAACGTCGGACGACGTTTTCTTCTGCGCGACGGGCATCACGACGGGCCTTATGCTCGAAGGCGTGGAGCGCGGAAAGTCTCACTACAAAGTTCAGACGATGATGATAACCGGGGCGACAGGCGAACGGCAGATCATGACGAGCTATCTGCCGACCGACCGCCTTGCGAGCGTGGCGGCTCGCAACGTTGCCTAACAAGCCACTGGTAGGAAACGCCTGGGAAGGGACATGCCCAAGCGAGTAGATCATCCGATCATCCTCGGAATCGTGGGTGATTCGGCGTCAGGAAAGACCACCCTTTCGGCCGGAGTCGCACAGATTCTGGGCGAAGAGCACTGCTCGGTCTTTTGCACGGACGACTATCACTGCTTCAGCCGCAAAGAACGCAACGAAGCGGGCTTGTCCGCGCTCGACCCGCGCGCGAACTATATCGACATTCTAGAGCAGCACTTGCGGCTATTGCGCAGAGGAGAGCCGGTCCTAAAGCCGATTTACTGTCATCAGACGGGTACGCTGGGACGGCCGCGCTACTTCAAGCCCACCGAGTTTGTGATTGTCGAAGGCCTGCTCGGCTATAGCACTCGTGCGATGCGTAACTGTTATGACGTCAAGATCTACCTCGATCCTGACGATGATCTCCGGATCAAGTGGAAGATCCACCGCGATACAACAAAGCGAAACTACAAGCTCGAAGATGTTGTCGCCTCCCTTGAGCGGCGGAAGCGCGATAGTTCGAAATACATCCACCCTCAACGCACCTTCGCGGACATAGTCATCCGGTTTCAACCGCCGCTCGAGGTCGACGACACCGACACCCATCTCGATGTGCGACATCTCCTGCGCCCCACGTTGCCGCACCCGGACTTTACGCCTCTATTCGATGGCAGCAGCAATGCTGGGCTGCATTTGGAGCTCGCACGCGATAAGGATGGAAAACCCGTCGACGTACTTGAGATCAACGGCAATATCTCCGACAAGAGAGCGGAGCGGATAGAGGATCTGCTCTGGAATCTCATCCCGGAGGCGGGTCACTTGCGAGACGAGGTAGGTCGCATCGATATCGCCAACGGCGCCAATGGCGCGAATAAGAGCCACCCGCTGGCGCTAACCCAGCTTCTCGTTGGCTATCACGCGGTTAAGGCGGCGATGGGCGTCCGCGCTTACTAGGCGCCGCGCGCGTCACAACAATACGGGGCTAGGGGCCATCGATGCAGGATCAGGCAGTGGCGGATGTGACACATAGGGACATGGCGAACGCAATCCGGGCGCTTGCCATGGATGCCGTTCAAAAGGCCAATTCGGGCCATCCCGGGATGCCCATGGGCATGGCAGACGTGGCCACGGTGCTCTTCGCGCGGTTCCTGAAATTCGATGCAGCGCATCCCGACTGGCCAGATCGGGACCGATTCGTGCTCTCGGCGGGCCACGGATCGATGTTGTTATACGCGCTGCTCTATCTCACTGGCTATCCGGACATGACGATCGGTGAGATCGAGCGCTTTCGCCAACTCGGTTCCCGCACTGCCGGTCACCCTGAATACGGTCACGCCCCCGGTATCGAGACAACGACAGGTCCGCTGGGCCAAGGGATTGGCAACGCCGTCGGCATGGCACTTGCGGAGCGTTTGCAGAATGCCCGCTACGGCGACAACATTGTTAGCCATTTCACCTATTGCCTGGCCGGCGACGGCTGCCTGATGGAAGGGATTAGCCAGGAGGCGATCTCTTTAGCGGGGCATTTGAAGCTTGGCCGGTTGATCGTCTTGTTTGACGACAACCAAATCTCCATCGACGGCTCCACTGACCTCGCCGTGAGCGACGATCAATTGCAACGCTTCGGCGCCTCGGGTTGGCATACCGCCGCTGTCGACGGTCACAATCCGGAAGCCGTGGCACTCGCCATCGAGAACGCACGCAATGTCACCGATCAGCCATCCATCGTCGCCTGCCGCACCGTGATCGGCTATGGCGCACCCAAAAAACAAGGAACGGCCTCGACCCATGGCGCACCGCTGGGTGATGAGGAAATTGCCGGCGCGCGCGACGCGCTTGGCTGGCCCCACGCGCCGTTTGTTGTTCCAGATAAGATTCTCGCAGTATGGCGCGAAGTGGGGCAACGCAACCGTGCGGCGTTTGACGGCTGGACCGAAGCTGCCAGCAAGCTGGATTCCGAAGCGCGTGCCCATCTTATCGATCCTGTGGACGAGAGGGTCACTGCTGCGATCTCCGAAGCAGTGGTCAGCATCAAGGCGGATTTCGTAGCCGAAGGCGCAAAGCTCGCCACGCGGCAGTCCTCACAGAAAGCACTTGAGCGCTTGGTTCCAGTCGTACCGGGCCTGATCGGTGGCTCCGCCGACCTGACTGGGTCCGTCGGTACGCTGACGAAACAGCACGGCACGGTGAAGACCGGCGATTTCACCGGGAACTACATTCACTTTGGCGTGCGCGAACACGCCATGGGTTCGGCCATGAACGGCATGGCGCTCCATGGCGGGATCGTTCCGTATGCGGGAACTTTCTTGGTCTTCTCCGACTACTGTCGACCGGCCATCCGGCTTTCGGCACTCATGGAGCAGCGCGTCGTCTATGTGATGACCCACGACTCCATTGGTCTCGGCGAGGATGGTCCCACCCACCAGCCTGTGGAGCAATTGGCGGCGCTTCGCGCGATACCCAATCTCAACGTGATGCGTCCAGCGGACTCGGTTGAATGCGCCGAGTGTTGGGAAGTTGCGCTCACGTCCAAGTCCACGCCCACGATCATGACGCTGACCCGGCAAGGTTTGCCGCTCCTGAGGACCGATGCGACCGGCGACAATCTCTGTGCCCGGGGCGCTTATGTCTTGATCGAGCCGGAGGGCGAACGCGACGTCACGTTGCTTTCTACCGGGTCCGAAGTCTCGCTGGCCGCAGAAGCGGCGAAGGCACTCGGCGCCGAGGGCGTCAAGACCGCGGTCGTGTCCATGCCGTGCTGGGAGCTTTTCGACGCCCAGGATTCGGCTTACAAGGAAGCCGTCTTGGGATCGGCGCCGCGCGTTGCCGTGGAGGCAGCCGTCGAGTTTGGCTGGCAGAAGTGGCTTGGGCCGAAGGGCGCCTTTGTCGGCATGCGCGGATTTGGTGCTTCCGCACCCGGCGGAGAACTCTATAAGCATTTCGGCATCACGCCCGAGGCTGTTGTGGCCGCGGCGCGTGAACTCATTTTCTAGCTCATCGTTACGTAAAGGGTAGGGAGGATATGGCTACACCACGCGTTGCCATTAATGGATTTGGCCGGATCGGCCGTTTGACATTCCGGGCTTTCATGGAAGCAGGCCGCGACGATCTTGAGTTTGTGGCGATCAACGATCTCGGCTCCGCTGATATGAATGCGCTGTTGCTCGAGTACGACTCCGTTCACGGGAAGTATCCGGGCGAGATCGCGGTCGATGGCAACACTCTCCGCGTCAACGGCAAGGACGTTGTTGTCTTGGCGGAGCCGGATCCCGAGCAGCTACCTTGGGCCGAGCTCGGCGTCGATATCGTTATGGAATGCACCGGGCGCTTCACCAAGCGCGAGGCGGCCGCTCAGCACCTAAAGGCTGGTGCAAAGCGCGTGCTTGTGTCAGCGCCGTGTTCGGGCGCCGATCTGACCGTCGTCTACGGCGTTAACGACAACAAGCTCACTGACGCCGACCTTGTCGTGTCCAATGCGTCCTGCACCACGAATTGCCTCGCTCCGGTGGCGGAAATTCTTCACAAGCTGGTCGGTATCGAACGCGGCTACATGACGACGATCCATGCCTATACGGGTGACCAGCGCACTGTGGACACACTCCACAGCGATCCGCGGCGCGCCCGGGCCAGCGCTGTAAATCTGATCCCGACATCAACGGGTGCCGCGAAGGCCGTTGGTTTGGTTCTGCCCGAACTAGAAGGCAAGCTTGACGGCGCTTCCATCCGGGTGCCGGCTCCCAATGTTAGCTTGGTGGATCTCACCTTCCAGGCCGGGCGCGAGACAACCGTCGAAGAAATCAATGAGGCCGTTTCCGAGGCTGCGTCCAAGGCCCCGTTGCTCGGCGTGCTTGGGGTCAATGACAAGCCGCTCGTGTCGTCGGACTTCAATCACAGCCCGCTGAGTTCGGTCTTCGACTCTACCGGTACCCAGGTGATCGACGGCACGTTCTGCCGCGTCGTCGCCTGGTACGATAACGAGTGGGGGTTTTCCAACCGCATGAGTGACACCGCGGTGGCTATGGGACGCCTACTATGAGTTCTGGGAACGGCATGGCGGGTATCGACCTCGCGAGCATCAAGACGATCGATGGACTTGATGTAGCGGGCAAGATTGTTCTCGTCCGTGCCGATCTCAACGTACCGGTCGAGGCCGGTGCTGTTGCAGACGCCACGCGGATCGAACGCGTTCTGCCGACGATTGAGACCCTGCGGGATGGGGGCGCAAAAGTCGTCCTGATGTCGCATTTCGGCCGCCCCAAGGGCGAACGTACGCCGGAGACATCGCTGAAGCCCGTGGCGGCAAAGCTCACCGAACTGCTCGGCGCAGATGTACTGTTCCTCGACGACTGCATCGGCCCCGATGTAGAGGCGGGACTGGCGTCACTCGAGGATGGGGACGTGGCACTTCTCGAGAACCTGCGCTACCACGCGGGCGAGACGAAGAACGACCTAGCCTTTGCGAACCAGCTCGCCAAGCTGGGCGACATCTATGTGGACGATGCGTTCTCCTGCTCTCATCGCGCGCATGCTTCCGTGGAGGCCATAGCGCGTCTGATGCCCGCCTATGCGGGTATGGCGATGATGGCGGAGATCAATGCACTGAGTGCGGCGCTGGAGGCGCCGAAGCGTCCGGTGATGGCTGTGGTCGGCGGCGCGAAAGTGTCTACGAAGATCGAAGTGCTGACCAACCTGGCGCAGCGCATGGACATGATCGTTGTCGGCGGCGGTATGGCGAACACGTTCCTCTACGCAGACGGTATTGATGTCGGTAAGTCTCTCTGCGAGCCGGATTTCGTCGACACGGTCAAGGAAATTGCCGAAAAGGCAAAGGCCTCTGGCTGCGAGATTGTGTTGCCGGTCGATGTGGTCGTTGCAGACAGCCTTGCCGAGGGCGTTGAAACGTCCGTATGCGGTGTTGATGAGATCCCGTCCGATGCCTTGGCGTTGGATCAAGGACCTGCCAGTGTTGCCATGCTGACGGAGAAGCTCAAGGCCGCGCAGACGATCCTCTGGAACGGCCCGCTTGGCGCTTTCGAGATCGCGCCCTTCGGTGAGGCGACCTTTGCCCTAGCGAAAGAGGCAGGTGATCGCTCCAAGGCGGAAACCCTTATCTCGGTGGCAGGCGGTGGCGACACGGTGCGTGCGCTCAACATGGCGGGTGCCGCGGGGGACTTCACCTATATCTCCACGGCGGGCGGGGCTTTCCTCGAGTGGCTTGCCGGCAAGCAACTGCCCGGCGTTGCTATTCTGGCGGGCGATGCAACGCCACCGCAAACAGCGGTGGCCTAAGCGATGGCACGCGAGATCGTCATCGCGCCGTCGATCCTATCGGCGGACTTCGCCAAGCTTGGCGCGGAAGTCGAGGCGATCGACAGGGACGGCGGTGACTGGGTTCATCTCGATGTGATGGACGGCCACTTCGTGCCCAATATCACCTTCGGTCCGAACGTTGTCGCAGCGCTACGGCCTCATTCCAAAAAGGTGTTTGACACCCATCTGATGATCGCCCCCTGCGATCCGTATCTTGAGGCGTTCGCCAAGGCAGGGTCCGATATCATCACGGTACATGCGGAGGCGGGGCCTCATTTGGATCGTTCGCTGCAGCACATTAGAAGTCTTGGCAAAAAGGCGGGGGTAAGTCTCACGCCGTCTACGCCAGAGAGCGCGATTGAATATGTGCTCGACAAGCTCGACCTGGTTCTTGTCATGACGGTGAATCCCGGTTTCGGCGGTCAGACATTCATCCCAGCACAGCTGGACAAGATCCGTGCGATCCGCAAAATGATCGGCGAGCGGCCGATCCATCTGGAGGTGGACGGCGGCGTCAATGTCAATACGGCCGCACTCGTCGTTGAGGCCGGCGCCGATGCGCTCGTGGCAGGCTCCGCTGTCTTCAAGGACGGTGACTACGCGGAGAACATCGCTGCCATTCGTGAAGCCGCCAAATCCGGTGTCGCAGCCTGATGCAGAACCTCCAGCCGTGCCAGGCCGTCATCTTCGATCTCGATGGCACGCTTGCGGATACGGCGGGTGACTTGGCACTGGCTATTGAGCGGACGCTGACCGATTTTGACCTGCCGGCCCACCCCAAAGAGGTGGTCCAGGGCATGGTTGGGGAGGGGCTCAGGAAGCTGGTCGAGCGCGCGTTTGCCGAGCACGGCGTGACACTGGACGAAGCCGGGCACAAGAGAGCCTTTGCACGACTTCTGGCGCATTACAGCGCCGATCCTTTGGAGAATTCAGCGCTCTATCCGGGCGTTCGCGAGACACTCGAGGCGCTGAATGCGGCGGGGGTCGCGTGCGCCGTGCTGACCAACAAGATGGAGCCGATCGCCCTCGATGTCCTGGAGGGCTTGGGGATTGCAGGACAGTTCAAAGCCGTCCATGGCGAGAAAGACGGCGTGCCGCGTAAACCGGATCCTGCCAGCGTCCTCGGCCTTGTCAGGGCCCTTGGCGCGACGCCTGAAACCACGCTCGTCGTGGGTGATAGTGATATCGACCTCATAACGGCGCGCTCGGCCGGCCTACGCGCCGTTCTCGTGTCCTATGGGTACTCCTCGGTTCCGGTTTCGACGCTCAGCCCGGACGCCGTCATCAACCATCTTCACGAGTTGGTGGACGGTCTTGCTCTTGCACCGGAACCCGATTAGCAAAGTCTCATGGATGTCACCTACTACGGCGCGCTTCTGGCAGGGTTCTTGAGCTTTCTGAGCCCGTGCGTCTTGCCGCTCGTCCCTCCCTATCTTTGCTTCCTTGGCGGCACCACGTTCGATCAGCTGACGGGGGAGGACGAAACGCCGGCACATGTCTACCAGACAGTTGTTATGTCGTCGGTCGCCTTCGTGCTTGGCTTCACGACGGTCTTTGTGCTTCTGGGCGCCACCGCCACGGTTCTTGGGCAGATGGTGGTGACCAATCTGCCGATCTTGTCGAAGATCGCGGGCGTCGTGATCATCATCGCCGGTCTGCATTTTCTGGGCGTGATTCATATCCCGATCCTGCATCGCGAGGCGCGTTACCACGCTGACACGCGCCCCGCAGGGCTGTTCGGCGCCTATATCATTGGCCTCGCTTTCGCCTTCGGGTGGACGCCCTGCATCGGCCCGGTTCTTGGTGCAATCCTTGCGGTGGCAGCCAGCGAGTCCACCGTAAGCAACGGCGTGAGCCTCCTGCTCGTCTATTCTTTGGGACTTGGAATCCCCTTCGTCTTGGCAGCCGTCGCGATAAAGCCGTTCATGAAGGCGCTCCAACGCTTCAAGAAACACTTGGGAAAAGTGGAGAAGATCCTCGGTGGGTTTCTCGTCCTGACCGGGATCTTGTTCCTGACGAATTCCATGACCTTGATCGCAGGCTGGATCCTTCAGACATTCCCGGCACTAGCGACAATCGGTTAACCGTACTGCGCTAGCGCCGTGTTCGCTTTCGGTGGACACTTGTCCCCGAGGGGTGCGCGGCACTTACTGACGAACCACGACGGACGGCAAGAAATGATGAACGACAAAACGCCGATTGCCCTCACCATCGCCGGTTCGGATTCCTCGGGGGGCGCTGGAATACAGGCCGACCTCAAGACATTCTCCGCACTGGGCGTCTATGGCGCGAGCGCGATTACGGCGTTGACGGCCCAGAACACGCGTGGCGTCGATGAGGTCATGGCCGTACCGCCCGAGTTTGTATTGGCCCAAATGAAGGCAATCGCGCTTGATCTCGACGTCGCGGCCATCAAGGTCGGGATGCTTGCGACCGCCGAAACCGTGGAGGCCGTGGCGACCGGCCTAGACCTCTTTCCGGCCGTGCCCGTGGTGGTTGACCCGGTCATGGTGGCGACAAGCGGCGATATCTTGCTCGATGAAGATGCGGTTGGCGCTTTGCGCGACAAGCTCCTTCCAAGAGCCACTGTCGTAACGCCGAACCTCGCCGAAGGAGCGGCGCTGCTGGGGGAACCGCCGGAAAGCCGGGAGCATATGATGGAGGGCCGGGCGAAGCGCTTACGCGCGCTTGGGGCAGAGGCGGTGCTACTGACTGGCGGAGAATCCATGGCCGAAACGGCGCTCGATGTCTTTGCCGACGCCAACGGCGTTCAGCGGGTCGAAGCGCCGCGCCACGCCACCAATAATACCCACGGCACCGGCTGCACACTTTCATCGGCGATCGCCGCGGAGCTGGCCCGTGGTGAGGCCGTGGAACGGGCTGTAAGGCTTGCCAAGATCTATGTCACGGCCGCGATCATCGCTGCGGACGAAATCAACGTGGGGCAGGGCGGCGGCCCGCTCCACCACTTCCACGCGCTCTGGCCAAACGCCAAAAGCAGCGAGCGCTAGGCTGCGTCGTCGGCCACGACGATCTGATGCTGCTCGCCCAGACCGGCGATGCGCAGCACCATCTCGTCGCCAGGCTTTATGAAGACCCTCGGATTACGCGCCATGCCGACGCCGGGCGGTGTCCCTGTTACAATCACGTCGCCCGGCACGAGCGTCATGTACTTGCTGATATAGCTGACAAGTTCGGCCACCGAGAAAATCATGGTCGAGGTATTACCGGTCTGCATCCTCTCGCCATTGAGGTCGAGGGTCAGATCGAGATTCTGCGGGTCGGGAATTTCATCCGTCGTAACGAGCCAAGGGCCGAGCGGACCGAATGAATCGTAGCTCTTCGCCTTGATCCATTCACCGGGTCCGCCTTTCTGCAGACTGCGCTCGGACACGTCGTTGCCGATGCAATAGCCAGCCACATAGTCGAGCGCGCTCTCGACGGGAACGCGTTTTGCGGTGCTGCCAATCACGAAGCCCAATTCGACCTCGTAGTCCATGCGCTTAAAGTCAGGCGGCGCAAGCACAGGGTCGTTAGGTCCGGATATACACGACGTCGCCTTCACGAAGACGATAGGGACTTCGGGGATCGGTAGACCGGTTTCCTCCGCGTGGTCGCGGTAGTTGAGACCAATGCCAAAGAATTTGCTGACCTCTCCCACAGGCGCTCCAAGCCGGGGGTTGCCATCGACGACGGGCAGGGATTTTGGAGCCACTTCACGGAGTCGCTGAAGTCCCCCGGGGGTTAAGACGTCGCCCGCAATGTCGTCGACGATGCCGGACAGATCGCGAATTGCGCCATCCGCATCTACAAGGCCGGGCTTCTCCTGACCTACTTCACCAAACCGTACGAGCTTCATCGCCTCCCCCTGCTTAGCATTTGGGGCATGATGCATAAGGTGTTGGGAGGCGCAACGCCAGGGACGCAACTTTCTTTGGCAGTGGGAGTAGGTGTTGAGTCGGTCCCGGGATCATCCGAGCAGGGCGCTTTGGGAATGATTGTTTGTCCGTCTGGTCTAGGGCCGTTGCGCAATTGCCACAGACCCATCGAAAGATTTGAGCGCTGAGCGCCTTCGCAGAGCCTCTGGAGACCGACGGTTCACCGTCTGCCGTCGTGGTGACACTTCAGTGATGAAGGCGTAAGCATCTGAAAAATATTGATAAAAATAGGAGACTCGTAGGTCGACTCCGGCACTTTTGCATTTCCGCAACAGTGCGACAGCGAAGTGCATTCAGGCCGCTTCGCTTTGTTGAAGCCCGGCACCGCCCTGGGATAGCTTTGCATCACACCACGGGGGACGGGCTGGGGGGCCTTCTTCTCCGGGAGAAGATTAAAGCGGACGACACCGCGAAAGGCGAAGATTTCGAGCGACGGCTCAGGGATTAAATGGGGGGGCGAGTCGAGACTAATTGAAGGCTTTACGCCTTTTGCTTTCGGCTCGTTCGCAGGGAAGACCGGCCCGGCTTAGTCCGGGCCGGTTCTTTTTTGTCCGGCCCGGTCCTATGCCTCTACAACGGTCTCTACAGGCCTAGCTTCGCCAGGGTCTGCTCTATGCCGGTCAGATAGCTACGCCCAAACAGTCGAACATGTACGAGCGCCGGGTAAAGGTTGTAGATATCACGGCGCAGGTCGTGGAAGCCGGGCTCTAGCGGAAGAACGTCTTCGTAGGCGTCGAAGAAGGCGCGCCCGAACGTTCCGAACATGGTTGTGAAGGCCAGCTCGATCTCCGGGTGGCCGAAGTAGATGGCGGGATCGATAAAGCTGGCAACGCGACCGTCTTTGACCAGGACATTGCCCGTCCAAAGATCTCCATGGAGAAGGCTGGGATGCGCTGGCTCCGTGAGAAGGTCGTCGAGTTTCTCCGCCAGCCGCACAAGCCGGCTGTATAGCGGCTCAGACAACGCCGCTTCCTGCCGTGCGGATTTGGCCATGTAGAGTAGCCGATGGTCACGGAAGAAGGGCACCCATTGCTTGGCGAAGGGATTGGGCTGCTGCAGCGGTCCAATCAAGGTGTCTCGTTCGTAGCCAAAGTGCGGGCGCGGCGTGGCGTGTAGTTGTGCGATTAGTGTTGCTGCATCCTGCTCCACAGATGGCGTGATAGACCCGCGATCATTGTCAATGAAGTCCATCACGAGAAGATTCGCATCGGCTTCATAAACCCGCGGCACGGGCAAGTCCGACAGTCGGGCCAGGTCCGTCAGCATGGCGCCTTCAAGCGCAAGACTCGGTTCGGATTCCGATTCGTTCGAACGCGCTTTGACCGCGACTCGGCGTCCGTCTCGGAGAGTCGCCACAGTTCCAATCAAGCCAAACCCCACCGAGAGCGGCTCGCGAG
>JASJEH010000019.1 GCA_030064755.1 Methyloceanibacter sp. | reverse complement strand
CAGCGTGCCGGCGGGACAGTCCTTTAATCTCTCAATCAGCACGAATGATAATGCGTTATTCATTCAGAGCACCGGAGGTGCCGCGTCATTTACGGACACGCCCACGTCGGAATTGACGCAAGTAAGCCTAGACTCCTACCAAGCACTGTTCGTTGACGCATCCACGGGCGTCGATATCGATCTCTATGGTCGCGTTCAAGGCGGCACCGGAGTTTTGGCCGTGAACCGTGCAAACGGTCCGATCGACATAACGATCAATGACAACGGAACAGCCGGCCCCGAAGCTCATGGAAGCATCAGCTATGGCATTTTCGCGCAACAGATTGCCGATGGTGGGATCAGCATAACCACTGAAGCCGGTACCGAGGTTCTGGGCTCGAGCCGCGGAATTAGCGCCCAATCTGGTGGAGAGAATACGATCAAAACGCATGGCAACGTGGAGGGCACGGGGGATGGCTTTGTGTCGGCCATATATGTAGTTAACGGCACCATTAATGTGACGACATACGGTTTGGTCAAGGCTCAAGCCACTAACGGACGCGGCATACAAACCCAAACCTCCGACGGGGACACCAACATCACAACGCATGGCGAAGTCGATTCCGGTAACTTTGGCATCAACGCTAGCGCCTCCGACGGGGGTGGGAAGATAACGGTCAACATCGAAGCCGGTAGCCGTGTGACCGGTGCCACTAGGGGTATTAGAATAGCGAACTATGTAGACAGCAGGGTTCCGGCTGAGATCAACGTTGCGGCGGGTAGTAGCGTTACGTCAGACGGCATTGCCTTTTATGTTGTGAACGGCCCTATACATCTGAATGTGGCCGGCGTGATTGACGGTGACAACGCTGCGGTCCAGTTGGACGATTCCTCCAACTTCGATAGCCGCGTGGAACTTCACCCCACGGCGAGTATCACCGGCAATGTCGTGGCGTCGCCCGGCTCTGGTCCCGGCGAGGACACGCTCGCCTTTGGCGGCACGGGCAACGGCGAATTCGATCTGACCAGGATCGCGACCCCGGCTATGCCGGCGCAACAATTCCAGAACTTCGACAAATTCGAAGTCGCAAGCGGGACATGGAACTTAATAGGTGAAACGACTGTGCCGTTCGCCGTGGTCGGCGGCACCTTGGAAGGAACGGCCACCTTTGGCGGCTTGACGGTGACGGGTGGCACGTTGGCGCCGGGCAATTCCATCGGCACGATGATCGTGAATGGCGCATTGGCCCTAGGCGGTGGCGCGGTCTTTGAGGTTGAAGTGGATGCCGCCGGGAACAACGACAAGGTCATCGTGAACGGCACGGTGAACCTGACGGGTGCAACACTGAAAGTGATCGCGGCTAACGGCAACTACAATCCGAAGACGGATTACACCATCATTGATAACAATGGGACCGATGCCGTTGTGGGTACATTCGGGTCCGTTTCAACCAACCTTGCCTTCCTGACGCCGGAAGTGAATTACGCAGCCGGCGATGGCAACGACGTTGTGCTGACGCTCTTAAGGAATACGACGCTATTCCCTGACGTAGCCCAGACCAAGAACCAGAAGGCCGTTGCAGGCGCGCTATCAAGGTTCCCGACCGATAATCCGCTCTACCTTGCGATCCTCGAACAAACTGCTGCTGGTGCTCGTCAAGCGTTTGATGCGCTGTCCGGCGAACTACATGCGACGGTGGCCGGGACGCTTGTGGACGATAGCCGCTATGCACGCGAGGCGGTTTTGGGCCGCATGATGCAAGCCAGTCACGTGAATGGCGCGCTGGGTTCGAACGGGCCGCAAGTCGCGAGCCACAACGACGGCGCCATGCGCCTCGGCGGCAAGTTCGTCGGTGAAGAGGTCGCCGCAGCGTCGGTTCGCCAGCCACTTGCCTTCTGGACCGAAGGCTACGGTGCGTGGGGCACGTTTGATGGCGACGGCAATGCGGCCACGGCGGACCGCAATCTCGGCGGCTTCATCTCCGGCATAGACGCGGATGTCTGGAACGGCTGGCGCGTGGGGCTAGCCACGGGGGCATCCTTCTCCGATGTAAGTGTTGATCAACGTTATAGCGGCGCGAACACGCAGACCTATCACCTGGGCGGCTATGTGAATGGCGACGTGTCGGGCTTTGCGCTGCGTGGCGGTGGTCTATGGGCGTGGACCGAGGTCGAGACGTCGCGCGCGGTGGTGTTCCCGGGCTTCTACGAACGTCAGAAGGCGGACTACGATGCCGACACGGGCCAACTGTTTGGTGAGGTGGCTTATCCCACGCAAGTCGCCGGCATCGAACTGGAGCCCTTTGGCGGCTTTGCCTATGTTTCGGTCGAGACGGGCGGCTTCCGCGAGAAGGGTGGTGCTCAAGCGAGCCTGCGCACAGGCGGTTTCGACCAGGACGTGGGCTACACGACGGTGGGCCTGAGGGCAGCTCACAGGATGATGTGGGGCGCAATGGCTGTCACCCCGCACGTTGAAGCCGCATGGCTTCATGCGTTTGATGATGTAACGCCCGGGGCATCGCTTGCCTTCGCAACAACAGGCATTGGCTTTGCCATTGATGGCGTTCCACTTGCGGAAGACAGCGCCATCCTGGATGCAGGTCTGGACTTTGCCGTCAGCGAACGCCTGACTGCCGGCGTCTCCTATACTGGACAGTGGGCCGACAGCATCTCCGACAATGGCGTCAAAGGTCGCCTGACCTGGCTTTTCAACTAGCCACGCAACGTCCGCTTTGGGTCATTAGCCGACATCAGAGCGTGACTTGGCGACGATCGCTTTACACCCGAAACGATTGTTCCCTGTTGCGGGCGTAGACACGGCAGGCCGTCGCGGACGCGATGGCGGTCCGTTCTGTCTCAGACAAGCCCAACAGCCAAGCGCGATGCGCGGCCCAAATCTGCTCATAGCGGCCAGAAAGCGTCGAGACCGGCCAGTTGCTGCCCAGCATCAGTCTGTCTGGACCGAAACAGGCGAGCGCATGATCGACATAGGGCCGCCAGTCGTCCGCCGTCCAGTGGTCCCAACGACAGCACATTTCGAGTCCTGAAACCTTGGCCGTCACATTGATCCGTTCCGCCGCCTCTCCCAACAGATCGGCCCAAGGCTGGAATGACTCCTCGGCAATCGGAGGGTTGTTGAGATGATCGAGAACAATGGTGAGTTCGGGACAAGCGTCGGCCAGGCGCGGCAACCGTTCGAGGTGGTCCATGGAGATGCCGACATAGTCGAAGCTCAGACCGGCTTGGGCGATCCGGTTGAGACTGGCAACGACAGTGTCCTGCAGCACCCAGTCCGGGTCGGGTTCGGTATTGATCAGATGCCGAATGCCGACCAAGGAGGCAACATTGCCAACCCGTTCGAGTGCCGCCTCCAACGCCGGAGCGTCCGCCAGGGGGAGCCAGCCCACGACACCCGCCGCCCAATTGTGCTCACGCGCGATCGAGAGTAGAGCGTCTGTCTCTTCGAGGTTATCTACGGCTTCGACAAGGACCGCACCGTCAATGCCGTTTGCGTCCATTAGCACTTGAAGATCGTCCGGCCTAAACGATGCACGCAATGGACGCCATTTGGGATCGCCCCGATATGGCGGCTTCTCCATCCACTCGGTTTGCAGCGAGCCCCTCTCCCAAAGGTGGACATGGGCGTCAATTGTCATTCGCGGACCTCCTCGCCAAAAACCTCACGAACACGCTATCGTCATTGAGCAACAAACTTGGGGCCATTATCCGACCGGACGAACGCTGGCCTATCATGCAGGATAAACAGCTCGCTCTAGACGTCGATCACGCGGCTTGCGACGGAGAAGAAAAGTTCTGGCTTTTTGGCCCGATAGAATAATCCGGCTACAGAGCTGTCCCTAGGAACCGCTTTCGTGTTGGGCGGAATGTCCGCCTTGGTTCACTACCGGCCCTCGCATTGCCACGCGGGCACGACCGCTTTCCACCCGCAAGCAGACATCGGTAACTCAGCAATATTGGGCGGCTGAGTACCAGAAGCGGATATCGCTCACTCTTCGTCTATCGGTTTCTGATCAAAGACTTTTCGCCCTGTGAACATGGCAGAGATCAACCCACCGCCTTCCCGCAACTCTGTTACTACGACACCAATGATGTGGATCACGATCAAGAATAGCAGCGCATAAAACGTCCAGTAGTGGATGGTGACAAACGGGGAGCGAAAGGCACGCATCGCGTCCCAAGATGCCGCGTCGATACCCGTTTTGTCGTAGGGCACAAGCGATAAGGGGTCCACTCCAGGGGCTGCGACCCAGGCGGCGAACCAGTGTCCAAGCGGTGGGTAGTAGATGTCGGTGCCCGCAAGAACGAGACCCGTGACTGCTTGCACTATTAGGAGAAGCAAAAAAAGCGAGATCATCAGTCGCGCAATAGGGTTGTGACCAAGGTATGAGGGTCCGTCGCCCTTGATTAGTCCGATGGCGTAGGCCTTGAGGTCGGTGAAATAGCCCGACCGGAAGGGGAGGATCGCGGACCACCTTGCCTGCCGGTTGCCTAAAAAGGCCCAGACGACGCGCCAACCCAAGTTCGCAACGAAGACATAGCCGAACCAAACATGGACGGTTTTGAGGAGCACCTTGCCGTCATTCGTGACGCCCAACTCCTTGCTGTACAGAATGGCTGTGCCCAGGACTGCCAGCCCAAGAACACAAACAAAGTTGATCCAGTGGAACCAGCGCGTTGGACCGTCCCAGACCTTGTACGCCTTCAAACTCACCATCGCCGTCGGGCCTTGCTCTCTTTTGGTTGCGGGCTCGCCGTTTGTTCGCCTACGAACATTAGTGCCCTCCCGCTGATTGCCTCTTGACCGAGGTCAAGGTGAGCTCGGCTGCCGCCGTCCTCTATCCAACATGTCCGCTTTGCGTCATTAGCAGACGTCAGAACCGACCAAGCGAAGGCCGCTTACCACCTGCAAGCGGACATCGGCAACTCAGCAACATAGGTCCGCTAAGTCCCGAAAGCGGGAAGTGGTTCCCGCGACGAAGGCTCCCCGCGGCTAAAGCACGGGGAGTTGGTTGGTTCGACACCAAGCCCCAGAATCACGTTGCCTTTGTGCGCGTGATCTTTACTGGCACAGGGCGACAGACGGTGTTGCAAACGGGCGAATGCTGCTCGGCATAGGCCATAAGGTCCTCAAGCTCGCGGTCCGAACAATCGGCTTCAACACTCAACTTGATTCGGATTTCCTCGTAGCCAGGCGACACCGTATCGTCGAGCCCGAGAAGTCCTCGCAAATCCAAATCGCCTTCAAGCTGCGTCGAGAGCTCTTTCACATGGATCCCCCGCGCCATGGCGTGAATTACGAACGTGGTCGTCACGCATCCTGCCAGGGCGTGGAGCAGAAACTCGACCGGGTTTCCACCCTCGTTATTCCCGAGCAGTACGGGCGGCTCGCCATTGGTGAACACAAAGTCCTCGGTGCGTGAGTCATCCTCGCGTCCGGCGCCGTAAAAGTCGCGGATCGTCGAGCAGTTCATGCCGCCGGTGATCCAGGAGTTTTTGGCCCGAAACTGGAACCTGGCTAGCGTCGCGTCCGCATTGATCGCGTCAATCGTCTCTCGAGCCGCTTGTACATCGAGGCCGTTGATTTCGGTTTGGTCGTTTGATGCCATTTGTGGGTTCGTCATAGTTTTATCTCCGCAAAATCAGTGGCTTGCATCGTTCTTTCTGGAAACGACGGGATCGCCGCTCCCGGGTGCAGGCAAAAGATAGAGATGGACAATGACGGCGGTCAGATCGATTTTCTCCAAAAAGGGTCTATTTGTGCCAAATTAAGATCAGGCTTAGAGACATGGAAAAGAAGAGCGCATCGGCCGTTGAGGCCTTGATCGTGGCTTTGCCCGAAACGGCGGGTTCAGCGCTGTACGGCATGATCGACGTCCTGGCATCCACAGGTCAGATCTGGCAGCAGCTTGTCGGTCGCGAGCCCTCGGGCCATGTGATCAAACCGAGGATCGTATCGCCATCCGTGGCGCCCTTTGTCTGCGGCCATGGGATTCCAATCCATCCCGATGTCGGGCTCCAGTCGGACCCGACTGCCGACATTGTGATCTTGCCGGAGATGTGGCTCGCACCTGACGACGACATGAAAGGGCGTTACCCAGAATTGCTCGAGTGGATCCGCCGCCGTTACAAGTCTGGCAGTTCCATCTACTCGGCGTGTTCTGGTTCGATTTTGTTGGCCGCCAGTGGCTTGCTGGCCGGGCGGGAGGCGACGTCCCATTGGGGGTATGAAGACTTGTTCCGTACGCGCTATCCGGATGTGCATTTCAGAGCCGAGCCGAACCTTGCTTTTGCCGACCCGGCCGGCCGGATTGTCACCGCCGGTGGAACGACGTCGTGGCACGACCTCGCCATCCACATCATTTCCCGTTACTGCAGTCCAGGTGAGGCCTTGCGTATCGCGAAGGTCTATCTCCTAAAATGGCACAGCGAAGGCCAGCTTCCATACGCCAGCCTCGTACGCCGCCAATCGCACGCCGACTCGGTCGTCCGGTCGTGCGAAGATTGGCTGGAGGACCATTATTGTGAGCCGGGCGTATTGGCCAGCGTTGTACAAAGAGCGAAGATACCGGAGAGAACGCTGAAGCGACGTTTCAAAACGGCTACTGGGGCGACACTGATCCAGTACATCCAGAACCTTCGCCTTGAAGAAGCAAAGCGTCTTCTAGAATCCGAGACGTTCCCGATAGAGGATATTTCGAACCGCATCGGATACGAGAATTTGGCTTTTTTCCGCAGGCTCTTTCGGCGGAGTACGGGTCTGACGCCAGGGCAATATCGTCGCATGTTTCGACCCGTTGCCGATGCCAACAAACTGCCGGCACGCGCGGACACATCCATAAACATGCCTGCTTCGGGTCAATAGCGGACATTGCGGCGCGGTTGATCGACGACCGCTTTTCACCCGTAAGCTGACATCCTCAGCCTCCGGATCGATGTCCGCAAAGCGCCATAACCAGTTCTTGGCCGCCCCTCCGACGACTCCGCATTTGGTACATCGCAATGCCGGAGAACGGGATCCGACATCGAATCGATTGCGGTCATCGGACGACCGAGCCCGCGGCGTCTGCGCCGCAGAGACGGCCAAGGGTCAGATGCCGCTTTTGATGCCGTAGAAATCCGACGGTTTGTCAGCTTTGGACATTTCCTGCTCGAACCATCGCCTGGCATCGGGCCGAAACATACCTTTTGATTCGGACCACCAAGAGTGAATGCCATCGTACGGGAATAATCTGGTACGAAGGATATAGCTCAGATTTTCTGTTCCTTCTTGGTCTAAGAGGTCCCTTTCCTTCGCGAAGAGCGCTGACGAGATCACCGTGAACCATGAAATCATCGCATTATCGAAAATGAGTTTCTCGCGACCCTTCAATTCGTCGTAATTGAGCAAACCATTCATGACGACCTCTCCATTCTGACCTTCACTCATCTCGTGAAAACTCGAGATGGCAAGCGCCAGAGTGTTCTTGAAAGAAGCAGCTTCAGCATTCCGATTACCAAGGCGGATCTCCGCGGCTAAGTACACGAGCGTGGCAATCACGCCCGCAGCCCCGAAAATCTCGCCGACAGCACCAATTGCATCCCAGTTCACTTCGATCACCCCTCTGTTTTCAAAACAGAACGAAATGCCTGCTTTGGGCTACTAGCGGCCGTCCCAATACGGAAGAGCGACGTACGTTTCGCGGCCATGAGCAGACATACTCTGCCTCCGCATGTAGGTCTGTTAAAGGTCAATGGCGGGCATCGAAAGGTCACCCGCGCCGAACTTGTACCGAGCGAGCAGCCGTGTCTTGTCACGCGTCGATGATCGTCCTAAAGCCGCCGAAGATCATCCGCTTTCCGTCCAAAGGCATGGGGTTCGTCTTGGCATCGAAAATCGGATCGCCCATGGCCTTTTCCATGCCAGCATCGCGAGTCTCCTTGTCCGGCCACGTGATCCAAGAAAACACGATCGTCTCGTCGTCTCTGGCTTGCACGGCGCGGTAGAAGTCCGTCAATTCGCCTTTCGGTACGTCGTCGCCCCAACACTCGACCACATTCGAGGCCCCGTGTTTCTTCAGCACGGCTGCGGCGACTTCAGCATACCTGTGGTACTTCTCCATATTCGCAGTAGGCACAGCAAGGACGAACCCGTCTACATAGGTCATACCTTTAAGTCCTCCTCATACTCGGTGTTCTCTTATAGAGCGGCGATGTCGGTTTTGTTCCTCTCCATCTTCGTCATATGCAGCAGTGGAATGACGTCGACAACACACATTGCTAGGATACCCGTCGCCCGAAAATGGTCATTGAAGTTGCTGATGGTAGACGTCGTATTCAGATTCCATCAGTGTTCGCATCGGGGATATGATCAAGATAACGCTGGTCCATGATCGACCGTTCTGGCGCATGAAAGGTTGGAGCGGCGCGGTTACGTTCGCCTTGCACCTGTGCCTCGAAGTGCGAGGCACCGTCTACGAGACCGCAAGGCGTCGGCAATTGACCGCCTTTCTCGGCGGACCCATTGCGCGTGAGCACGTATGCCCGGCGAGAAAAGAGCGAGACCGCTTGCTGCTGGGTGATCTACGCCGAGCAGTTGGCGACCCTGCCTGCAGCCCCACGCAGGTGCATGAGTCCTTGTCGATCGACAACACGTGGAGTTGCGGCGGCTACGACGCCAGAGTACGGCAAGGTGATCTCCCCGACGCTGCGGGGCGGCAGGATGAATGGTCCGGCCCTGTGAGATTTGCGCGAGCAGAGTTCGATGACGCTTTCGCGGGATATGGGGAGCGCGCCACGCAAAGCGGATGCCGTGTCGCCGTTGAGGTCGCTGCGGGTCGGGCAGCGAAAGGGCCATCACTGTGATGGCCCATCACGCCATGCCTGTCTTGCGACGCTGTAAGAGCCTTTGGATCCATGGCGCTGGCCTCTCCGGACGGACATGGCAATCGCTCCGAACGGATCTTCCACATTCAGCGGCACCCGATTTACCGGGACATGGCCACGCTTCTGCGACAATGCCCCCAAGGGTCGAGCACTATGCCGATAAACTGCTCCCCTGGCTCGAAGAGGGAACGGTCCTGATCGGTCACTCGCTTGGCGGAATGGTTGCGTTGGAAATGGCGGCGCGGAGTCCGGTTCCTCTAGGCGCGCTGATCATCGTCGAAGGCGTCGCCACAGTGAAGGACAGCTGGATGGGTCGCGTTGGCCCGTGCCTGGTACGACCCCTGTTGAAACGCCTCCCGGCAGATGTCCTAGCGCGGCTGTCCGGCTTTGGGCAATCGCGCGCGGCCGCCGACGAAACGCTGCGGCTGCTTTCCCTGATGAGACAAGACCAGATCGTCGACGCTTTCGATGCGGCCCGGTTCTATGACGGGCGGCCCCACCTCGCTGGTCTGCGGGTGCCGACACTGGTGATCGTCGGCACTGACAATCGCGCCACGCATCGCGGCGCGCGACTGGTGGCCGAGGGCATCGCAGGCGCAGAGTTCGAGATCCTGCGAGGCGGACACATGCTCCACATCGACAATCCCGAGGGCCTGCGGCGCACGATTGAGGCATTCCTCAAGCGCAAGCGCATTAGTACGCTCTCGGTTCACGCGGCGTAAGCAGAAAGAGAATTCCCCCATGAAGAAGAAACAGCGCTCGACGCTCGCAATCATCATCGCCATTGGCGTCGCGATTTTTGTGGCGATCACCAATAGTGGGAGCTGAGAAAGCGGCCCCCTGCGCGAGACTATTGACGCGAGGCATCGACGTGGATCGCGGCCTGCCCACAGTTGCCGGCAAGTGGCAGGCCGCTGTCAGGTCAAGCCGATCCGCCTTGGCGCTAAGATCGATGACCGGATTATGAAAAAGGCCCGATTGGGAAAGCAGGGTCACGGTCATTTTAGCATCGCGCAAATCGAGCACAGACGCAGTCTGTCATCAAGACAGAGAAGAACACGATAGAGTTGTCTTCGCGCTACGGCGTTGTGGGCTTTCCATAGTTCGCCGGTGTGTTGCGGCGATCGGTTGAATCGGCAACCCCAAGGCGGACATTCGCGGTATCAGGATCGACTTCAACGGCGCACAGATGGTGAACCCGCGCGAAATCCGCCTCATGCTACCAGGGGCGTTGCCCGGCTGTCGCATGCGAACCCAGGTTCAAAGCTAAACTACTGTTTTTAGTGTGTGAAAAATGGTGGGCGGCACTGGGATCGAACCAGTGACCCCTACGATGTCAACGTAGTGCTCTACCGCTGAGCTAGCCGCCCGATCTGCATGGCAAGGCGCCTTCTATATGGGTGGCGGCGCTAGAAGGCAAGCGGTGGCTTCCAGCGTTTTCGTCTAGGCCGCGAGCATGCGTTCCACCTGGTCGACCAAATCGCGTAGGTGGAAAGGCTTGGACAGGATTTTGGCGTCTTTCGGCGCGTTGTTGTCCGGATTGAGCGCCACGGCCGCGAAACCAGTAATGAACATGATCTTCAGGTCCGGATCGAGTTCTGCGGCCTTGCGCGCCAGTTCGATGCCATCCATCTCAGGCATCACGATATCGGTGAGAAGCAGCATGAAGGGCTCTTCTTGGAGCCGCTCATAGGCCTCCATGCCATTGCCGAACGACACCACGTCGTAGCCGGCTTTCTCAAGCGCCTTAACCAAGAAACGGCGCATATCGTCGTCGTCTTCGGCAAGCAGAATACGCTGAACGCTGCGCACGCGCGGGTCGTTCGCCTCCATGATCCTCGTCCCCCTAAACACACACCCTGTAACGCCTACACGAAGATGGTAAACGACCGCTTGCCTTATTCTTTAACGCTTGGCGCGGCTCGCTCCTGCAGGCCATTGGATCATTGCCCCTATTGGCGCGCGGCACAACCCGGAACACGCCTGGACAGGCCTGCCTCTGATTGGCAGAGTTAACGCGCGCGGAAGCTGGCGGGGCCGGATGCCGCAACTCGACCGGATGACCCTAGCGCTGACACAAGAGCGGCGGCGCAGCGAGGGCTGGCGAACTCAGAGGTTAGCGTATGAGCCGAAAAGAGGCTGAAGCGATCGAGCGAGAACTGTCACCGCCCTTCACAGTGGCGCGGCCTACGAAGTTGGAGCTTCCCCTCGTTTTCAACTCGCCCCACTCGGGCCGGGTTTATCCCAGCACGTTCTTGGAGGCCTCGAAGCTCGACCCGCTGACCTTGCGGCGGTCGGAAGATGCCTATGTGGACGAACTCTTCGGCTTCGCTGCCGCGCTTGGGGCTCCGCTTCTGCATGCGCATTTCCCGCGCGCCTATCTCGACGTGAACCGCGAGCCTTACGAGCTCGATCCGATCTTGTTTCGCGATGGCTTGCCTCACTACGCCAACACGCAATCTGTCCGCGTGGTCGGTGGCTTGGGGACGATCGCGCGGATCGTCTCGGAGTCTCAAGAGATCTACCGGGAGCCACTCGCAGTCGAAACGGCGCTAGAACGCATTCACGGCCTTTACGTGCCCTATCACGAGACCCTTATGGCTCTCCTGACTGAAGCCAAAAGGGAGTTCGGGTTTGCCATACTCATCGATTGCCACTCCATGCCTTCGAGCCCTCAGGCTGACAAGCGCGCTTGCCGGGCCGACATTGTATTGGGCGACCGGTTCGGAACCTCGTGCAGCAGCGAGCTGACCCGCTTGGCAGTACAGTCTCTCGAAACGCTGGGCTTCAGCGTCGCTCTCAACAAGCCTTACGCGGGCGGCTATATCACCGAACACTACGGACGGCCGCATAAGGCGCAGCACGTGCTGCAAATCGAGGTCAATCGCGCGCTCTACATGGACGAAACGACGTTTGAGCGCAGCGATCAATTCGACACTCTGCGGGACAAGCTGGAGGCGGTCATCCGCGAGTTGATGCCCGTCATTCCGGACCTTATCGTCCCCCGTGCTGCCGCGGAATAGAGCCCGGTCACGCAAAAAAAGGGGCCGTCCGATTGAACGAACGGCCCAAGTCTAGGGAGGAAACGCCCAAGGAGGGCAGCGGTACGGCCTGGAGAGCCATACCGCATTGCAACAATATGTCATTGCAATGCACAAAAATCAAGATGTGTAGGGCGATTGCCAACTGATTTGAAACAGTGATGCAGTAAAGTCACGCTATCAGGTCATTACCCTGTGTACGCGGGCACTTAGGGCGCACTTAGGACGTGCTGCCAAGTCGTACCTTTAGGGCCGGAGGCCTTGACTCTGTACGGCAAACACCGCCAAGCCTTAGATCGTGAGCGAAACCGTCCAACTTGATTTCCAGCGCTATTTGGCGACAGCACACGCGCTAGCCGAGAGGGCTGGAGCGGTCATATTGCCGCATTTTCGAACAAATCTGAGCGTGGACCACAAAGGCGGGGGCGAGTTTGACCCCGTGACCGTGGCAGACCGCGACGCGGAAGCTGCCATCCGCGAAATTCTGTCCAACACCCATCCGGGCCATGGAATCGTGGGTGAGGAGTTTGGAGAGACAGAGCCGGACGCCGAGTTTTGCTGGATCATCGATCCGATCGACGGAACGCGCGGCTTCATCATGGGCCAGCCGCTCTGGGGTACGCTGATCGGCTTGACCGTAGACGGAGCACCCATGCTGGGGATGATGAATCAGCCCTACACCGGCGAGCGCTTTTGGAGCGGTGAAACGGAGAGTTTCTTCACCCGCGGCGGCGATACGCGGACGATCCGTGTACGGCCCTGCCCCACACTCGACAAGGCCATCCTGGCCAGTACCGCGCCCGAGTTGTTCGATACGGCAGACTTTGAGCGTTTCGATGCTTTGACCCGCGCTGTGCGCATGCGGCGCTTCGGCGGCGATTGCTACAATTACTGCCTGCTTGCGATGGGACAGATCGACCTTGTTGTCGAATCCGGTCTCAAGTCTTTCGACATCATGCCCCTGGTGCCCATTATCGAACGCGCTGGCGGCGTCGTGACAACCTGGGAAGGCGGCGACCCGAGCAGGGGGGGACGTATTGTTGCGGCAGGCGATCGCACGCTGCACGCAGCGGCAATGAAGATTCTCCGCACCTGACCACTGGCGCCGTCAAGCCGTCTTCCGAACCGTGACACCTGGCGCAAAAGCATCGAATGCCGCCCAGAACTGTTCACGAATCACATCCCTCTCCTGCAGAATTTCGTGTTGCGCCCCTCGCAGCACGATTTGCGTGCCGGCCCGCAAGCGGGAGGACAAGGCCTCGATCGCCTTGTTAGACACGATCTGGTCGTCGCCTGCGACGACCAGTAAGGAAGGAACGCGGATCCTTGGTGCGTACTTCTCGCCGTCCAGACGCGCCATGGCGTCAAACGCCGCATGCAGCCAGCCGATGGTGGGCGGTCCAGCCGCGAGCCCCGGCGCCGCATCCAGCACCTCGACGTTCCGATAGAAGCGTTCCCGGTCCGAAGTAAGCGGGTTTCCCTCGAAGACATCGCTGGTCCAGACGGATGGATCGCCAGGAACGGCCTGCTTGCCAAAGCCGAGCCAAGACAGTCCCGTCACAGCCGCGGCGCAAACCTCTCGGGGTAGTGGCAATCGCGCAAGCTCGACCATTGGCGCGGTCGCGATAATGCGATGAAACCAGCACCCGCGCTTTGTAGCGGCGTTGAAGAGGATCGGCGCCGACATCGAGTGGGCGAGCGCATAATAGGGCATCGGACAATCGGGAAGCACGACGCCCTTCATGAAGTGATGGATGTCCTGCTCATAGTCGTCAAAGCTGCGAATATGTCCGCGCGAGGCCCCTCGAACGAGACGGGTCGACCCGCCCTGCCCGCGCCAATCGATAATCGCGACGGCAAAGCCGCGGCGGCGTAGTTCGCCCACGACCTCGAAGTATTTTTCGATGTACTCGTTCCGGCCCGGAAAGATGCAGACCGTTCCGCCACGTTGCTGCAAGGCGGACTGCCAGCTTGCAAAGCGGACTTTGACCCCCTTACGCACGTCAAGATAGCCCGCGTTTGCCCCGAGAGGGACAGGGTTCTTAGGTGTCGAAACGAGTGCCATCGAAACTCAGAGTGCCGTGTAATCCCGCCAAAATGAAAAGATGGTCCGCCAACGCATTCTTACAACCACCCAGTCTTTGGTATAGCCGTTATGGCCCCAGCTACAACAGGCGCCTTTCCATCGCGCGCCCGGCTCGTCTTCAGCCGGCGCACAGTGGTATAGGATTTAGCGTTATAGTTCAGAGCTCTATCCCTCTTGAAGCGGCATCTGGGCGACCCCATATCCGAAGGGCGCAAAGGCCCATTGGCTTTGCGATGCAGTGCTCGGCTCCGCACAAGGAGCGAGCGTCCCACCATATCGCTTCATCAGGAGGATGTGACATGAGGCATTACGATCTGACCCCCCTTTATCGCTCCACTGTCGGTTTCGACCGGCTTGGCTCGCTGCTCGATACGCTGAACACGTATGAGGGCGATGCGCCGGCCTACCCGCCCTATAACATCGAGCGGGTGAGCGACAACGACTATCGCATCAGCATGGCAGTGGCCGGCTTCAGCGATAGTGATCTCGATATCGAGGTGAAGGAGCACACGCTGTCCATTCGGGGAGAGAAGCGCGCCGAGCAGGAGAACTCGACCTACCTGCATCGCGGCATTGCCGCTCGCAGCTTTGAGCGCCGCTTTCAACTCGCCGACCATGTGGTCGTGAGAGGCGCAAGCCTTGAGAACGGCCTTCTCCACGTGGATCTCGTCCGCGAACTGCCTGAGGCAATGAAGCCGCGGACCATTGACATCACGACAGAGTCCGACACGCCCAAGACGATCGAGAACGGCACGGCCGACAACAAGACGATCAATAATCAGGCGGCGTAAGTCTGCCCGCCGCTGTTGGCACTACAGAACGAAGGAAGGGCGCTCTTCATTTGAGGAGCGCCCTTCTTTTTGTGCAATCGAATGCGCTCCAATGGGAGAGTAGGAGCGCAAGGGGCGTTGCGACCATCCTAGGTTGAGGTAAACTACTTAAAGTAGTATTAACGCGTTCCCGCCAACGCACCGCTACGCATCAGACCGGCAAGATTGGCCGCAAGATCGAATGCCGGCTCTTGACCCGCAGCTGCTACCGCGGCGTCTTGCAGCGTTGCCCCCGCCATCAGCGCGTCAATGAATGCCGCGCCGCCCTGCGGCAAGCGTCGGACTTCCACCTGAAGCGCTGGACGCAACACCAGCGCGTCTTCGCCGCCGGCCGGCAACCGGACCGGCTCGTCCTCCCCACCCCGCATCGTGAGCTCCCAGATGGTGATCACCGGATAGCGCGACCGGACCACGCTCGCCGAGGGATGCAGTTTGAACGCTGCGGCTTCAGCGCGCGCGCCCAGCGCGGTCAGCGCTTCCTGAGATAACGGCTCAGCATCGGCCGCGTGGTACGCCGCATGCCAAGCCCATTCGATCCGCGCCACGTCGGCAAGATAAGGAACGGCCGAAGCGGGCGGAAAGCCGCCGATAAAGTCAGGAAAATCAGCTCCATAGTTTAAGAGGACCGCCGAGACGGGTGGCGTCGTTTCCACATACTCCCGGCTCATGGCACGGAAGAACGCCTCACCCACGAGTTTAGCCGTGGCTGGAAACCGGCTCTCCAGCGTGTTGATAAGCCCGGCGTAGACGTTATTGCGGTAGACCGCAAACCGACGCGCCGGCACGCGACCGTCCCGATGTGCCAGCGCGGCGGGCACGGCGGCATCCGCATCGAGAATGGCATGGGCGAACGCACCCTCTCGCTGGAGGCCGTCGGATGTCATGTCGCGACCACACGTTCTGCATGGGCGGTCGCAGCCTGTGCGGCGAGCAGCCGGTCCGCGCGCTTAGCCTCCGCAAAGAGAGTCGGCCAATCCGGCACATCGTTGTCCCATTCGATCAGCGTCGGTACGGCGCCCGTTCGCCCTAGGGTGCGGGCATAGAGCGTCCAAACAGGGTCAGCCACTTCGCGCCCATGATCGTCGATGAGTAGGGGCGAACCGTCCTCGTCCGAATCGTCCGCATGTCCGCCGAGGTGGATTTCGCCAACATGCTCCATCGGGAAGTCGTCGAGATAATCGTCGGCGCCAAAACCGTGATTGGCCGCCTGAACGAAGACATTGTTCACATCGAGCAACAGACCGCAGCCGGTCCGGCGCACGATCTCGCGCAGGAAGTCAACCTCGCGCATCGTCGTCTCTGCATAGGCAATATACGTGGAGGGATTCTCCAACAACATCTGCCGCTTCATGGTGTTCTGGACTTGGTCGATGTGCTCGCAAACACGCGCGAGGGTTTCGTCCGTGTAAGGCAGCGGCAGGAGATCGTTTAAGTACACCGTGTCATGGCTTGACCAGGCCAGATGCTCCGAGAACAAGGCAGGCTCATACCGGTCCGCAAGCACGCGCAACCTAGTAAGATGGCCTGCATCGAGCGGGCCAGCGCCACCGATGGACAGACCCACGCCATGCAGCGAGATGGGGTAGCGCTCCCGGATCGCCGTCAAATAGGCATGGGGCGGACCGCCCGCGCCCATGTAGTTTTCGGCATGGATCTCAAACCAGCCGATATCAGGCGCACCATCGAGAATATCGCGATAGTGCTCGGGCTTAAGCCCGACCCCGCTGGTACGCGGAATCGGGCTCTCGCCGAGACTCGCAGGACGCGACATCGCCCTTACGCAGGCGGGTTGTCGCGATCGAGAGCCGTCAGGCTACCCTTGCGGCCACCTGGCAGCTCCATGGTCGTGCAGGTTCCCTTGGGCACGAGCTTCCAGGCATTGCCCTGATAGTCGATCGTCGATGAGCCGGCGCAGGTCGTGCCGGCGCCCGCGGCGCAATCGTTTGCGCCTGCCTTGGCAACGCCAAAGCACTTCTCTTGTTCGTCTGCGGCGAAAGCCGGGGTCGTCGTTGCGGCAAGGCCAAGTGCGGCGGCAAAAGCGCCAGCCACGGCAACGCCGGAGAGAGACTTGGAATGATGGGTCATGTCTAATCCTTCTAAGGGGTCGAGGTTGTGTCTGTAGAGTGACGATCGACCGGAAGCTCATCCGACCATCAATCGTCGAGGTTGCGGGTCAAGTGGGCCGCGAATCCGCGCTCCGGTCAAATCACGCCTCCGCCAGTCTTTCGTGATCCTCACGAACTACACAATCAGGCAAACCTGACCTAGGCAATGTACGAGGCCGTACCAACCGAACGCCGTTACATCGTGAATCTTGCGCTTGTATGCGCCGCGGAAATCTGGCATTTTGGGGACAAATAGGACAGGCTTGCTGACCTTTGTACTAGAGTTTGCGGCGCGGCGCTGTTCACACCGCCTCACGGGAGGCGGGCTGCAGCCAAAAATCGCCGCCTACGCTAGCGTAGAGGCGCGCTAGCCGCCCAGAGCCCGATCCTCACTGCCGCCGATACGGTCACATTGGTGAGGTAGAGGGCTATTGGCCCAACCCCAATATGCTCGCTCTAGAAGCGAGGTCGAGAGTTCATGCAGAAGATGGCACCCCGTGCGCTCATACCTGGACCTTTAGACGTGGCTGCAAATGGCCTGCCGCGCACTCAAGGGCTCTACGATCCGGCCAACGAACACGACGCTTGCGGTGTCGGCTTCGTGGCTGATCTGAAGGGCAACAAGAGCCACAAGATCATTGAGCATGGCCTCGAGATTCTGGTGAATCTGACCCATCGTGGCGCGGCGGGCGCCGATCCGCGCGACGGTGATGGCGCCGGCATGCTGATTCAGATCCCGCACGATTTCTTCGAAGAGGTTTGCGCACCGCTCGGGTTCGCCCTGCCGGAAGTGGGTGAATATGCTGTTGGACAGATCTTCATGCCGTCCAACCAAGCGCAGCGCCTGTATTGTGAATCCGCAATCGAACGCGTAGTCGAATCCGAGGGCTTGACGCTCCTTGGCTGGCGCACGGTGCCGACGGACAACTCGACACTGTCGCCGGAAGTCGTCGAAACCGAGCCGGCCCATCGGCAGGTCTTTATTGGACGTGGCCCCGGCATCGAGGACGAGACGGAATTCGAGCGCAAGCTCTATCTGCTTCGCAAGGTCATTTCCAACACGATCAATGGTGAGACCGGCGGCCGCGATATCGGTTTCTATATCGTGTCCCTGTCATGCCGGACGGTCGTCTACAAAGGCATGTTCCTGGCCTATCAGCTGGGCGCCTACTACCAGGACCTTCACCACCCAAAATTCAGTTCGGCGCTTGCGCTGGTCCATCAGAGATTCTCGACGAACACGTTTCCGTCTTGGAAACTGTCCCATCCCTATCGGATGGTCGCGCACAACGGCGAGATCAACACACTGCGGGGCAATGTGAACTGGATGGCCGCGCGGCAAGCGAGCGTATCCTCGCCCCTGTTCGGCGACGATATCGAAAAGCTCTGGCCCATTTCCTACGAGGGACAATCCGACACGGCCTGCTTCGACAACGCCCTCGAGTTCTTGGTGCAAGGCGGCTATAGCCTCGCCCACGCAGCCATGATGCTCATTCCCGAAGCCTGGGCGGGCAACCCGTTGATGGACGCTAAGCGCCGGGCTTTCTACGAGTACCACGCCTGCCTGATGGAACCGTGGGACGGTCCTGCCGCCATGGCCTTCACCGATGGCCGGCAAATTGGTGCGACGCTGGACCGAAACGGCCTCAGGCCTGCGCGCTACTTCGTGACCGATGACGGCCTCGTCGTGATGGCATCGGAGACCGGCGTGCTGCCCTTCCCCGAAGACAAGATCATCGAAAAGTGGCGGCTTCAGCCCGGAAAGATGCTGCTCATCGATCTCGACAAGGGCTGCATCATCTCCGACGAAGAAGTCAAAGCGGAGCTGACTGGCTCGCATCCCTATCAGGGCTGGCTCGATCGGACCCAGATCCAGGTGCACGAGCTGCCGAACGCCAACGTGCCGCCCGCACGACCCAATGTCAGCCTGTTGGACCGCCAGCAAGCCTTCGGCTATTCGCAAGAGAGCCTCAAGTTCCTGATGCTGCCCATGGCCCAGACCGGCCAGGAAGCCATCGGCTCCATGGGGACCGACACGCCTATCTCTGCGCTTTCGGACCGGCCGAAACTGCTGCACACCTATTTCAAGCAGAACTTCGCGCAAGTGACGAACCCGCCGATCGATCCGATCCGCGAGGAGCTCGTCATGTCGCTGGTGACGTTTATCGGCCCGCGTCCGAACCTGCTCGACCTTGAAGGCACGTCGAAAGACAAACGACTGGAGGCCGCCCAGCCCATTCTCACGAACGAGAACCTGGAGCGTATCCGTGCCATTGGCGCGGTCGCCGACAATCAGTTCCTGACCATCACGCTCGACATGACTTATCCCGCCAAGGATGGCGAGAACGGCATGGCCGGGGCGCTCGACAAACTCTGCCAACAGGCTGAAGCTGCCGTCCTTGAGGGCGACAACATCATTATTCTGTCCGACCGCGCGACAGACAGCGATCGCGTTCCCCTGCCCTCTTTGCTGGCAACGAGTGCTGTCCATCATCATTTGATTCGATGTGGTTTGCGGACATCCGTCGGGCTTGTCGTAGAAACCGGCGAAGCCTGCGAGATCAATCAGTTCTGTACGCTGGCGGGCTATGGTGCCGAAGCCATCAACCCTTATCTCGCCTTCGAAACTCTGGAGTCGCTGCTACCGGAGATCGACGAGGACGTAACGCTTGACGAAGCAATCGGGCGCTACATCAAAGCTGTGAACAAGGGCATTCTGAAGGTCATGTCCAAGATGGGCATCTCGACCTACCAATCCTATTGTGGCGCGCAGATTTTCGATGCGGTCGGACTCAAGTCCGACTTCGTTGGCAAGTACTTCACCGGAACCAACAGCCAGATCGAAGGCGTTGGATTAGCCGAGATCGCCCGGGAGACTGTCACCCGACACAAGACGGCGTTTGGCGATGCTCCTGTCCTGCGCAATGCTCTCGAAGTCGGCGGCGAGTACGCATTTCGTATTCGGGGCGAAGCCCATTCCTGGCGCCCTGACGTCGTCGCAGATCTTCAGCATGCGGTACGTGGCGGTCTTCCAGAGAAGTATCGTGCCTACGCCGACGCGGTGAACCAGCAAGATAAAGAGCTTCTGACCTTGCGCGGCATGTTCCGCATCAAAAATGCCGATGAAATCGGCCAAGCGCCGATCCCGCTCGATGAGGTCGAACCTGCGAGCGAGATCGTGAAGCGCTTTGCAACGGGCGCCATGTCGTTTGGCTCGATCAGCCGCGAAGCGCATACCACACTCGCGATTGCCATGAACCGGATCGGCGGCCGGTCCAATACGGGCGAAGGCGGTGAGGAAGTGGATCGTTTCACGCCGATGCCCAATGGCGACTCGATGCGCTCGGCGATCAAGCAGGTCGCCTCGGGCCGTTTTGGCGTCACCACCGAGTATCTTGCCAACGCCGACATGATCCAAATCAAGATGGCGCAAGGCGCAAAGCCAGGCGAAGGCGGTCAGCTGCCTGGTCACAAGGTCGACGCGACGATCGCCAAGGTCCGGCACTCGACACCGGGCGTCGGCCTAATCTCCCCGCCCCCACATCATGACATTTACTCGATCGAGGACCTGAAGCAGCTCATTTACGACCTCAAGAACGTGAACCCCGCCAGCGACGTGTCGGTGAAACTCGTTTCCGAAGTTGGCGTCGGCACGGTTGCGGCAGGCGTGGCGAAAGCCATGGCCGACCACGTAACGATCTCGGGTTTCGAAGGGGGTACGGGAGCTTCGCCCCTAACGTCGATCAAACATGCCGGATCGCCCTGGGAAATCGGGTTGGCGGAGACGCAGCAGACGCTGGTTTTGAACCGGCTGCGCGGCCGTATCGCCGTTCAGGTCGACGGCGGGTTACGCACAGGACGCGACGTCATCGTCGGTGGGCTTCTTGGCGCCGACGAGTTCGGCTTCTCGACCGCGCCTTTGATTGCCGCTGGCTGCATCATGATGCGTAAATGCCACTTGAACACTTGCCCGGTCGGCATCGCCACCCAAGACCCAGTTCTGCGCGCACGCTTCACCGGCGCCCCAGAGCATGTCATCAACTACTTCTTCTACGTTGCCGAAGAGGCGCGCGAGTATATGGCCGCGCTCGGTTTCCGCACGTTCGAGGAATTGGTCGGCCGTACTGAAGTTTTGGATAAAGAGACCGCGATTGACCATTGGAAGGCGCGCGGGCTCGACTTCACGAAGCTCTTCCACAAGCCGGAAAACGCCGCGGAGCACCCCATCAGCAATACCGAGCGGCAAGACCATGGCTTGGAGACCGTACTCGACAATCGGCTGATCGAACTGTGCCGTCCTGCACTTGAGGAGAAGAAGCCGGTCAAGCTCGATCTATCCATCAAGAACGTGGATCGCTCCACCGGCGCCATGTTGTCGGGCGAAATCGCGAAACGATACGGCCACGCGGGTCTCTTGGACGATACGATTTGGATCCGGTTCAACGGTTCGGCCGGCCAAAGCTTCGGCGCGTGGCTTGCGCACGGCGTGACGCTCGACCTTGTCGGCGAAGGTAACGACTATGTCGGCAAAGGCCTCTCCGGCGGACGGATTATCGTTCGGCCTCCTGAGGAGTCGGGGATCGTTCCCGAGAAGTCGATCATTGTTGGCAACACCGTTCTGTACGGTGCCATAGCGGGCGAGTGCTACTTCCACGGCGTTGGAGGCGAGCGCTTCGGGGTTCGCAATTCCGGTGCAACGGCGGTTGTTGAAGGCACAGGCGATCACTGTTGCGAGTACATGACCGGTGGTATCGTCGTGGTGATGGGCCCGACGGGGCGGAACTTTGCGGCAGGCATGTCCGGGGGTATCGCCTATGTCCTCGACGAGTCGAACGACTTCGAAAAGCGCTGCAATATGGCCATGGTCGAGCTGGAGCCGATCCCGAGCGAAGACGAGGCAATGGAAAAGGACCAACATCAAGGCGGCGATCTGGAGACCCATGGCCTTGTGGACCTCACGGACATGACGCGACACGATGCGGCGCGCCTGCGCAAGCTCATCGAGAACCATTTGCACTACACGGGCTCAGCGCGCGCCCGTGAGATCTTGGACAACTGGTCGCGCTACCTGCCGAAATTCGTCAAGGTGATGCCCGTCGAGTACCGGCGTGCGCTCAAGGAGATGGCTCGCCAACAGGCTGCAGACACGGATGGCCTCGACACGATCGAGATCGGCCTGCGCAGCAACGGCAGATAAGCGGTAGCGCTAGAATGAGAGAGCCAGGCCTCGGCACCCCCGATGCGCTGGCAGGGATGAGATGAGTTAGGGCGGAGATCCTAATCGAATGGGCAAAGTAACAGGGTTTCTGGAGATCGAGCGGGAGGACCGCGCCTACCAGCCGGCGGCTGACCGCGTGCGTCACTTCAAGGAGTTTGTGATCGATCCAGGCGACGCGGAGGTCAAGAAGCAGGCGGCACGCTGTATGGATTGCGGCATTCCGTATTGTCACACGGGCTGCCCTATCAACAACCAGATCCCTGACTGGAACGACCTCGTCTACCATTCGGACTGGGAAGAGGCGGCAGAGAACCTGCACTCCACCAACAACTTCCCGGAGGTCACGGGCCGTATCTGCCCTGCACCTTGCGAGGCAGCCTGTACGCTGAACATTATTGACGAGCCGGTGACGATCAAATCCATCGAGCGCGCCATCGCGGACCGCGCTTTCGACGAGGGCTGGGTCGTACCGCAGCCGCCTGAAACAAAGACCGGCAAGCGCGTCGCGATTGTGGGTTCCGGCCCCGCGGGGCTGTCAGCTGCACAGCAGCTCGCACGGGCCGGACATGACGTGCATGTCTTCGAGAAGCATGCACATCCGGGCGGCCTACTCCGCTACGGCATTCCTGACTTCAAAATGGAGAAATCCGTCGTCGAGCGCCGCGTCGTGCAGATGGAAGCGGAGGGTGTGACCTTCCACTGCAATGTCGAGGTGGGCAAGAATGCAGATATCCGCGACCTCGAGCGCGATCATGACGCAGTGCTTCTGGCCGGTGGCTCCGAGCACCCGCGCGATCTCGACGTGCCGGGGCGCGACCTCGATGGCGTGCACTTTGCCATGACGTTTCTGCCTCAACAGAACCGCCGCGTTTCCGGCGAGCCGCTTGGCGATATCGAGTCCATTACCGCCGAAGGCAAGGCCGTGGTGGTGATCGGCGGCGGCGACACGGGGTCGGACTGCATCGGCACCTCCTTCCGCCAAGGCGCGACCGCCGTAACACAGCTCGAGATCATGCCGGAACCACCAGAGCACGAGGACAAGGCGCTGACCTGGCCCCACTGGCCGCTCAAATTCCGCACGTCGTCGAGCCAAGCCGAGGGCGCAGTACGCGACTTCAGCGTCGCGACCAATCGGTTCATCGGCGACGGCAAGGTGGAGAAGCTAGAATGCATCCGCCTCGACGAGCAAATGAAGCCGGTCGCGGGAAGTGAATTCACGATCCCAGCCGATCTTGTCTTCCTCGCGATGGGGTTCCTGCATCCGGTTCAGGAAGGCATGATCACTGATCTCAAGCTCGATCTTGATCAGCGCGGCAATGTCAAAGCTAACGATGTCGACTACCAGACGTCGCGGGACAAGATCTTCGTCGCCGGCGACATGCGCCGCGGTCAGTCTCTTGTGGTCTGGGCTATTCGCGAAGGCCGGCAAGCAGCCCACGCGATCGACAAGTACATTATGGGATCGACCACCTTGCCGCGTTAGGAGGCCGTGGGCGCCTCGTAGGTCGGGACTGTCTACGGAGCCGGGAAGCCTCTAGCTCGGCGGCCAGGCAAAATCGTCTGCACGTCCGGATTTTGGCTCCAGCTGTTCCCCGCGAACAAGAACCCGGTAATAGGGTCTTTGCGCCAGCGGCAATTGCGGCCGCGACGAGGACAACGTGACGTCTGAGACGGCGGAGATTGAAGAAATCGCCGTATAACCGCCCGGGAGATTGGACGTAATGACCTGCGGATCGCGGGATCCGCTGGCGGACGGGTCTCCCGCAGGATCGACTACCGGCGCGGCCGCCCCGCGATTTGGCCGAACGACGCTAACGTCGCCGACCTGATCCTCGCGCAGAACGTTGCGTTCATCATCCTCTGGCGCGCGCCTAACGACCGGCTCCGGCGCCGATGTCAGGCCCTTCGCCACCTTCTCTTGTTCAGCAGGATCGCCCGCAAGAGGAATGTCGCGTTCCTTCTTGGCGAGGTTAATGTCCTTGCTTAGTTCCTTGTTTATGAGCCTGGCCAGTTTCAGATTGCCGCGCGAGGTGAAACCGTCGCGATCGCGCATGCGTTGACGCCTGCCAGTCTCATCGGTACCAACCGGGGCGTATAGGCCGTTCTCATCAGCGAATGCTCTCCAGGTGTCGACGAACTTGGCGCCGTTGACGAATGCTTTTTCACGAAACACGCTATTGAGCCGTTCCGCCGCAGCACTGTTTCCAGCCGACCGCATCACCGGCAAACCGACCCAGTAGACGCCCAGCCCCGCACCCCGGAGTTTGCGAACAAAGGTCTCCACTCGGTCGCCATAGGCCTCGCGCCACTCTTCAGTGCCGACCTTCAGCAGCTTGCCGTCTTGGCGTATGGGTTTGTACTCGCCAAGGCCAAACTGAACGACGGCCACATGATAGGTCCCGTCCTTCAGGATCTGGTCGATCTTACCATTCCAGTCGAAGCGCTTGGGATCCGTAAACCCGCTCCACTTCTTGGACTGGTTCAGCACATCCACGGTGGGGTCTTCTTCAAACGTGCGATAGAGCCCGTTCCAAAGTCCCTCGCCGCCTGCGTCACCAAGCACGACCACCCTATAGCGATCGCCGTTGGGAAAAGGCGTGATGTAGCTACGGTGTGCGAGTGCATCCTGCGCTACCGCCGGCGTTGAACCCGTGGGCACGAGGGTTGCCGCTAGCAGCAGCAGGAAGGAGCCAATTGAACGACGCATGAGGGTCCGGATATTCCTTTGGCAGGACATCAGGCCCCCTTCATAGCACTAATTGGCCGCCGGAGGCGGCACTTCCGCAGCGCTGCGAGAATAGCCAGGAGCGCCCGCCTGTCCAGAGTGCCATGGCATCGTCCCGGCTGGCTGCGGCTGGACCGGAATGATTGCATAGCCATACTGATGACCCGGCGGCGAATACTCCGGCTGGACGGCCTGGGCTGGAACCGGCTGCGGCGGCGCAGCTTGAGGTTGACTGGCCTGAGGCTGCATCGCCTGGGGCGGCCCCGCCTGAGGCAAAGCGGCCTGAGGCTGTGCTGGCGCCATCAGCTGCGGCGCACCCTGAGGAAGGGCTGCCTGCGCCGGCAACGCTTGAGGGGTGGCGGCTTGCGACTGATTGTATTGCTGAACAGCTTGAGGCTGTTGCACGCCATTCATCGGCGCGGCTTGGGTCGGTGCAGCCGTCTGCGGCTGCACATATTGCTGTGGCACAACACCAGCCTGCGCGGGTTGCGCCGCTGGAATGGAGGCCGTCGACTGGGGTGCCGCAACAGGCGTCACTGCCGGTGCTTCAGCTCTTAGCTTCTTCAGAATAGTTTGCGTGGGATAGCCGTCCACGGCCATGCCTTTGGCACGCTGGTAGGAGCGAACGCCCCCAAGCGTGCCGCTGCCGATGATGCCATCCACCTCGCCTTCCAAATGTCCGAGTGCAATAAGATGACGCTGCAACTCCATGCGCTGCTCCATGGAGAGGCGGCGCTCGCTCGTTGGCCATTGTTGAATGAAGGGGCCTTGACCTGCCAGCCTGTCCGCCAGATGACCCACGGCAAGCGCGTAGGAATCGGCGTTGTTGTAGCGAAGCAGTGAGCGGAAATTGTTCAGGACCAGGAAGGACGGCCCGTTGCGTCCGTCAGGCGACAACAGCTGCGCCTTGTCGCCAGGGCGCGGAAAGGGCTGGCCGTTGGCACGCGTGACGCCCGCTTTCTGCCACTGGGCCAAGGTCCGAGACTTACCACGCTTGTAGCGCTTGGCGGTGTAGCCCTTCGACAGCTTTACCTCATAACCCCAAGTCTGTCCGGAACGCCAACCCGACTTTTTCAAGTAGGCCGCTGTCGATCCAAGCGCATCGGGGATCGTATTCCAGATATCGCGGCGTCCGTCTCCATCGAAATCCACGGCATAGGCTGCATAGGTTGTGGGAATAAACTGAGTGTGGCCCATCGCGCCTGCCCACGATCCACCGAAATTGTCGGTGTCCGTGTCACCGTTCTGAATAATCTTGAACGCCGCATTAATCTGCCCACGGGCGAACTTCGCCTTGACGCCCGAACACGCGAGGGTCATGAGCGACTGGATAACGTGCTTCTCGCCTTTGTTGGAGCCGTAGTTTGATTCGAGACCCCAGATCGCTACGACAATGTGTTTGTCGACGCCGTACTTGGCTTCGATTTGTTCGAGTAGCGGGCCATATTCATTAAGCCGCTCCTGTCCCGTTGAGAGCCTTCTCGGAGAGACCCCCCGATCGACATACTCGCCCATGGGCTTCTTGTATTCCGGCTGATATCTCGCGGACTCGATGACCTCCGGGTCGCGCGAGATTCCAGCGGTTGCCTTCTGGAACGTATCCCAGCTAACGCCCGCACGCTTCGCTGCAGGCCAAAAGCCCTTCACGCAGGTCTGAAACTTGTCAGCATAAGCGGCAGTCGGGACGGCGGCGGCGGCGGCGCACGCCAGGCCGGCCGATAACGCATACGAAATCAACAGCTTAGGGCAGTTCATGGATTGCATCCTAGGAACATAGCAAATGGGGCGGGCAAAACCGTGGCAAACCCGCGCTTACGGATTTGTCTAGAAGTACAGGGGCTAATTTAGCACCTGGTTAATCAAGGCGTGGCTCGGATAACACGTCAAAGGCAATCCCCGCGCCTTTTCCTCCTTGCCAATGGTCTGCCGCGTCTTAAAGCCGACAAGGCCATCAACTTTCCCAACATCATGTCCCTGAGAAACAAGAACTTTTTGGAAGTCCAGGATGCGATTGCGCGTGAAGCGCTCGACCGGTTGCCATTTACCAACAAACTGGACCGGTGAGTTGTAGGCGATCATGTCGGCGACATGACCTACGAAAATCGCGTAGACGTCGGAGTTGTTATAGAGCTTCAGCACCGAAAAGTTGGTCGTAGCTAGAAAGGCCGGACCCTTCATCCCAGCCGGCAGCACAAGAAAGGTCCAATCGCCGAGGCGATCCTTCGGGAACGGACGCCCCTTGACGCGCTTGACTCCGAGTTCGATCCATTCCTGGATCGGTAGCGCCTGGTCAGGACCCTGAAGCGTACAGTCGAAATTCCTCGGCAGCGTCACCTCATAGGCCCAAGGCTGCTTGCCGTCCCAGCCTTGGCTGCGGAGCGCGTTGCCAGCGCTCGCCAAGGCGTCGGGAACCGATCGCCAGATGTCGCGCCGCCCATCGCCATCGAAATCCACACCGTGCTCCTCAAAGTCGCCGGGCAGAAACTGGGTATGCCCCATCGCTCCAGCCCATGAGCTCTTCATCATCTTACGGGTCGCGTGTCCCTCCTCGATGATCTTCAGTGCACCAATCAATTGTGGGCGGAACTCATCCGCGCGCCGGCCCATGAAGGCCTGAGTCGCGATCGCCGTAACCGCATCATGGGGAAGCGCCGCACGGCCATAGGCCGTCTCGCGGCCCCAAATCGAAAGCACGACGCTCGCCGGAACGCCATATTGCTCTTCGATGGCCTTTAGGGTCGGCGCGAGTTGCCGGTACTTGGCCCGGCCGGTATTGGCAAGCGCATTCAGACTCCTGGCCTTAAAGTAGTTCTGGGGTACGCCAAACTCGGCCTGTGGCTTTGGCTTCGGCTTCATCGAGGCAGGTAAAGCGGGTCCGCCGGGATAGGCTGGATCTGGCGGCGTGAGCTGCGGCAACGACCAATCGAGCTTGAGACCTTTCAAGTGCTTGTCGAACGTCGCGCGCGATATGCCGGCTGCCTCGGCTTCCGGCCACAACCCTTCGATCCATTGGGCAAAACTGGACTCAACCGCACGTCTATAGTCGGAGGCCGGGTCAGCAAGAACCGTTGTAGGCGACGCGACTACCGTCAAAGCGGCCAAGATCGCGAGCGCCAGGCAAGTCCGCAACAGGCCCCTTGCGCCCGACACAGCGCCCATCATCGATCCTCTAAGGTCTCCGAACGAATCCATGGTTTGAGTGTGGCGAGCCTCTATGACCTTGGAAAGGCGGCATTCGTATGGAGGAGCCGTTCCACGTGCTAGCCCTCGCCCCGCGTGGCCTTTAGATGCCGCTCCCATGATAGGGCATGGCCAACGATCGTATCGAGGTCGTTCAATTGCGGTGCCCAGCCCAGCGCACTGTGGATACGTTCGGCACCCGCGACCAACGCCGGAGGATCACCGGGGCGGCGGTCTACGGTCTGAACGGGAAAGTCCACACCGGAGACCCGCTTCACGGCATCCACGACTTCCAACACTGAGAAGCCCTTGCCGTAGCCACAGTTCAGAACTGTGCTATCGCCACCGGCCCGCAGGTAGCGGAGCGCGTCCAGATGCGCCCGAACCAAATCGGTGACGTGGATGTAGTCGCGCACGCAGGTTCCATCCGGTGTCGGATAGTCCGATCCGTACACATCCAGCCCTGGCCGAAGCCCAACCGCCGCTTCGGACGCGACTTTGATGAGATGCGTGGCCCGCGGCGTCGACTGTCCTGTTCGGCCTTGAGGATCCGCACCCGCGACGTTGAAATAGCGCAATGCCACGTAACGCAAGGGATGCGCTCGTGCCGTATCGGCAAGCATCATTTCTGTCATCAGCTTCGAGCTGCCATAGGGCGAGATGGGCCGAAGCGTGGAGTCCTCGCCAATGGGCGTCGTGTCCGGCTCGCCGTAGACGGCTGCTGTAGATGAGAAAATGAAATGCGGGACACCAGCATCAACCGCGCAAGCCAATAGGTTACGCGAACTGCAGGTATTGTTGCCGTAATAGCCGAGCGGATCAGTCATCGAATCCGGTACGACAATCGAACCCGCAAAATGGAGGATCGCATCGACCGCATGGTCGCTCAGCAGCTGACCCACCAACTCAGCATCGCCGACATTGCCCTCGACGAACTGGGCTGTATCTGGCACCGCCGACCGGAATCCGGTCGACAGATTGTCGAGGACGACAACGTCTTCGCCGGCGCCCAGAAGCTCGAGGACCATATGGCTGCCGATGTATCCCGCACCGCCTGTGACAAGTGCACTCATGGGCTCAATCCCTGAAAATCTGCGATTTACACTTCCAATTCTGTGCTATCGCAAGGTGGTTTAGGGACTGCTAAGCGCCCCAATCTTGGTATGCCTGGCATCCGCATTCCTGCACCCGAACGCCGTCCGGGTCCAGCCCACAGCTTCGAGAGAGGACCTAATGCCTGCCCGCATTCGTAAAGCAGTATTTCCCGTAGCCGGCCTAGGCACGCGTTTTCTGCCCGCCACCAAGGCAATGCCGAAGGAAATGCTCACCGTGGTGGACCGGCCCTTGATCCAACATGTGGTCGACGAGGCCCACGAGGCCGGAATCGAACATCTGGTCTTCGTCACCGGGCGCAACAAGGGTGCGATCGAGGACCATTTTGATAGCCAGCCGGAACTCGAGGAAACGCTAGCCGCACGCGGGAAGACGGCCGCATTGGAGGTCCTCGCCGAGTGTCTTCCCGAGGCAGGCGCGGCGAGCTTCGTCCGCCAGCAAGCACCCTTGGGGCTCGGCCATGCGGTTTGGTGTGCGCGTGAGATCGTTGGAAACGAGCCGTTCGCGGTCATCCTGCCGGACGTCCTCGTTCAAGCGCCTGGGAAGGGTTGCCTCTCGCAGATGCTTGACGTCTACAACGCTCATGGTGGCAACATTCTGGCCGTCGAGCCCGTGCCGGAGGAGCAAACTCAGAATTATGGTGTGGTCGCGACCGGTGAGGCAGAAGGCAATGTCTTCCCGGTTACAGGCATGGTGGAGAAACCAGCGCCAGGCACCGCGCCTTCCAATCTCACAATTCTCGGACGCTACATCCTGCAGCCCGAGATATTCGATCTACTCTCCCAACAAGGCGCCGGATCGGGCGGCGAAATCCAGCTGACGGACTCGATGTTGACCCTCTTGAAAACTCAACCGTTCTACGCAGTGGAGTATGAAGGCCGCGCCTTCGACTGCGGATCGAAGACTGGGTTTCTCGCCGCCAATGTTGCATACGCGCTTGAGCGGCCTGACTTGCGCGATACCGTCGTCGCCGAGATAAAGAAACTGCTCTGACCCCGCGCCGACCCTAGTTCCGGATTCGCAGACCGACTCGAAACTCGTTTTCGGTGAACTCGGCGAAGCGGTCGGTCGAGAAGAAGTCCGTGTGCTCGTAACGCGAGTAGAACGACATGTTCGGATTGAAGAAGTACTCGAGCGTGACGCCTTCTCGCAGCCGCTCGTCCACGAGCGGGTTGTCGACATAGTCCGCAACTTCGTAGCTAACGTAACCGCCAACGACGAGATACCGCCAAAATGCCTGTTGCAACGAAAGCCGGTAACTCCTGGAAATGGCGCCAAGGGAGTCGACGAGATTGGACGTCTGGACAGACGAGCTGGCAAGAAACTCGACAAGCGTCATGGGTGTCGGCATCCAAACGAGATCCGCGTTGAACAACACACCTTCAATTGAAGCGGTGTCCTCGGCGATAGAGTTCTGTTCACCCCAGCCTACGCTGAGGTTGCCATAAAAGGCGTCGCTGACCGCGTACTCGATACCGGCGAGAGTCGCGAAACCACTCGAGTCGCGCGTAATGCCAGCAACCGTAACGGGTTGCTCGTAGATGTCCTGGGCGATCTCCCCCTCGACAAAGAACGAAAGGCCTGGATTGAACTCGTACGTCCCGCGCAAGGTCAATTCGTTCTCTTGAAAGTCCCGATTGTCAGCTTGAGGAATTGTAAGGCCTGTAAAGGTCGTCGCGACCGCGAGCTGAGTCCCAGTCAAATCCTCATAGTCGAAGGTCGAGATGCTACCCTCTGCCTCAATCGTCAACCGATTGAAGTTGTGCCGGACCGTGGCAGAAATCTCCTCTTGTTGAACATTCGTTTGAAAGCCCGCAATGTTGGTGATGCTGATCGCGTTCCGTCCATCCTGCGTCTGGGCCTTACCCAACTCAAGCTCGAGATTCGTGCGCGCGCCCACGTCGAGCCGCCCCCGTAGCAGGGCTGCGTAGATCCTGTCGTCCTCCACTGAGAACGTGTTGTACCAACTCCGGTCTGCCGTGAACTCGGCCTCGAAGCCATGCCGTTCCCAATCGGACTCGAGGCGTACTTCCGGCGCAAACTCGAAGGCGTAGTCTGATATCGGGTCAGGCAATCCGAGAACATTGTCGGTGAAGATGGCCCCGATCTCAGCCTCGGCGAACAGGATGAAGGAGCCAAGGCGCGTGCCGAGAGGAACAAACGGATCGAGTTGGCGCACGCGCAGCCCTAGAGGATCCTCGGCGGGGTCGATATCCAAGATGTCGCTCCTGAGAGGCGTTATGAGGGGCGTACCAAAGGGATCCTCTTCACCGGGCGGCTCCGCCCTGCCCTGATCGATGCCAAAGCCGGGGACGGCCTCGTCGGAAACGACGGTACCTCGAAGTCCGGGGTCCACCGTGGAGCGCCGGAGTTGGTTGGTTGCCGTTACGGCGGGCCCTTGCGGCGACCCGCCCGCTGTAGCGTCGTCGCCCAGTCCGCCAAGAGGTTCGCCGCCCACCGCGGTTGGCACAAGATCGTTTGCAAGGCCGTCTTGACCGGTTCCGACCAGAGCTGAGCTGCCGCCATCCGGATCGTCTAGGATGCCCCCCCTAAGGGGAAGTGCGCGGGATCCTGGAAGGGTCGCGGGCGCGGTGGTCGCATCTAATGGCGAGCCAATGCTGCCGCGCAAGCCGGGAGCGTCCTGCGCCACAGCGGGAGCGACAACGGCGGCAAGCAAAGTGGCAGCGAGCACGCCCGCTGCGCTGGACGTATGGCGACGCGGCAAGGACGCACCTCGATCGGACTTGGGCTTGTGCTAAGAGCTCCTGGCAGCGAGAGTTCCGCACCTGAACCCGTTGACCTACCGAGCCTAGGCGAGACAGGGTTAACGAGGCGTTTACCGGCGTCCCAAAATGGTCTTTTAAGAGCCTTGAGAGATCGTCTTGGAAAAGCGCCTTGGCCCGACCTTTCAATGCCTTATTCCATGGTAGAATTGCGCAACGAAGAGGGGAAACACCTGCCTATGTCCGCTGGATTGAAACACGATTTAGCTGCCGCCGAAGATCACAGTAGAGCGGTCGGGTCGGCAACGCGCACGCTGCAGCTTGAGGCGCAAGGGCTTAGCGCACTACAGGAGGCGCTGGCGGCCGAGCTTTCGGAGAACTTCGCCGCCGCACTGAACATTTTACGGGACTGCCGCGGCCGGGTGATCGTAACCGGCATGGGCAAGAGCGGCCATGTGGGCGTGAAGGTCTCCGCGACGCTGGCGTCTACGGGAACTCCCGCCTATTTCGTCCACCCTAGCGAGGCGAGCCACGGCGACCTCGGTATGATCACGCCTGACGACGCGATCTTGGCATTCTCCTGGTCAGGGGAAACGGTCGAACTAGAGAACATTCTCTCCTACTCGCGCCGCTTCGCTGTGCCGCTTGTGGCGGTGACATCCAATGCCCAATCTACGCTCGCCAAGGCAGCGGAAGTCGTGCTGGCCCTTCCGCGCGCTAAGGAAGCCTGCCCGCACGGCCTCGCCCCAACCACTTCGACGATGATGCAGCTGGCTCTGGGCGACTCCATCGCTATCGCTCTTCTAGAAAGCAAGGGCTTTACGGCGCTGGACTTCGGCGTGCTGCATCCGGGCGGTCAGCTCGGCGCACGCCTGAAATTCGTGGACGACCTGATGCACCGGGATCGCGATCTGCCACTGACCGGCGCCGAGACCGTGATGTCGGAAGCTATCGTGGTGATGACCGAAAAGGCGCTGGGCTGCCTTGGTGTCGTGGATCAGGATGGCCTCTTGCAGGGAATCATCACCGATGGCGATTTGCGCCGTCACATGGGTAACGGCCTGCTGGACCTGCGCGCGGCCGATATCATGACGCCCGCGCCAAAAACTGTGACGCGCGGGATCATGGCAAGTGCGGCGCTGGAGATCATCAACGCCTCGGCCATCACGGCATTGTTCGTCGTGGAGGATGGCCGGCCTATCGGCCTCGTCCACATCCACGACTTGCTGCGCGCTGGCGTGGCGTAAGACACACCCGGTTCAGACCAACGGCCCTTTAGGCGGCGATCGCTTCTTTGTCCTTCGCTTTTTGGCCCGACCCGGTTTCGGCTTTCCGCGACCGTGAGAATGGTTTGCCGGCATCGGACATCGCGCCTGTCAACGGGTCGACGTCGGCCACCGCGCGTGCCACCTCCGCATAGTGATAGTGCGTCGCCACCTTCAGCGCATAGATGAAGAGAATATGCGGCTCTCGCCAGCGCGCCCTTACGATCTGCTTCAGCTGCTTGCGGTAGCGCTCCCGAAGCGCGTCTTCTTTCACCAGCGACAAGAGTCGTGAACTGACAACCCCAAAGCGAATGTAGTTCAGGAAACAACGCTTCGCCCAAGCGAGCCGCCAATTGGACCAATAGGGCAGCTTGTGCATGGTGAACTTGAAATCTTGGTCGAAGAACTGAGCATCCAGCCGCTCGAAATAGGCATCGACCTCGTAGCAGGCTTGCATCGTCTCTATAAAACCGTCCCGAAGCTCCGCGGACGTCATGCCCAGCGGGATCACATTCGTCCCGAAGCGATCGTGATCTTGCTCGTTGTTGAGACGCCCTGCTTCCTTCAGCCGCTTGTAGAGCGGGGTTGTGGGAATAGCATGCAACAATCCAACCAGCGCCGTCGATATCCTCGCCCGGGTCAGGAACTCGGGCACCGCCTTGAAGATTGTCGGATCGTCGTGATCGAAGCCAACGATCATACCGCACCACACGTCGATCCCGTTTTCCTGTATGCGATGCACACGATCGATCAATGAACCGGCATTGGGTCGGACATTCTGCAGCTTCTTGGTCTCGCGAAGCGATTCTTCATTGGGCGTCTCGATCCCGATAAAGACGTTCTGGAAACCCGCAAGCCCCATCAGCTCCATGAGCTCTTGGTCTTCGGCAAGATCGAGCGACGCCTCGGTGAAAAGGGTCATCGGATAGGCACGGTCCTGCTGCCATTTGATGATGTCACGGAGCACCGCTTTGATGGCCTTCTTGTTGCCGATGAGGTTGTCGTCCACGACAAACACCATCTTAAAGCCAGCCCGCTGGAAGTCCTCTAGCTCAGCAATGACTTGCTCGCTCGTCTTGAGGCGCGGCCGCCGGCCAAAAGTCACGATGATGTCGCAGAACTCGCAAGTGAAGGGGCAACCGCGCGAGATCTGCATACTGCCGAACATGTATCGGTCTACTTTCAGTAGATCGGTGCGCGGGACCGGCAGGGTCGTAACGTCCGTCTTTTCAGGCTGCTCATAGTACGACTTGTGTTCGCCCTTCTCCCAGGCAGCCAAGAACTCGGGCCACGTCTCGTCGGCCTCACCCTTAAAGAGGACATCGGCAAGCCCTTCGAGTGCCTCTGGCTCGACCGTGGCCATGGGACCGCCAACGACCGTCATCACGCCCCGCGCGCGCACTTCTTCGAGGATCTCGATGAGCCGGCGCCCTTGGATATTCATGCCCGTGACGCACACCATGTCCGCGCGCCCCAATCGATCGAAGTCGATATCCTCGACATTCTCGTCGACGAGCGTCACGTCATGATGGTCGGGCACGAGAGCAGCCAAGAGGCCGAGAACTGCGACTGGCAAGTTCGCCTGCTTCCCAAACAGGGGCATGCAATGCTCAAGCCCCCAAAAAGAGATGTCGAAACGCGGATTGACGATGACAATATCGGCCATGGTGTCCTTCTTGAGCGAGCGATTCTCTTCCAAATTGCTACTAGACTAGTGATACGGGAAAGCAACAACTACCCCCGCAACCCCAATCAGCAACCCTAACCGATTTTCGGCCATGGCGCTGGTCGAAATCAAGGTAACGACACATGACCGCAAATTCAGTCGATATTTTGGTTGTGGGGGGAGGGATTCACGGGGCTGCGATCGCTCGGGACGCCGTCGGCCGTGGTCTGAAGGTCATGCTGGCCGAGCGGGAGGACTATGCGAGCCACACCTCATCCGCCTCCTCGAAACTAGCCCACGGGGGCTTGCGCTACTTGGAACACATGGAGTTCGGGCTCGTGCGCGAATCTTTGAGCGAACGCGCTGGGCTTTTGAAGACCGCGCCGCATCTCGTTTCACCGTTGAAGTTCCTTCTGCCGATCTTCGATTGGCAAAAGCGCAGCGCCTGGTTCGTCCACACAGGATTGGCGCTCTACGATCTGCTTTCTCTGGGCGGCGAAATGCCCGGGAGCGGCAGGCTTTCCCAAAGCGATGTCGATGCCCTGCCCCATCTGCGCCAGGATCACCTCAAGGCGGTGCTGCACTACCACGATGCGCATGCGGACGACGCAAGGTTGACCTTGAGCGCGGCCCTCGACGCGCGGGCGCGCGGCGCTGACATTGCCAACCGCCGCGCCGTAACGGCGCTCACGCCCCGCGAGAACGGTTACACGGCAACATTCTCTGAGCGCGGCATCACGTCAGAGGTCGATGCGCGCTTCATTGTCAACACGGCGGGGCCATTCGTTGGCGAGCTGGACGCCATGATCCCAAATGGGCCTTCGCCGAAGGAAATCCGCTTCGTCCGTGGTAGCCACATTGTTTTGCCTATGCCTGAGCCGGCAGAAACTTGTGCGTATACGCTGCAGGATGAGGGCGAGCGCATCATCTTTTCTATTCCTTGGCTCGCGGGGAACTTCTTAATGGTCGGGACCACCGACATTCCGCAAGGTGGAGCGCCGTGCCACGCCACGTGCTCGATTGACGAGAAGACCTATCTCCTCGAGGCCTACAATCGCTATTTCTCACGGGCGGGAGGGCCGGCAACGATGAGCGACATCGTGTTCGACTGGGCAGGCCTGCGAACACTCCATGGCCGCCCAGACGAAGACCCCAGCCGCATCACCCGCGAAGTAACGCTCGAGACGGCACAGCAAGGCACGGGCGGCTTCCTGTCGCTGGTAGGCGGAAAGCTCACCACACATCGCGCCACAGCCGAGCAGGTCCTGTCGCGGCTTCAGTCGATGGGCCTCGACATGGGCCCGGCCTGGACGAAGGGCGTGCCCCAGTATGGCGGCACCTTAGATCGGGAGGCTTTACGGGCCCGCGCGGACAATGGTCCCGACGCGATCTCACAGCAGATACGCCAGCGCTGGGCTTTCACCTATGGCGACAAAATCGACGATCTCTACGCGAATCTCCAAGAAGACCCAGCCCTTGCGCAGGAAATCGCCCCCGGCGTGCCGCAAGTGGAGCTACAGCACGTGGCGGCGGTCGAGGACGCGAGCACTGGAGAGGACTTCCTCTGGCGTCGCACCAAATTGGAGCTGTTTCTCGATCAAGCTTCTCGCGACAAAATTGAAGAATGGTTCGCCACGAACTAGAACATGTCTCAGAGTGTAGCTCCACGTGCCATGCAGCCTAGAGGGTCGGATGTCTGAGTTTACGGTCGAAAAGGGTAAGCGCTACCGGGCGACAATTACGCTCGGCCTGCTGCAAAGGATGGCCTCCAACCAGATGGTCGCTCAGAAGCTGACCGACGCAGGCTTCACGGACGTGAGCGTAACCGGCGCGGGGAGCACCCGGATCGCGACAGGGCTTTGGGCCGGAGATACGGTCTCGGGCGCAATCCCGAGCGAGATCTCCGACATATCTCAGCTGGCTTGAGTATGCGCCGTCTAGGATTCGGCGTCAGCTGGTTCTACTCTCAGCATTGATCCGTCGGCACCGACAACCTTGACGGTCGTTCCCTTAGGCAATGCAGGTCCCTCGACACGCCAGATCGTGTCGCCGGCCCGAACGCTGCCCCGTCCATTCTCGATCGGGTCAACGAGCGTTAGAGTCTGGCCGACCAGTTGCACCGCGCGCTTGTTCAACAACGGGGCATCCGTCTCGACCGGGTTCTTCCGCAAATACTGTTTGACCAGAATGACCGTCACCAGAGACAGACCGCAGAACCAGATAAGCTGCCACTGCCACGCAATGTCGTAGCGCAGGGCCGCGACCCCGGTCACAAGCGCAGCCAGGCCGAACCACATGAGGAAGATTCCAGGCGCCAGCATCTCAAGCGCAAGCAAAATGGCTGCCAAGATCAACCAAATCCAAGGACCAAGAGTGACAATCGTTTCCAACATCGCGGTGGCTCCTTAGAAGCCTTCGTCTAGACCGAGGGCACCGATCCGCCACGACTAGGACGCGTGCCGGCGGGCTCTGGCGCCGCCGCCGAGTCCCGAGAGAAGGCTTCACGTGCAATCTCCGAGATACCCGCTACGGAGCCAATAACGGAAGATGCCTCAAGCGGCATCAGCATGACCTTCTGGTTCGGCGCTTCCGCCAAAGCCTTCAGTGCACCGACATAATTATTGGCCACGAAATAGTTGATCGCCTGCACATCTCCCGACGCGATCGCTTCGCTGACCATCGACGTTGCACGAGCCTCAGCCTCTGCTTCGCGCTCGCGCGCCTCCGCATCCCGGAACGCCGCTTCACGGCGGCCTTCGGCGGCAAGAATCTGCGCTTGTTTTTCACCTTCCGCCGCAAGGATCTCGGCCTGCCGTTCACCCTCAGCGGTGAGGATCGCCGCACGCTTGTCACGCTCCGCCTTCATCTGACGCGCCATGGCATCCACAAGGTCTCGCGGCGGCTCAATATCCTTGATCTCGATACGCGTTACCTTCACGCCCCAAGAATGCGTCGCATCGTCAACCACCGTTAGCAAACGGTGGTTGATCTCATCGCGTTCTGACAAGAGCTTATCCAGATCCATCGAGCCCATCACCGTACGGATATTGGTCATGGTGAGGTTCAGAATGGCGCGTTCGAGGTTGGTCACCTCGTAGCTGGCGCGGGGTGCATCGAGAACTTGGAAGAACGCGACACCGTCGACCCGCACCATGGCATTGTCCCGGGTGATCACTTCTTGGCTGGGTACGTTGATCACCTGCTCCATCATGTTCAGCTTACGTCCGACGCGATCAATGAATGGAATAATCAGGGCCAGACCCGGCGTGAGGGTGCGCGTATACCGCCCAAAGCGCTCAACCGTGTAGTTAAAGCCCTGTGGCACGATCTTCACCGCCGAGATGACCATCACGACGAAAAGGAGCAGCAGAGCAAGAACGAAAATATCGAAACCGAACATCCGGCATCCTCCCCAAAGCGCACGGGCGTTACTAATTCGCTGCACACTCAGCCCATGCAGCCGAGTCCGTGCCGACGATTACATCATAAATGGGGTGGCAGGTGACGGATTTAAGGGGTCACCTGGGAAGGTGGTCCCTGGAAAGATAGACCCCTGGGAAGATAGACCCCTGGGAAGATAGACCAGTGTTGTTGTGCGTTATGGACGTCGTGGTTACTGAGAGATGTACTGCATGATGTCTTGGACCGCCGCCGACGCCGCGGCCTCGGCCGCTGCACCCCAGTGACGATTAAGCGACCCCTTGGGGATCACGTTGGTCTGCGTGACGTTGCCGAGCCGCAACCCTTCGGGACCAAAGACCGTCCAATCAATCCGGATCGTTTCTTCGCCGCGGCCCGCTGGAAACAAACGCACCATGCCTTGAATCTCATAGGCTTGGGCGGCAGGCGTCATCGTGACCGTGAAACCGCGATTGAGAAATTGGTTCGACAAGGCATTCTCAAGCGCTTCTTCGCCGTCGCCGGGCGCACCGACGACATCGATAAAGGCCCAACGCTCTTGGGCCATCGCTGTAGGACTGATCATCAGGCCAGTACCAACGAGTACGGAGAGCGCGACGCTCACACACGCAGAACGAAACATCGGCTTCCGTCCCCCTCTAGTCGACCCAACCCTTCAGCTCGCGCTCGACGAGATGAAGCAAGACGCGAATACCGCCGTCCGAGTCGTTCAGGCAAGGAATAAAACTGAACTTCTCCCCGCCATTCTCAAGAAAGATCTCTTGGGCCTCGCCATCAATCTCTTCCAATGTCTCCACGCAATCGGCGGCAAAGCCTGGCGTAAGGATGGTCATGCGTTTGACGCCATCGCGCGCAAGGGCCTCAACGGTCTTATCCGTGTAAGGCTGTAGCCATTCCGCCCGGCCAAAGCGGGATTGAAACGTTGTCATTAGCTTGTCGCCGAGCGGCCCTAGTGCCGCCTTTAGCGCGTCGCTCGTGTCCATGCACTGGCACTGATACGGATCGCCTTTCGTCACGTACTCCTTGGGCAGCCCGTGATACGAGGCGACGAGCACTTCTGGCTCGAAGTCGAGCGTCGCGAGATGGTCGCGGATCGAGTCTGCGAGTGCCTCGATATAGACCGGATCGGAGGGGTATGGCGGCACGGTGCGCAGCGCCGGCTGCCAGCGCATCGATTTGAGCTTGTCGAAGACCGTGTCGTTGACGGTCGCCGTTGTCGCGGCGGCGTATTGCGGATAGAGCGGAAATACGAGGAGCTTGGCGCAGCCTTGTTCCACCAGCGCCTGCACCCGGTCGGCAATGCTCGGGTTGCCGTATCGCATGGCCCAGTCCACGATGACCTCTTCCCGGTGGCCAAGCCCATCGGCAATCTTCGCAGCCTGGGACCGCGTAATGGTCCGCAAGGGAGACTCGTCTAGTTCCTCGTTCCAAATCGAGCGATAGGCTTCTCCGCTCTTGGAGGGGCGGGTTGTCAGAACGATCCCGTTGAGAATCGGCCACCAGACGAGCGGGTTTACTTCAATCACGCGGCGATCCGACAGGAACTCCTTGAGATAGCGCCGCATTGACCAATAATCGGTGTCGTCCGGCGTACCGAGATTGACCAAGAGCACGCCGACCTTGCCGAACGGCGTGGCAAGGCAGTCAAAGGGTTCCGTAAAGGCGTCCGCTGGCGGGCTCTGATTCATGGGCGCACTCCTCGCGCTAGCCTCTCAAGGCATGCCCGTAGATAGAGTATCGTACAAGCCTCGCCTAGTCTTCTGAGATCGCGGCGCGGAATTTCACCGCGTCGTCGAGGATCTGCGCATGGTCGAAGGCAAGGCGCTCTGCCCGCCAATCCTCGACCCATTCGGCCGCTGCCGCGTCGTCGCCCGCGCGCGGATCAGCCGGCATCGTCAATTGCGCCAGATAAGCGACGCTGACAGTGTGCCCTCTCGGGTCCCGGCTTGGGTCAGAATACACGCCCACGAGCAGAAGGTCTCCCACCTCGAGGTTCGTCTCTTCTTGGAGTTCTCGCCGACAAGCGTCTTCGACGGTCTCGCCGACATCCACGAAGCCTCCGGGCAGCGCGTAACTGCCCTCGAAGGGCTCGTTCCCCCGGCGAATGAGCAGGACACGCCCTTGTAGATCGAAGACCGCACAATCGACAGTGAGCGCTGGTGTTGGAGGAAAACCCATCAATCTGAGCTCAGGCAGGGCCGTGGGCAGAAACAATGCCACCCACCCACGGCAAGTTGCCTAGTCCTTCGGCTGCCGTACAATCCGCAAGTAAGGCTTCAAGGTCTGCCAGCCATCCGGATAGATCGTCTTGGCCTCGTCGTCGGAGACAGAGGGCACGATGATTACGTCCTCGCCTTGCATCCAATTGACAGGGGTTGCCACACGATGCTTGGCCGTCAGCTGCATAGAGTCGATAACCCGCAAAACTTCGTCGAAGTTGCGGCCCGTCGTCATGGGGTACACCAGGATGAGCTTGATCTTCTTGTCCGGCCCGATGACGAAGACATTACGGACGGTCTGATTGTCCATGGCCGTGCGCCCTTCGGAGGTCTCGCCCGCGCCCGCCGGCAGCATGCCATAGAGCTTCGACACGGCCAGATCCGTGTCGCCAATCATGGGATAGGTGGGCTCGGCGCCTTGCGTTTCCGCGATATCTGCCTTCCACTTTTGGTGCGCCTCGACGGGGTCGACGCTGAGGCCAATGATCTTTACGCCGCGTCTGTCGAACTCGGGCTTGATACGGGCCATGTAACCCAGCTCGGTCGTGCAAACCGGCGTAAAGTCCTTGGGGTGCGAAAACATCACAGCCCATGAATCGCCGATCCAGTCGTGAAACCGAATGCGGCCCTCCGTGGTCTCAGCCTCGAAGTCCGGGGCCGTATCGCCGAGTTGAAGTGTCATCTTTGTCCTCCGTCCAGCACGTTTTGAACTGTCAGCCAGCTACTCGAGTCTTATTTGGGACCGCGCAGACGACACCGCAACCGCGATCTGAGTGTGACAAGAAGGTGATCGACCGGACAGCCAGCTAGAAGGGCCGCACGGGCCCAAGCGAGGCAAGAAATAGCAGCAACCCAATCGTCATCACAAGCAGGGCGCCACCGATTGCGCAGACGGTCCAAACAGCCTCTGTCCATCGTGCGTTTTCGCCGCCAATGGCAAGCGCAACGTTCCGAGAACCGATCGCAAGAGTGGCGAGGACCGAAACAGTGATCGCCGTACCAAGCGCCATGGCGAAGGTCGATGCCACCCCAGCCCAGAACAAACCTTGCGCCAGTGCGAAGACGAGAACGAGGACCGCGCCGGAGCAAGGCCTGATCCCGACCGACAAGACGACGGCCCAGATCTTCCGCCACGTCATAGGCTGAGCGATCTCATTCACATCGACGATATGGCCACATGAATCACAGGACTCGTGATCGTGATGATGGTGGCCGTGGTCATGACCGTCATGATGGTGGCCATGGTCGTGATCGTGATCGTGATGATGGTGGCCATGGTCGTGGTCATGATCATGCTGATGACCATCACCGTCATGATGGTGGTGGTCGTGTTCTGAAGCCGCACTCGCACCGCTTCTCCGGCGAAAGAGCTTCCAGAGAGTCGACACCAGGAGCGAGAGCCCAACCAAGAACACGAGGGCATAGCTGGCGCTCTCCAATTGTCCGACCCATCGATTGACCTCTATCCCGGTCCCCTTGAGTGCGACAATGAGTACAACAACCAAAGCGACAGCCATCAGGCCCTGAACGGCCGCCGCTAGAAACGAGATGAGGATGCCCCGCTTGACCGTTTCCCTGTTCGCGAGGACGTAGGACGAGATAATCGCCTTGCCATGGCCGGGGCCCGCCGCATGGACAATGCCATAGATGAAGCTGAGTCCGGCGAGCAATAACCCCGCCCGCCAGGCGTTGCCTTCTTTAAGCTCCCTGATCGTTGCCGCAATCGGCCGCAACAGGTTCTGCTGCGTCTGGATGATCCAGGTTTGCAGGCCAGCGAACGTCCCTTGTGACCTCAGCGGTGCCTGGGTGGGAGCTTGTTGCGGTTCTGCTGCGCTCGGGGGCGCACCGAAAGCTGACGGGGGCGATTGTGGCGCCTGAGCCTGAGCCTGAGCCGGCATGAATGGCACGACGGTCAATGCAATAAGCGCCAGCGCGCCGAGGACGGCCTGTACTGCTGCTAATCGCATATCACCGTCACGGTTTGCGCGAATTGCGAGCCATAGTTGGAGTCGGGTCCAAGCTGGCTGAAGAAGGACTCGGTCAACGCCTTGGCGTCTTCGGCTGCCTCCGGGTCCGGCGCGTCGACCTTGGCGGTGCAGCCCAAAGCGGAACCAGCGATCTTCACAGGATCTTTCTCCGCGAAACCGAAGGCGACGAAGAACGAGGGATCGTAGACATCGAGCGTCACGCCTTTGGCGCCTGGTTCGAGCGGCGTATTCAGCGGCAACGTGAAGTGAAGAGTCAGTACTGTACCGTCATATTCAACCCAATAGTCTTCCGGACCCTTGAGCGGCAGAAAGGTGTCGTCGCCATCGCGCCTGACAAAGGTGAAGTAATCGAAGTCCTTGAGCGATTCAACGTTCACCTTGGCGAGAGGTTCAAGCTCGTCTCTTCCGTAGGTACCGTCGGCGTTGGTGTCGAGCCCCTGCACCGCCATGGCGCTGTAAAACTCGTCGAAGGTCCAAGCCTGCTTGATTCCGGTGATTCTCTTTTCGGGGCCAAAGACAACCTCGGAGCGCACGGTGGCCCAGACATGCGGATGCGTCTCCGCGGGAGCCGCGAAGCCGAAGACGATCGGTCCCATTAGTGCCACGCGTAGGGCCGGGCCCCGCGCACGCCCACTCCAAATTGGCAACGCTTCGCTCCTTCGATTCGAGCGCGTCGATTAGGCCTGAATTGTGGACGATTTTTGTGCCATGTGAAGGTGGTATCCACATAGCG
>JASJEH010000074.1 GCA_030064755.1 Methyloceanibacter sp. | reverse complement strand
ATCGTCAGCGTATAGTCGACAGCGTTTCCGAGGTGATCGAGCGCGATCGCCGCAAGGCGGTGGATGGTCGGACGGAAAGCGGGCTTGCGTGACGCCCCGTCGAGATCCCGCAAATCAAGACTGGCGGAACAAAAGAGGCTCTGCGGCAGATAACACCGTCCCTGACGCCGATCATCCCAGATATCTTTCAGGATGTTCGTCATCTGCAGACCTTGGCCAAAGCTGGCGGCAAGCCTCTCAAGCTTCTCCCGACGCTGGTCGATGTCCGCGGCATGGTCACAAAACAACTCGGTGAGCATCTCGCCGACCACGCCCGCAACCACGTAGCAGTAGTCGTCGAGTTCCGCCATGTCGGCCAGCCCGGTCGGGCGATTGACATAGGACTTCATGCCAGACGCCATTTTTCGAAGACAGGTGCGAACGGCTTCCTGCTGTCTTAGCGGACGAGTCCGCAGGATGGCGATGAGGCCCGGCAAACTCTCAATAAGTTCCAGCTCCTCCGGGCCAACCTCATCGGACAGATCGGCCGCGAGGCGTCTGGAGACGTCTTCCCAGCTGGCGGCCTCGTCGATGCCCGATAGAAAGGTGTCCAACAGATCAATTTTCCGGTCTCGATCCGACAGCTGCGAATCCTCAATCGTGTCGGCGGCCCGGCACAACAGGTAGGCCGTTCCCACGGTGGACCGCAGGTCAAGCGGCAGCTTCGGGATGGTTAGCGCGAACGTACGGGACAGCTGGGGAACCAGCAGCAGCGGAAGCTCTTCATTGCCGACCAGCTTTTGTTCCACCGAATCGCCCCACAAATCCCAGTTTTCGGCACACAGAACGCCGACAGTTCTTTCGATTTGACCCCAGGTCGCTCGAGTTGACCCCGGGTCGCCGCCCCACATCGATGGCGCCAATTGGAATCACGCGCTGTCATCGACACCATAACCGCCAATCCCTGGCCGATTATGGCTGCTTTTCAAAGCTGCCCACAGAAAGCGCGCACTCAGCGTCTTGAGTAGACGCCTGCGGCGACACTGCCGGAATCCCTCAGATAGCCCCCGCAAAGCCACAAGCTGTGGAATGCCGACGCACCCTAGCACACGCGTACCCCCGGGAGGATCATGACTTCTTCAAAGTGACCGTTCCGTTGGCCCGGGAACTCTTGAAAGACATGGTTTGGACTTCGCCCTGGATCACAACCCGAACGCGCCCGGAGATGTCGTAGGAAGCGACGTGAAACTCTCCAACATACACTCCCGGATTGACCTTCAACAGCTGACCCGTCTGGTTGATCGCGGTGGAAATGGTCGCGCATTTCGCCGCCAACTTGAACACCTTGTCGGTCTCGCGCTTGTAATTAATGCGGCAGGTTAGCTTCTGGGGCGCTTTGTCCATTGCCTGCATCGTGCCGCTGCCGTTCCATGTCCCCTGAAGCGCCGCAGGTTCCGCGGCAAGCGGCGAGATCGTCGCGACTGTCAGTATTAGTACGAGCCACAGGAAAAACAGGCGTCTCATGAGATCCTCCCTGGCAGCGCTACTGCCTAGCTGCCTTAGACTGTTGACCGAGGCGCCAGCTTCGCCCTTCAACGAACGCAATCAGCGCCGGCAGCACCAAAAGATTAGCCAGCAACGCGGCCGCCAAAAGCATTATGACGACTTCTCCAAATAGGCGGAGGCTTGGAAGTTCACTCAGAACAGTGCCACCGAATCCGACGATCAAGACCAGGCACCCGACGGCGAGCGCCGGGCCAATAGTCGCAATCGTCTCCTCGAGAGCGGGCCTCACAGCCTCACCTTTGGACCGCATCAAACGATAGTAGTTCAGAATGTGGATAGCATTGTCCACCGCGATACCAAACCCAATGGTGAATGCCACCACACAGGTGAATTGCAGCCCCGCGCCTGTGAGATGGAGGATCGCGCCCGCAACCGCAATGGGCAGGACGTTCGTCAACATGCTGTATAGCCCGGCGCGCAAGGACCAGAAGACAAGACCTATGAGCAGAATATTGAGCCCGATTGCGATCAGGAGGCTACGGTTGAGTTCGATGATCATCTCGTAGCTGGCCCGGGCCGAGTGCGGAGCGATGCCTGTCGCGATGAAGCCCACACTGGGATTGGCCGCGCGCAGGGCCTCCAAATCCAATTCGAGCGCCTCCAGGACCGGCACCAGCTCGGACGCATCGACGGCCGGGAAGTAGCCGGACACAAGCGCCGAGTTGTTGTCCACGGATAGCATGCGCTCGATGAGGGGCGACTTCGCATCTTCCAAGAAGCTCAGGACTTGTTCTCGCTTGAGGCCACCACGCTCCATCCAGGTTTCGATACCGTGCACGGAGACAGCCCGCGTCACCAGCGGCAGGCCCTCAAGCGTCTCATGAGCATCCGCGACGACCGAGAGCACCTCATCGGGGTCGAGCGCGTTGTCCTTCGGCCACTGGATATGAAGGAGTATAGCCTCCGTACCCCCGAACTCCGTGTCGACCACATCCATGACCCGCGACGATTGGCTGTTGGCCGGAAGATAGTCTCTATACTGATAGCTAGGACTGATCGTGGCATAGAGAATACCAGCGGCGACCGCCACGAGGAGCCCGGCAGAGAGCACTAAAGCCGGGCGCGCGAGAATGGCGCGTCCCAACCGCCCACAGACCACGCCCGTGCCCGTGAAAACATGGTCAAGCGTGCGACCCGAGTTCTCATTTCTACTTTGCCGCCCCAGCAGCACCGTCCCGAGCGCGGGCAGGACCATGATCGTCACCAGAAAGGCGACAGCCGTACCGATGGCCGCCGTGAGCCCAAACCCAGATACGAGCGTGTGGGGAACGAGTGTCAGCGACAGAAGCGCGATTGCCGTCGTCATGGCCGCGAGGACGCAGGCTGGGCCAATGTCGCGCACGGACGACACAATAGCCGCTTGCGGCGCATCGCCCGCTACGAGCCGGCGCTTGATGCCAAACATCAGATGAAGAGAACTTGCGAAAACGAGAACGGTCACAAGTCCCGGCACGACACCGGTCAAGACAGTAATCTCTTGTCCACGCAGCTCGGTGAGTCCCAGCGTCCATAGAACCGCGATGCCGGCAGGCACTCCTGCGAGCAGAGCGTATACGGGGCTTCGGAAAAACAGTAGGCAGATGATCAAGGACACGGCGAACCCGGCCCCAATCAGAAGGCGCTGATCGCGAATCAGCGCGCCAACGATCTCGAGACGGAAAAAGGCCACGCCGCTCAATTCGGCTTGCATGTCCGTCCCCGCCAGCGCCTCGTCGGTTACCTTCCGCAGATCGTCGGCAACAACGCGCAAATCCTCAATCTTGGGCCGTGGCTCGATCGCGACAACAAACAGCGCAGTCTCCGCATCGGCCGAAAGGAGTTTGTCCGACACGAAGGGATGTCCAAGGAGCGTCTCCCGCAACGCCGCAAGGTTCACACCATCCAAGTCCATAGGGAACACCGCTTCGGCATTGCCGGAGACATCGGGCGCGTCATGGGCGGAGAACATCGAAGTGACATGCTTCACGCCCTCGGCAAAATGTAGGTTCAGGTGCAGCTCACGCAACTGCTTGAGATTATCGCGCGTGAACAAATCAGGAGCCTGCACGAGCAGAAGCACGTCCTCGCCCGTTTGCGGGTACTGCTTCTCCACCATCTGAAGGTTGCGATACTCCTGTGTACCAGAGCGGAAGATCTCGCGAATGTCGCTGGAGAATTCGACCTTCGCCGCCGCGAACGCCAGCGGCACGGTTAGCGCGGCGATGACCGCCAGCGTCGCCCAGGGAAACCGTTGTGCCAGGAGGCCCAGCTTTTCGAGGCCAAATCCGCGGGTCACGGAGCCGACCCCCTGGCCTTGGCCTCGGCGTTCAGACGTGTTTCCGCAGCTGCCAGCGCCCATAACCCAAAGACCTTGCGGTAATTGTCGTAGGTGATGGCGCAAGTACGGTTGAAGACACCGGTAAACGTCTCGTCCGGCCAGCTGCCGTCGGCACGTTGCCGCTCTTGGAGAAACCGCACCGCTGCCCGGACCGGCTCGCTGTCGGCCATGTCACTCTGAAGCAGGCTGAGCACAGCCCAGGATGTCATCACGACCTGGCCGTCCGGACTGCTCGCATACTCTCCGCGCCAGCAACTCTCGATGGTTTCGCCCCAACCCCCATCGGGAAGCTGGCGGGACACGAGAAACGACGCCGCGCGCGATACGGGCTCACTGTCGGCAGAGAGCCCCGCTGCCCGCAGCGCCGAAACGGCGAACCAGGTTCCGTAGGTGAAGCAGATGCCCCAGGCGCCCATCCACGACCCGTCCGCATGCTGGCGCTTCAACAGAAACGCCCGCCCCCGTGCGACGGCCTTTTCGATTCGCTTCCCTATCTCGGGATTAACTCCTTGGTCGCGATAGCTGATGAGCGCCTGAACACACGCAGACGTGCACTCAACATAAGAGTGGTCGATCATGATGTCGGCGAACACGAGCGACGGGTTCAAGGCCTCCATCCATGACGGGGCTCGCGCCTTCTCATAGGTGGGCCAGCCGCCATCGGCATTCTGCCAGCCCAAGATCAGCGCCGCGGCATCGTCTAGGCGTTCCCCGGCGATGGGCTCCGCCACATGGTCCCCTAATGCAATCGCGCACTTTAGACCCTCCGCGGTGCAATCTGAAATCGGCCAGCCATGGTTCCGATCGGAGAAGGGCCACCCGCCCTTGGATGGATCACGAAAGTAACGCGCGCGATGCGGTGTATCCTCAAGCACCTGGTTTCGGTCAATATAGCCGTGGGCTCGGTGCACGGTGTCACGCGCTTCTGCCATACGCCCAGTCGCACGAATGGCTTGAACGGCGAAAGCTGTGTCCCACAGCTTCGACGAGTTATAGCCCTGCATATGCGTCCCATTCGGACCCTTCCAAAGGTACTCGGGCAATTGCCGGCGATGCCTGGCGACCCGTTCGCCACGCGGCTCTGCGAAGTGCCAGCACAGCATATTGAGAACCTTATTGATTGGACCGATGCAGATCGTGTTGGTGTTCTCGTCCTCTTGCCGGACGTGATCCAGCACGAAAGCGTTTGCACGTTCCCGCAGCCCCTTCCTGGCAACGGCTTCATAGGCATTCAAGAGCCGGTTCATGAGGCGATAGCCTGCCGAGAAGGGTGTGTGGATGTCGCTTGGCGCGCACCGCATTTGGCTCGCCCGATAGTCCACCTCGTCGAAAGGCTCGCAGTAGATTTCTTCGCGCAAGGAACGAATATCCGGTGCCAATGGGGCTTGCGCCCTGATGCCGTAGAGATAGCTCATGGGCAGATAAACCATGCGGCTATGGCACCAGAAGCGGGACGGATGGGCGGGGAAGGCAGCAGGTAGGAGCCATAACTCCGGCGGGACCGGCAGCACGCCGTCATAGTGATACAGGTTGAGAAGAGCGAGCAGAAATTTGCCCCAGGGCGGCATGTTCGCGGCACCGCCGTGCTCTAGCAACCACGACCGGCCGCGCTGCAAATCCAAATCCTCCGCAGGCACACCAAGCAGGCGCTGCGCCACATAGCACAAGGCCGTCGTGTAAACGTAGCTTCGTCCATTGATGTGAAGCGGCCATCCCCCATCGGCGTTCTGGTTGTGTTTGAAGAACCGAATGAAGTCTTGCTCGGTTTCACGATCGAAGGGCTCATCGATAATGTGGGTCGCGGCGATGAGGGTCGGCAGCAGAAACACGGGCCCGCCGTAGTCGCCGTGCCAACTGCCGTCCGGCGCCTGCGTTTCTTGCAAGTGCCGCAGCGCCGAGTCGACCGCCCCTGATAAGTCCGTCTGCACCGCCCAGTGATTCAATGCCCCGAGGCCCTAAGATGGGGCGGAATCTTCCGATAGCGCGGAAGAAGTCCGGCGATCGGCCACGTACTCCACGTCGCAAACCGCCCGACAGTGTCCCGCACGCGCCGCCAGCGCCCGTCGCGGAGATCTCCGCCCACCGTTTTGCGCGCCGCCCGAAATCCAATCCGGAAGAAAGACGTAGCGAATGCTCTTCCCCGAACATCCGTGGCGGCGAGCAAACCCATGGTGCGGCGGCGCTCGGCAGCACTGCTGCGCCAAATGTGGAACATCGACTGCCGAATCGCTTCGGTGTCGTATTGGGTGTCGGAAAAAACCTGATAGAGCGCGTTCGATAGCATTTCCGGTACGCGCGCGAACGCTCTCTGGCGAACGCCATAGTCGGCCGCATCCACACTTTCCACCACGGCCTCTACGTCCTTCAAGCCAAGTGATATACCGACAGCTGTGAGCGGATGGGTACAACCGACAGCATCGCCGACCAACACCACATTGCCGCGACCGTACGCGGTCCGGGTCCGGAAGCGTGTCTCCATCCAGACCGGCTTCCGAGCTTTCAATGATTCGGCTAGGGCCTTGGCCATCGGCGCCGGAAGCGCGGGCGCAACCGCATCATAAAGTGCATCCGGATCACGCCGGAGCTGAGATGCCGTTGCCGGGGCGTCCAGGCACATCCGCACCTGATTCTTGGCTATCCGGTAGGACATGATGGGACCGGCCAGCCCGCTCATCACATGGCCAAACCCTTCCAACGGCAAATCCAAGTTTTCCAGGGTCAGCCCCGCCATGAACGAGATACCGACGGAACTGTCAGGCAAGCCGAGCATGCGGCGTGTTCCGGAACGACGGCCATCCGCTGCGACGATCCGCTTTGCGCGAATTTCGATTACGGCGCCGGTCTCGCGATGGAGATAGGCTGGTGTGGGCTCAAGCCTGACCAACTTCGCCGGCGCGACATAGTCAATCTCGCGGATGGAGACCGCGCGGCAGCGCATTTCGCTAACGAGCTTACTATGGTCAAAGCTCACGCCGGTCGCGCCATCCGGGTATGGCAGCACGATGGGGTCTGAGCCGTCGTTAGGATGGACAACAAATCCGCGGCGCGGGCCGTTCTCCGCAAACGCCTCCAGCCCCGTCAATCCCAATTTCTCGAGAATCTCAACGCCGGACGGGTGAATCCACTCGCCCGCGAACCTTTCCGATGCCCGTGGATTCGCCTCAAGCAGCAGCACACTCGCCCCACGCTGGGCAAACGCGATCGCCGCGGCGCATCCGATCGGCCCCGCCCCAACTACCGCAACGTCATGATCCGTCCGCACTTGGAATCCACCAGCCTTGTGGTTTTGCAAAGACAAGCCGCAGCGCCTGTCCTTTCCAAACCCCACCCTAGTGCAGGGCGGGATTCGAGGCTGAATCGTACCGGGTTCGAAGCAAATTGACCATCCCGCCCAGGCGGGGGCTAGCCCGCTTCGGGTCGAGGCGCTGACAGCGTGGCGGTATCCGCCTGCGCGAGATCGCGCGATGGTAGAGTGCCCCGCCTGGCGAGAAGTGCAAAAGCCGGGGGCACGAAATAGAACGACACGACGGTTGACAGCAGTACACCACCGGCAATCGACATGGCAAAGGGCGGCCAAAAACCACCACCGGCTAAGATCAGCGGCACGAACCCGCCGAACGTTGTCAGCGTCGTGGAAACAATATGCCGACCTTGGGCCATCACGAGATCTGCGATTCTGGTCGCATCGCCTCGAAGCGCGCGTGCATCCGCTTGCAGTGCCGTGATGATGATGATCGCCGCATTGATGGACACGCCGATCGAGCCGATGACGCCAATCACTGCCTGAATACCGAACGGGTAACGGAAGATCGCGAGAGCCAGCAGGCTCAGCCCCATGGACAGGATCGCCACGACGAAGGTGATTGCCGAGAGGCGATAGGAGCCAAAAGTCAGCACGATCGTGGCGATGGTCAGCGCCACAATGAGTCCCATGGCCCCCAATAGATTCCGCAGCACCTCGTCGCGGGCATCCGCGTCACCGCCGACTTCCAGCCGATAGCCCGGCGGCAGTGTTACTCCACCATCAGCAATTCTCGCTTGCACCTGGGCCAGCGCAACCTCGGGCAATACGTTACGCTCGACAAAGCCTTGGACCGTATTGATGCGCTCGCCATTGCGCCGATAGATCGGCGTTTCCGCCGGCACGACACGAACAGCGCCAAGCGCCGATAGCGGCACACCGCCATAGCCTTCGGACTGGGCAGCTGCGGCGGTCACCAGATCGAGACCGATGACCGCATCCACCCTGCTGCGCGCTTCGTCTTTCAACCGCACGCGCACGGGTAGTTCTTCGCTGCCTTCAATCAACGATCCGCCAAGCGCTCCTTCAAGCCGCCCCTCAAGCTGGCTCGCGATCGCGCCAAGATCGAGCCCGGCCAAACGCGCCCGCTCCTCGGACAGGGCGACGCTGAGCTTTGGCGCGCCCGAGGCGATCTCCGTTCGCGCAAGGGTGATACCCGGAACGCTCAGCATGAGGTGCCGAATCTCGTCACCAATCTCACGGAGCGTCGCAAGGCTGTGGCCCACCACCCGAATCTCGACAGGTGCATCGACAGGCGGCCCCTGCACTAACCCGCGAACGATGACTCGCGCCTCCGGTACGGACGTATCGAGCAAGCGTTGGAGCCGGTCGAGCATGACCTCTGTCGTCTGGGCGGACTGTGTGGTGACGAGAGCCTCTGCGAAACTGGGCTCTCCGTCTTGGTCCGCCAGCATATTGTAGTAGAAAGCCGGCGCGCTCTCTCCGATTACCCAGGTCACCTCGGTGATTCCCGGCTCGGCTTTCAAGATAGCATCGACCCGGCTCGCGATCCGTTCAGACTCGCGGATCGCCGAACCGTCTGGCAGCTTGACCTGCACGTAAAACTGATTGCGGTCGACGCCGGGGAAGAATTGCGGCTTGAGCGTCGGAAACGCACCGAAACCCATAATGGGCAGGATCAGCGCGAAGAGAATAGCCAACACCGGGTGGGCCAGCGCAAGACGCAACGTCCTATGAAAGAGCCCTCCGAGGCGCCTGAACGACACACCGTTTGTGAGCCAGCCGGCGCGTGCGTCCTTCGCGGGAATCTTCAAAAGGAATCCTGCCAGCGCCGGTGTGATCGTGACCGCCAGCGCCAGCGATGAGAGCAGCATGATGATCACGGCAATGGCGATTGCACCGACAAAGTCTCCCGCAGGCCCTGGCAGGAGCACCATGGGCATGAAGGCCAGAACGGTGGTCACGGTAGAGGCGATCAATGGTGCAAACAGACGCCGAACCGCATAGTCGACAGCCTGCAAGCGCGGGAGGCCCGCGACAAGCTTCTTGCGGATCTCGTCGGTCATGACGATCGCGGCATCGACGAGAAGGCCTAGCGCCACGATGAGGCCGGTCACCGACATTTGGTGAATCGGAATGCCGACGAGCTGCAACCCAAAGACGGACATCAGCGCGGCCAACGGGATAACCGTCGCCACGACCAAAGCCGACCGCCAGCCAAGCGTGATCAGCAGGACCGAGACCACCAGGCCCATACCGATCAGCATATTGGTCAGTACGCCGAAGAGCCGGTCACTCGTATAGGTCGACTGGTCGAATAGCCGATGGAGCTCAAGGCCGCCCGGCATATCTGCTTCGAAACGATCCAGGGCTTTGCCGATACGGCCAGCCCACGTGTCCACTTGCAGATCGTCTTCCATCCGTGCAGCGATCAATACGCCTTCCCGCCCGTCAATGAGGGCAAGACTTGAGGAAGGTTGGCGGATGTCGCGTTTCACTGTGGCGATGTCGCCGAGACGCACGATCCGTCCGTCTGCGCCTTGACGCACAGGGATCGCCCGCAACCGGTCCAGCGCTTTAATCTCGCCCTCGACCTCAATCAGGAGATCGGACTTGTCGCCGCGCACTACACCCGCGCGCACCTTGGCGTCAGCACTGGCGATGGCCTGCGCCACCGACTGAGCCGTGAGGCCGAGGGACTCAAGTTGAGTGCGGTCCAGGGTAACACTGACTTCCTCGTCTTGCGCACCATAGAGCTCGACGAGCTTTGTCCCCGGCACCGCTCGCAGCTGGTCCTGGAGCATCTCGGCGTAACGCGCGAGAATCGCATGGTTGGTTTCGATCCCAGGACGGGCTTGTAGGGCCACAATGGAGGTGAAGGCCCCCGTACGATCATCGTCGAATTCAGGCGCCGGCACACCTGGCGGCAGGTTCACCGCCGCATCGCCCAGCGCATCACGGATTTCCGACCAGGCTTGTTCGATCGCAGTCTCGGAGATGAACTCGGATAGCTCCACCGTGATGACGGAAATCCCTGAGCGGGACACCGATGTGATCTCGTCGATCTCTGGAATCTCGCGCAGTTCTTCTTCGATCTTCTCAGTGACCTGCGCTTCCACGCGCGCTGGATCTGCACCAGGAAATGGCGTGACGATCGTGGCAAACAGGTTGGTGATGGTGGGATCTTCTTGACGCCCGATGGTCATCAGCGCCGAGGCGCCGGCGGCGAGGATCAGGAGGATCGCCAGCGCGAAGAGGCGCGCGTCCCGATAGAAAAGCGTGGACATAGCCGGGCGCTCCTAGCTTCCTGCGAGGGCCACGAGTTGCCCCGGAACAACGCGGTTGGTGCCATTCGCGATCACGCTGGCCCCGGGCTCGAATGTGCCGCGCACATAGGCGTGCGCACCGTCCACATGCAGAACCTCGGCCGCTTCGCGGCGAACAATGGGCTTGCCGTCCTTTTCGGCCACGGTCAGCAGGCTCCAAAGGCCACGATCGCTCTCCTGTAAGGCCGCAAGTGGGACCCAAGCCCCACGTTCGTCGATCTCGCGCTCAAGCAGCAAGGTGACGATCTCGCCGAACGGCGTCGCGTCTCCCGTCTTTACGTCGAAGAGGGCCGTCACCGTGCGCGTCGCGCTCTGCAGATCGGGACGGCTGGCATAAAGCCGCGCTGCGACGGGCCCCGCCAGCGTCTGCACCTGATAGGTTGTAGCCTTGTCGAGCTTCGCCGCAACCTCTGGCGGCAGACCGACACGGAGCTGGCGATGGCCGTCTTCAAGGATGGTCAGGATGGGCGTACCCGCTGCAATCACCGCACCCTCATCAATGGAGCGCGCCGCGATCACGCCGTCGAAGGGTGCCTTCAGCTGGGATTTTTCAATGTCGATATCGATAGAGCTGATCTGAGCTTTGACCCGGTCGATCGCGGCGCTCAGCTCATCAAGCGCCGTCGAGGCCTCGTCGAAACGTTGCTCGGGACTCCAGCCATTCTCGCGAAGCTTCGTCTGACGCTCGAGCGTAAGCCGTGCCAAATCGAGCCGCGCTTCGAGCTCACGAATCTGGGCCTCCCGCTGCTTACGGCTCGCTTCCAGTTGGGCCGTATCAAGCATGGCGACAACGTCTCCGGCCGCAACCCGATCGCCCTCATCCATGCGGACTGTGGTCACAAGCCCAGGCCGTTCGAAGGCAAGCGCCGTTTGGCGCGCCGCCTCCAACCGGCCCACATAGCGGACGGTCTCGTGATAGCTCGGTTGGATTTCCAGCCGCATCGTCTGCACCGAAACCGGCGGGTGCTCCCCTGGTAAAGGCTCCGAGGCGCTCCGGATATGCAGCGCCGCGACGCCTGCGACGGCCAGGCCCAGAAACACGATCGCCATCACCAGCGTGGCCAGTTGGCGCATCAGGTGCCGCATGGACCATCCCGCAGCACTATTTTCCGACTTATTCTCAGTTACTTGGCTCGGCATCACAGCCACTCCTAGTCTCGGACCACGGTCGGCGCTTGCGAAGTTAGCGTCCCTAACTTATGTTAGTTGCACTAACTTGCAAGTGAAAAGTTAGTGGCACTAACTCTTTTGTGAAGAGCAGGTGTGCTAAACCGGATTCGCTCAGCACGATGGAACACGCATCCAACACAGACTACGTACGGGCCAAGTCCAAGTATCACCACGGTGATCTCCGCGAGGCGCTTCTTCAGGCCTCCTACGATCTCGTGGAGATGCACGGCGCCGAGAACTTCACGCTGGCGGAGGCATGCCGCTTGGCCGGCGTCTCCACGGCCGCGCCCTACAAGCACTTCAAAGACCGCGACGAAGTCCTGGGGCTGATCGTGACGCGCGGCTTCGATCGCCTTTCCGAACAGTCAATGGAGGCCGTCGAGGCCGCAGGCATAGGAACGCTCGCGGGCATCGTCGCCATGGGCCAGGCCTATGTGCGCTTCGCCGTCGAGAATGAAAAACTGTTTCGGCTCATGTTCGGTCAGCACCCGGTCCTGAAGACCGATGAAGTCGTTATGGGCGAAGGGATGGGCTGCTTCTCGAAGGTAATCGAACAGGTGGCCATCTACTGCGAACGGAATGGTGTGTCGGGCAATCCGGACGAGATCGCCGTGCGCCTCTGGACCTTCGTCCACGGCGCCGCATCACTGCTCATCGACGGCGACTACGCGGTCGTGGCGCCGGGGCTCGATGTGGACGCACTGATCGAAAGAACCTCGCCAAGCCTATTGGGCCTGACCTAGGTGCCCTTTTGCACCTCCGCGCTTTTCGTCAAAAAGATTCCGAGAACGATGAGCGTCGCGCCCGCAACTTCGAGTGGCGTAATGCGATCCCCCAAAAAGATGGCCGCATTCACGAACGTGAAGACCACGGACAAGGCAAAGAGGAGAGTCGCAGTCAGAGTAGACAGGCGGGCCGCGGCTTCGAACCAGAAGTAATAGGCCAGCGCCGACGCAAACACGCCGAGAAACAGCAGCGGAAGGAAATCCTCCGCCGGCGGCATTTTGAAGCTTGTGACCGTCAGCGGCGTCAACAAAACCGCTGTCACGGCAAAGATTCCGAAGAGGAAGTTCAGCCGCTCGCCAGTCGAGCGCGACGCCTGCATGGCACGGCTCGCCGCGATCAAGAAGACCGCCCACGAGATGCCTGCACCGATCTCCAGCATATCGCCGGTGAACCGGCTGTCACTGGCGTCAAGATCTGGGATGACGGTCAGCGCCACGCCACCGATCGCAAGAGCCGTTGCTGCGACCTCTCTTAAGGTGACGGGCACCCCCGCGAACAGATACAGGAACAACAACACGAAAAACGGTGCCGTATTCTCGAGCACCATCGCGCTACCGGCGTCGGTCCGCTCCAATCCCAGATGGAAGAAAACGAAGTTGACGGCGGTGGCGCTGGTCGCGAACCAAAAATTCCGGTCCCGCCATTCCAGCGCGATGGGGTGGCCGAGAACCCGGAGCATCAAGAACAGGGTCACCGCCGCGATGTACAGACGAAGCACCGCAATCTGCAAACCGCCAAGACTGCCCGTGAGATACTGAACGAGGACGCTATGCGTGCCCCAGAGGAAGGCGGCGATGACACCAAAGAGCAAGCCACGGGTGGCCGACACGCAGTCCCCCAAACCTCAGGGCGCGTCGGATGCCGCCGCCCTACGCGTACCGATTGTGCACCACCACCTCGTCGAGGGAAAGCTGCCCGGGCTTTGGCCATGGCTCTTTGACACCCTTTCCAACGACCACGAGCGGACCGATGCAATGATCGTCGGGCAGGTTGATCATCTCGGCGACCTTGTCGAAGTCATAGCCAATCATAGGGCAGGACTCATAGCCCATCGACTTGGCAGCGAGCATGAGAGTCTGCATGGCCATGCCGATCGAGCGCATGGCCTCGTCACGCTGCAACTGCTCACGCCCCTCATGAAACGGACCCATCCAATTCACGAGGAGTTCGGCAACCTCTTTCGGCGCATTCGCCCAGTACCGCCCAGGCTCTTTCTGCCAAGCTCCCATATCGGCGGTCATGACGATCAGCATGCTTGCGTCCGTGATTTGGGCCTGATCGTTGCCGACTTCACGGATTTGCTTCCTCAGCTCGGGATCGTCGACCACCACAAAGCGCCAATGCTGGATATTGAAACTAGTCGGCGCCTGAATCGCGGCCTCGAGGAGCTTTGTCTTCTCAGCGTCCGTCATCTGGTGATCAGGATCGAAGTGCTTCACAGCACGGCGGCCATAAATTGCGTCGAAAGTCTCCATCAAGGCGCTCCTCGCATTGGGTGGGCGATCACGCCCGGGGTGACAAGTCAGTGTCCGCGAAACCGATGCCAGAGATATGACTGGTCCGCGTTCGTCGAATGCTAGGGAGCCGCCGCGCGCCGCCACCGTCAAGCGCAGCGTCATCACAAGATTGCTAGCGCCACCTGTGGAAAACTACGGCTGACCCGCAACAGTCGTTGCTGTGATCCGTTCATTCGAACTGCGGTCGCAACTGACGAGGCGACCGGTCTTGATGGCCGAACCCAAGATGAACCCTCGGTGCAAGGGGGTCGGCGGACCCTCTCAGGCCCGCCGTCTTTCGTCTTGCCGGGCTATAAAGCCATCGTGACCGCCTTGGTCTCCAGATAGTTTTCCAGAGCGTCCGGCCCGTTCTCTCGGCCCCAACCAGACTGCTTGTAGCCGCCGAATGGGAGACTCGGATCGAACACGTGATGGCAGTTCAGCCAGATCGTGCCGGCCTTGATACGCTTGGCCATTTTGTGCGCCACGCTTGCATTCTGGGTCCAAACGCTGGCTGCGAGGCCATACTCGGTGTTGTTAGCTTCAGCCGCCAGTTGGTCGAGCTCCGCATCGCCAAAGGCCTGAGCCACAACAACCGGCCCAAAAATCTCCTCACGCACAACCCGCATGTCGGAGTTTGCGTTCGTGAGAATGGTCGGCTTAAGGAAATAGCCGTCGCTGTCCTGCAGGCCCTCGCCGCCGACGAGGACGTTCGCGCCTTCTTCGCGGCCCGCGTCCACATAACCCGACACGCGCTGCAACTGGTCCGCGCTGACCAATGGCCCCATCTGGCTGGTTGGATCGAGGCCTGGTCCCACCTTGATGTTTGCGGCAGCCTCGGACACACCGTCCATCAGCTTGTCGAAAACGCTCTTGTGCGCGTAGATGCGCGTCGCCGCCACACAGACCTGCCCTTGCGCAAAGAAGCTACCCAGCGTGACGCCCGGGATCGCCCGGTCCAGATCGGCGTCCGGGAACACGATCGTTGGCGCCTTACCACCCAGCTCAAGTGTGACGCGCTTCAGATTGCCGGTGGCCGCCTTGACGATCAGTTTGCCGACTTCTGTCGAGCCCGTGAAGGCCACCTTGTCGACGAGCGGATGTTCGGCCAGCGGCGCACCAGCGCCCTCACCGTATCCCGTCACGATGTTGATGACGCCGGGCGGGAAGTCAGCCTCCTCCACGATAAGCTCTGCCAGGCGTAACGCGGAGAGCGGCGTATCTTCGGCGGCTTTAAGGACGACAGTGCACCCTGCTGTCAGAGCAGGAGCAAGCTTCCACGCCGCCATCATCAGGGGAAAGTTCCAGGGGATGATCTGGCCGACAACGCCAACGGGCTCCCTTAGCGTGTAGGAATGCACGTCGATCGGGACAGAGGGAGACGGTGTTGACCCTGCGATCTTCGTAGCCCAACCGGCCATGTAGTAGAACGTGTTGTAGGAAACGGGGATGTCCGCCGCCCGCGCCTCTGAAATGGGCTTGCCGTTGTCGAGCGACTCAAGTTGTGCGAATTCCTCAGCATGCCGCTCAATGATCTCGCCAAGCTTGTAAACAAGTTTACCGCGTTCGGCCGCGGTCATCCGGCTCCAAGGTCCCTCGTCAAACGCCTTGCGAGCGCTCTTCACAGCGGCGTCGATGTCTTCTGACCGTGCCTCCGGGACCTTGGTCACGACCTGCGCGGTGGCAGGGTTGCGAACGTCGATCATGCCCCCCGCCTTCGCCGTTACGAGTTCGCCATCGATCAAGAATTTTGGTCCGTTTTGAAGGTAGGTCTTGATCGCTGGGGCGAGTGACGCCTCAAGCGTTTCATCTTCAACTTTCTTATCCATGCTTGTCTCCTGTTCGTGCAAAGAAGGCGGCTCTTTCGCGCCGCCATTGACTTGTTTGGGACGCTTCACTTATGACCCATACTCTCTTTTGGGAAGTACGCACGAGCAGGTAAGGCACGCACCGATCGGTAGGAATTGTGATGAATCAGCTGACTAAGCAAACTGCGACAAAACACGACAAGCGGGCGACCAAGCCTTCGCTTCTCGGTCTCTCAGCCAAAGCAGACAAGCAAGACACCGAAAACGCGTTGCAGAAAGTCCGCGATGCAGACGTCTTCAATACAGACTGCCCGGCGCATCAGGTGATCGCGCGCGTTGGGAACAAGTGGACACTGCTGGTCCTCTACGCCTTGAGCCGGGGCACGATGCGGTACACCGAGCTTCAACAGCAGATCGGCAAGATCTCTTCGAAAATGCTCACGCAGGTTTTGCGGAATCTTGAGAAGGACGGGCTCGTGTCGCGCAAGGTTTACCCGGTCGTCCCGCCCATGGTCGAGTATGCGTTGACGCCCCTCGGCGCGAGCCTTGCCGCCCAACTCGCAATGCTCTGCGTCTGGGCCGAAGAAAACTATGAGACGTTAAGCAAGACCTGGCGTTTGTAGCCGTTCAGCATGGCAAGCGCGACCTCAGCGCGCTTGCTTCATCGTCACATGAAGCGATGAGCCTTGCCGCGCTCAGCTGCGCAACCGCTCCAAAAACACGGCAGCGTCGCGCCGAATTGCGCCAAGTTGCGCGTCATCCATTCTGTCTAGGTTGCGATAGGAATAGGCGAGCCGGGTATTCTTGCGAAGCCTATCTCGATTCCGATCCAGGAAATTCCAGTATAAGAAGTTGAAAGGGCACGCGCCCAGCCCGAATTTCGTCTTCACATCATACTGACAGTCCGTGCAGTAGTTGGACATGCGGTTGATGTAGTTGCCGCTCGCAGCGTAGGGCTTCGATGCGAGCAGCCCGCCGTCAGCGAATTGACTCATGCCAAGCGTGTTGGGTGCCTCAACCCATTCGTACGCATCTGCATACACAGCGAGATACCACTCATGGACTTCGTGCGGGTCAATGCCGGCAAGCATGGCGAAGTTGCCCGTCACCATCAGCCGCTGGATATGATGCGCATAGGCCTCGTCACGGGTTTGGCCAATACACGCCCGCATACACGCCATGTCGGTGTCGGCCGTCCAGTAGAAGTCTGGAAGTGGGTTGTGGTGGGAGAAGAAATTCTCGTCTACATAGCCCGGCATCCGCAGCCAGTAGATACCCCTCACATATTCGCGCCATCCGATGATCTGGCGGATAAAGCCCTCCCCCGCATTCAAGCCTATGGCACCTGCACGATAGGCCTCCTCGACGCGCCGACACACGGCCAGCGGATCAAGCAAGCCTGCATTGAGATAGAGCGCGATCACCGCATGGAACATGAAAGGCTCGTCACTGAGCATGGCATCTTGGTAGTCGCCAAACTGCGCGAGCGCTGTCTCCAGGAAATGATCAAACGCGGCCTCAGCCTCAACGCGCGTGACGGCAAACCAGAATGGCTCCAGCGTTCCGAAATGGTCCCCAAACCGGTCGGCGACTAGTTCGAGCACCTCGCGCGTTGTCGTGTTGTTCGGAAAGCGTTTGGGTGTCGGAACAGTAAGACCCCTTCTCGGCGGTCTTCTGTTTTCTGCATCGAAGTTCCAACGACCTCCGCAAGGTTTGCCGTCTTTCTCCATCAGCAGGCCCGTCTTGCGCCGCATCTCCCGATAGAAGTTCTCCATGCGAAGTTGTTTGCGGCCGTTTGCCCACTGCGCAAACTCCCGTTCAGAACACAGGAAGCTATCATCCTCTAGGAGCTCGATCTCAATCCTCTGTTCATCGCCGTACTTCTTGATCGCATCGAGAAGCCGCCACTCACCTGGCCTCGTCACCAGTACTCGGCTGCAGTGATGGTCGGCAAACGCGCGTTGCACCTCGCCCAAAATCGAGCCGGAATTCCCCGGGCTCTCGAGCTGGACATAGTCGACGTGCCAACCCGCCGCCGACAACTCGGCAGCGAAACTGCGCATGGCTGCGAACACGAACGCGATTTTCTTCTTGTGGTGGCGAACATAGGTCGCCTCGTCACGCACTTCAGCCATCAACACCACGTCGCGATCGACATTCGCCGCGCGCAGGGCCGAGACCGAAGGCGAGAGCTGATCGCCGAGGATCAAGACAAGCTGTTTGGATCTTTCGTCAGGCAAAGGGATACGGTCGGCTGCGGAGCGTACGCACGTCATGTTTATGAAGTAGCTGCTCTACCAATGCTCGGTGCCCCGCGCGCCCTTTGGCACGCCATCGAGGTTGGGCGTTACCCAACCCCCATAGAAGGATCCGGGTTGCGCAACAGCCACGTGCCCACCAATGCGACACTCCTCCATCTTTTCGGGGTAGAAGGCCAGATAGCCTGCCAGCGGCCCAAACGGACCCGTTGGCGCGTCGTAGCTCCAAGCAGCTCGGGAGGCGGTTACCGCGCCCCCGGTCACATCAAAATAGCGGGCGACTCCCTTCCATTCGCAAAAACTGCTGCCCGGGACGGGAATCAACTTCGCCGTAATGTCCGTAGGCGGCAGGTAATAGGTCGGCGGATGATGGGTCTCAAGAACGCGTAACGCACGTTTCGTGTCGGCAATGACCGCCCCGCCGAGAGTTATCGTAACGCGTTGCGGCACGGGCTCCAGAGCCGGCGGGCGCGGGTA
>JASJEH010000073.1 GCA_030064755.1 Methyloceanibacter sp. | reverse complement strand
AACACCAACAATTGCGATTAAGAATAATTGGCCAGATGTAGAGAGTATTTCCAATATGAGATTAGTAAGCAATGATGACACTGACTTTATTACAAAAAGAGAGAATTTTATGGAGGGTCTCAAGTCCAATCTTCAATCATCGGAAATTGTTCGTGATGATGACTCTTCGTTCAGTTTATCAGGTGAGCATGACGAATTCGATTATGAGCGACCCACATATGGTTTCTCTCTGGCGATTGACCCGAATGGGAGTTTGGATAAGACAGATAGGGACACGCACTATTTACTATCATTGGTCAGATGGCTTGCTCAAATTGAAGGCGTGGACCTGTACATTCAAACGAGTAATGCCTACGAGGCGAATGCTATAAATTATACTTTTGAGAACTCACTTGCAGAAAAGTCTAGCGTAAGCGAATCATACGTTGCCTGGAGGGATCGATATGGCATCGAAAAATGTGCTTCAGTAGATCAAACTACACATAATACCAACCAGGAAGCTTCATATATTTACGATAAGTATTACGAGTGCGTCTATAATTTAGGTGAATTGAAATTGACAAATGTCAATTTCAAGGAAAACCCTCTTGCAGGAGGGTTTTTGCTATCAACTGACCATCATGATCAACGATTCTACCAGCTTTTTCCGAACCCGAAACTACCGAGTGTTTCACGAGAGTTAAAAAAATACGCTGGAAATGACGAGCTTAAGGGAAGTCGAGCGTTCAGTTATGGCAGAGGAAAATCAGAGCCGTGGCTTGCCAACACTGCGTTTGCCGAGAAGATCTGGAATCTCCAGAAACAGTACGGTTCCCTGCTGTTTGTAAAGATGGTCAGAACTACAGATGATTCTATATCCGTTCCTCGGTTGAGACATACTTGGAGCTCAATAGGAGAACCGAGTCTTCGTAATTTTGTGACTTCTGATTACAAAGAAGACAGGGATGGGAGTGTTGGTAACTTCGATGACAACAACAACGATGATGTAAATTCGCATTCCTCAGATTCACTCGGGTCAGAGAATGTAGATCTTGATATCTCCGATGACGACAACGACGATGATGCAAATATGCACTCCTCAGAGTCGTCGCTTGGGTCAATGAGTGACAGGGAAGAGAAGATCGACGAGTGAGGGATAAGGTCCGATCTCTTTGGATGCTGGCCGGCACCTGATGGCCAATTGTTCTCTCAGTACAACTCCTCCGGCGCCCTTTGCGGCGCCGGTGGACGTTTGCGTGTCCCTCTCGAGTGCCCAAGGCCGGGCACTTGGCTGAAGCAGTCCAAGTCAAGACGTTCCAGATCCAGACGTTCCAAATCCAAACGGCCTAACGCCAAGAGGACAGGCACGCGCATGCCGTCTGGCTCAAGCCTTTTGCCCTTGCAGACGCAGCGCCACCCGCCGTGCGCATAACGCACCATCTCGACCACATCACATATTGCTAGCGCTGCTTGGCTTCGCGAGAAGTGCCAGGGGGCGCGGCGATCCTCTGAGACCAGCCAAGTTTTCCGCCCTGAAATGCAAGACCCACTTGATGACTGTCTCGCCTAATGACTGCCTCGCTTGATGACCGGCTCGCTTGATGACCAGCTTGGCGCTGGTATCAAAGCGGCGCATAGCCTCGGCATTGCTGAAGCGCCGTTCCGCCATGGCCAGGTCCATTGCCCATCTGCGTGAGGGGAGCCTTTCGAGACCAGCTATCAGGGTGCAAACTCAGCTTCTCTCGCCCAGGTCAATTGGATAACGTCCTGAAGGTTCGCATCTCGTCGTCGGAGTATGCAAACTGGCAGGCCATATGACACATCATGAGAATGAGGGCGAGACGGCCGTTGCCCCGGTGGCCGATGCGCCGACGGAGAACTGGGCCGACCGTTATGCGCCGGCTTGGGCCCTGCCGTATTTGCGCCTTGCGCGGGCGGACCGTCCCGTTGGGTTCTATCTCTTGGCCCTGCCCTGTTTTTGGTCCGTTGGTCTCGCTGGTCTCCACACAGGCGCGGCTTATCCCGATCCGCTTCTGCTCTTGTTGTTCGCCATCGGCGCCATCGCCATGCGCGGCGCAGGTTGCACCTACAATGACATTGTCGACCGGGACATCGATGCTCAGGTTGCGCGTACACGGTCGCGGCCCCTCCCGAGCGGACAGGTTTCGCTCCGAAGCGCCATCGTTTTCATGCTCGCGCAATGCCTTGTTGGTTTGGCGGTCCTGCTAAGCCTCAACCCGTTCTCGATTTGGCTAGGGTTCGCCGTCGTCCCGATCGTTGCGCTCTATCCGTTCATGAAGCGGATCAGCCACTGGCCCCAGGCCGTATTGGGCCTCGCCTTCAACTGGGGCGCGCTAATCGGGTGGGCCGCGGTCACAGGCAGCCTGGATTGGGCGCCGGTCGTCCTCTATGTGGGCGCCGTCGCCTGGACTATTGGTTACGACACCATTTATGCGCACCAGGATCGCGAGGACGATGCGCTGATCGGCATGAAATCGACGGCACTGCGATTCGGCGCTGACACCACGTTTTGGCTAAAGGGGTTTTACGCCGTAACGATCATTGCCATGGTGCTCGCCGGCTGGCTGGCTGGCGCCGGACCGCTCTTCTTCGCTGGGCTCGCCTTCGCCTGCGGCCAGCTTATCTGGCAGATCGCGACCCTCGATATCGATGACGCCGACAACTGCCTCGCCCGATTTAAGTCCAATCGAGACTTTGGTTTGATTGTATTTTTGGCAATTCTGGCGGATATGGTGCTTGCAACTTCCCTTTAGAGGGACAATTTGACGGGTACGAACAATGGCCCGAAAAATGCAGCGGCGACTCACATAGAGTGCCCCAGCAATGCAAGCGGGCCCCGGCGCTTTCGCGTCCGAGGCCCGTGTGACGCCTTGCTGTTAGCTTCCTTGTTGGCTGCCTTGAGGTAGCCTTGATTGCCGTGATGGTGCCACGGAAGACTTCCCGGACGCTTAATGGACGTCATTAACGACCGGTAGCTTCCAGCATGGTTTAGAGAGTGTTCCTACCGCCTGATGACCGCGATTACGCAGAACAAGACCCGCGAAAAAGCTCATGCGCCATCGCATACGCGCGAGGAAGACTTCGACATCCTGGGCCGTGCGGTTCGTGAAGCAGGTGCTTTGGCGTCGAGTTACTTCAAGGCGTCACCCAAGGCATTCAAGAAGGCGGATGGCTCTCAGGTCAGCGAGGCTGACCTCGCCGTCGACGCGGCGCTTAAGCTGGACCTGACCACCCGGCGCAAGGAGTATGGCTGGCTCTCGGAAGAGAGCCCCGATGATCGCTCACGCTTGAAGTACTCGCGGGTCTGGATGGTCGATCCCATCGACGGCACCGGTGCGTTCTTGCGCGAGATTCCCGAATGGACCGTCTCGGCAGCACTGGTCGAGGACGGGGTCCCCGCGATCGGCGTCGTCTTTAATCCCGAGACGGACGAGCTCTTCCACGCTATTCGTGGAGGCGGTGCGTTTCTGAACGGCGAGCCGATCCACACGACCGACCGGTCCAGCCTGGACGGCGCAAAGATGATCGCGAGCGGCGGTCTTTTTCGGAAGAAGATCTGGGAAGACCCCTGGCCGAACGTGAAGGCCGAGTGGGTGAATTCGGTTGCCTATCGCCTCGCGCTGGTCGCAGCCGGCCGTGGTGACGCCACGATTTCTCTAACCCCCAAGGCGGAGTGGGATCTGGCCGCAGCAGCCGTCATTGTGGAAGAGGCCGGCGGCGTGATTACCGACCACCGGGGAATGCCGCATACCTATAATTGCGACAATCCCAAGTTTCCCAGTCTCGTCGCAAGTGGTCGCGCACTCCACCCTGCGCTGATCGAACGCACACGCCGCGTAGACCTTTAGTTCACAATTCGGCACATTGCCCGCCGAATGCATGAGCGAAGGGGGACGACGCATGGCTGCGGACAATAAGACATTTGAACCGGCAGGAGACGGCAAGCAGCTGCTTCATCTCGTCTTCGGCGGCACACTGACCGAATTGGACCGGGTTCATTTCGACGACCTGAGCCAGCTGGATATCGTCGGCATTTATCCCAACTACGCCACTGCCTATGACGCATGGAAAGACGCCGCGCAGCGTTCGGTCGACGACGCTCATATGCGCTACTTTATCGTGCACCTCCACCGATTGCTCGAACCCGAAACGACCTAACCATAAGGCGCATCGCCACGATCTCTGGAATCCTTGGGCGCTGGTCTTGGAGCGCCGGACTTGGAGCGCTGGTCTTGCAGGGTTTTTCGCCGTAAAGGTCCCATGGCTCTCACAATAGCTGTCGTGCTAGACAGATGAAGCAATAGGCTAGGCGCACCCGCCGAGCCTGGCGGAAACCGGGATAACCCTTGAAAGACAATGTCTTCATAGATGCGCGCGTGGCTGCTCGGAGTGGCGATGAGCTCACAGCGGAGCGCTACAGCACGCGCCAAATCGTGGAACGCATTTGGCGCGAGAATCTCAGGCCGCATGGCGTACTTCTCGGTTTCGGTCTGCTCGCTATGCTGCTCACGGCGGCCACGACGGGGGCTATTCCGTTTCTCATTCAGCGGACGGCGGACGACATTTTCGTCGACAAGAACGCCGATATGGTCCTGTGGATCAGCCTCGCGGTTGTCTTCATCACGACTCTGAAGGCCGTGTCCGAGTACGTCGCGAACGTAACCGTTGGCTATCTCGGACACCGGTTCATTGCAGATCTTCGCGTGCAGATGTTCAGCAAGCTGGCCGAGGCTGATCTTGGCTGGATCCAGAAGGTGCACTCGGGCCGCATCCTTTCGGGCTTCTTGAACGATGCGACGCTTATGCGAGCCACAGCCAGCCGCACGATTGTGACACTCGGCGAGAACTTGCTCAAAGTGGTTATTCTGGTCGGCTCCATGATCTACATGGCCCCCCGCCTATCGATACTCGTGCTCCTGTTCATGCCGTTTGCCTGGATGATGCTGTCGCGCCAGCGGCGGAAGATGCGCAAATCAACAACGAAGTCGTTGCAAGAAACCGGCGATTTATCGGCCCTTGTGACGCAGACGCTGCAGGGCATGCGCGTCGTGCGGGCCTATAAGCAGGAAGCTCAGGAAGAGAAACGCGCAAGCCAAGCCGTGAATCGCGCGCTCGAATACACGATGCGCGGCATGCGCGCCCGCGCCCTGTCCAGCCCGGCCATGGAGCTCTTGGTCGGCCTTGGTTTTGCGGTCGCCATCTATGTTGCGGGCACGCAAGGTATTCGGGGCGACTCGTCGCTCGGCCATTTCATGGGCTTCACCACGGCGGCGCTCCTCATCTACGCCCCCCTCAAGAGCCTTGCGACCCTGCAAACCCAGTTGCAGGAGGGCGTTGCCGCAGCGACCCGCGTGTTCGGTATCATCGACCGTCCCAGCAAGTTGATCGAGGCCGCTGACGCGAAACCGCTCGAACTCACTGACGGGGAGATTGAGTTCCGCAATGTGAGTTTTGCCTACGACCCGGAGAATGTCGTCTTGAGAGGCGTGACGCTCACGGTGCCGCCTGGCAAGACCGTCGCCCTGGTGGGGCCGTCCGGCTCTGGCAAGAGCACGCTTGTGAACCTCGCCCTGCGCTTCTTCGATCCGCAAGGCGGGGAAGTCTTGATCGACGGCCAGGACATCAAGGGCGTGACGATCTCGTCCTTACGCGATGCCTTTGGTCTCGTAACTCAAGACCCCGTTCTGTTCGACGACACGATACGCGCGAATATTGCTTATGGCGCAAAGCCTCTCAATGAGGACGAAGTCGTCGCGGCGGCGAAGGCCGCGGCGGCGCACGACTTCATCATGGGACTGCCGCGTGGCTACGATACCCGGGTCGGTGAAGCGGGCGGGCTTCTCTCCGGCGGCGAACGACAGCGTATCGCTATCGCCCGCGCGATTTACAAGGACGCCCCGATCCTCATGCTGGATGAGCCCACAAGCTCATTGGACTCCGAATCGGAGACGAAGGTTCAGGAAGCGCTCGAGAAGCTCATGCAAGGCCGCTCGGTCCTAATGATCGCGCACCGCTTGTCCACGGTGAAGAAGGCCGACCTAATCTGCGTGCTCGATAAGGGCCAAATTGTTGAGACCGGGCGTCACGACGAACTCGTTGCGCGCGGAGGTCTCTATACGCGGTTGCACCGAAACCAGTTCGGCATCGCCAGTGCCTTGGACCAGGCACCCGCCAGCGAGGCGCGTCCCGTCGCCGTTCCTGGCGAATAACGGCCACCCGATGCTCACGCGTATCTTTGGACCGAAGCCTGGCACCGGCATCCTTAGCAAACTCGCCTCCGGCTATGTTCGGCTGGTCTACGCCACGAGCAACGTTAAGCGCGAGCCTCCGGACACCGATGCCAAGCTCTTCGATCAGCACCCGCAAATCCTGGCCATGTGGCACGGCCAGTTCATGCTTCTGCCCAATCTGAAACCCGAGCGCCCTGCCGACGTTAAGGCCATGGTCTCGCGCCATGGTGATGCCGAGCTGATTGGCGACGTGCTGCGCCGGTTCGGCATGGACCTGATCCGGGGCGCAGGCGCGGGCAAGCGAAAACGCAATCGCGGCGGGGCGACCGCGATGCGTGAGTCTTTGCGCGCGCTCGAAGCTGGTGCGACCGTCGCCATGACGGCGGATGTGCCCCCCGGCCCTGCCCGGCGCGCCGGCGCGGGTATCGCGACACTCTCGGCGAAGTCCGGCCGCCCGGTCGTGCCCTTCGCCATCGCAACAAGCCGGTCCTTGAAGCTCTCCACCTGGAGCGCCTTCACCATCAACCTGCCCTTCTCGGCACTCGCGATCGTCATTGGCGAACCCGTGCCGGCGCCGCGCTCGGAGGAGCCACGCGAAATCGAAGCCGGACGCCAGGCTATCGAGGAGGCCCTCGCCGAGACGACAGCCCGCGCCTACGCGATCGCAGGTGCCGCCGATCCGCTCAGCGCCGAGGAGAAGGCGAAGCCGGGCACGGCGCTTAAGACATACCGGCTTGCAACGCAGCTTGCCGCGCCCGTTGCTCCGTTGCTGCTGGCATGGCGGACACGCAAGGGCAAAGAGGAACAGGACCGACATCCCGAGCGCTACGGGATCGCCAGCATCTCCCGGCCAGAAGGTTTCTTGGTCTGGTTTCACGCGGCGTCGGTGGGCGAAACCAATGCAGCGCTCCCGCTCATCGAGCGCATCGCGCAAGCCCGGCCAGACATCCGAATCTTGCTCACGACCGCCACGGTGACGTCAGCGCGTCATGCGCGTGCGCGGCTGCCAGAAGGCGCCATCCACCAATACGTGCCGCTCGATCGGAGCACATATGTCAAGCGCTTTTTGCAGCATTGGCGTCCCGATCTCGCCGTTCTGGTGGAATCGGAGATCTGGCCAAACCTTGTGCTGGAAACGAAGCAGACTGGCGTCCCTCTCCTGCTGATCAATGCCCGTATGTCGGGCCCGTCCTACAAGCGCTGGCGTCGGCGCCCCGGCATGAGCCGGCCAATCTTCTCGGCATTTGACCTCGTGCTCGCTCAGAACGAGCGCCTTGCGGAGCAGTTTGCTCAGCTCGGCGCGCCAAGTTCTCAGTCGGCCGGCAATCTAAAGGCGGACGCGCCGCCTCCGCCAGTGGACGCAGCCGGCAAGGCAGACCTGTCGGCCGCAATTCTAGGGCGGTCTGTTTGGCTCGCGGCCAGTACGCATTCAGGGGAAGATGAAATCGTTGGGGCGGCACATGCCAGGATCAAAAAGGTCTTGCCGGACATTGTCACGATCATCGTGCCGCGCCATCCCGAACGAGGAACGGCGATCGCCGAAATGCTGCGGGATCGCGGCTTGACGGTCACCTTGCGATCCCAGGGCGGGGGCATCGATGCCAACACGGATGTCTATGTGGCCGACACGATCGGCGAACTCGGGCTCTTCTATGCCCTCACGCCGGTGGCCTTCGTCGGTGGGTCTTTGGTCGAGCACGGGGGACAGAACCCGGTCGAGGCCGTGAAGCTTGGGGCCGCGGTGTTAGCCGGGCCCCACGTACACAATTTCCGAGAGATGTATGCGGACCTTTTGAGGGCCGGCGGCGTCCGATCCATCGAGGATGCCGACAGCCTTGCCGAAGCGGTGCTGGACTTGCTTCAGAACGCCGTCGCCCGAAAGGAGGTGCACGTGAAGGCGGAAGCTTGCGTTGCCGCGATGACCGGTGCGCTGCCCAAGACACTTTCAGCGATCGAGGCCTATTTCCCAGAAAAGGTGCCCATGCAACATGCCTCTTGAGACACCCTCTTGGTGGTACGGCAAGCGCGGCAGCCTCTCCAAGTTTATGCCGGCGTTTCTGTCGCCGCTTGCCATGCTTTATGGCCGAAGCGCCGCATCTCGGCTGGCGCAGGAACCGTCCTACCACGCGAAACTGCCGGTCATCTGCGTCGGGAACTTTACCTCAGGCGGCGGCGGCAAGACCCCAACGGTCATTGCCATCGCTGACTTGCTGCAGGCCATGGGCAAGACACCGGCCTTCCTCACGCGCGGCTATGGTGGCAGTGCGAAGGGTGTAGTCCGAGTCGCCGGACATGACGCGGCCGACGTTGGCGACGAAGCCTTGCTTCTCGCCGAGCATGCCCCAACCTTCGTCTCGGCCGATAGGCCAGCGGGCGCCGAGGCTATTGAGGAAACGGATGCCAATGTCATTGTCATGGACGACGGCTTTCAGAATCCTGGACTCTCGAAAGACCTCTCGCTGATCGTCGTGGACGCGGGCTCGGGACTCGGCAATGGCCAGGTGATTCCGTCCGGTCCGCTGCGCGCGCCCCTCGACGCGCAGTTGCCTTACGCCGACGCGCTGCTCGTGATTGGCGAAGGCAAGAAGGGTGACGCCCTCATCAAGCGCTTCGAAACCGCGGGCAAACCTACCCTGCGGGCGAAGATCACGCCCAATTGCGACGCGCGCTGGCTCACGGTCCTACCCGCGATTGGCTTTGCCGGCATCGCGCGGCCATCGAAATTCTTCGCGACGCTCAAGTCGAATGGCGCGCGGTTGGTCTCGGCCCACAGTTTTGGCGACCATCATCGCTTCACCGAGAAGGAAGCACGGCGGCTCCTTGCCGAGGCGGAGACCAAGAAAGCGATGCTGGTAACGACTGAGAAGGACTGGGCGCGCCTGACCGACGATGAGGACGAGGAAGACAGCGCTGTGGGCGAGTTGAAGAAGCGGTCGCGGCCATTCCCCATCGTCATTACGTTCGAAGACGAAGCGGCGGTGAGGTCTTTGCTCGAGGACACGCTCAACAAGGCGCCTTAAGCCACCCTACACAGTTCGTTTCGGCTAGGACGGTTTGGACGTTTCGCGGGCCCGCTTCAGCGACGCGACCGCATCGACGTAGGGCTCTTGCAATTCCACGCTCCAATAGCGCAGTTCATCGAGCGGAATGGTCTGACCCGTTACCGCGCAGCGGACGAACTCGCCCGGCGTGACAACCTGTACCTCACCATCCAGGTAGCGGAGCTTGGCTTCGCCTTTGAAGCCGAAATTTCCTTCGAAGCGATTCATCACAGTCGTAGTCTTTCTTCTTCGGTGCAGCTTAGCGTCGGGCTGCACGACATGCCAGCGCTACAGCAAGCTGCCCTGATTGCCGTCTGGATCTGGCTTGGCCTTTCTCGGCCGCTTGGGCTTCGGCATTGGTGTTTTCGAAACCGACTTGCCGCGTCCTTCAGGCTTCGACGTCGCATGGGCACTGATCACTGTTGCACTCATCACTTGGGCACTGATATGGCCGTCGACGAACTGGATGTCGAGAGCCTCACCCGGATGAGCGGCTCCGGCGCTCCGCACCATCGAACCCTCTCCATCGCGCACTAGGGCGAACCCCCGTGCGAGGACGTTGTGGTAGCCAAGCGTACCCAAGAGCTTGGCTTGCGCATCGAGCCGCTGTCGGGCGCGGTCCATGCGGTTCGCCATAGCGCGGGCGCGATCCCGGTCGAGGCGCTCCAGCACATCCCGCACCGCCCCGATCTGGCGGACGACCAGCCCCGGCCGCAGCGCGGCCGCCGTGCGCGCGAGCTGCGCCCGATGGCTCTGGGTGTTCGCGCGCAAGGATTGAAGAAGACGCCCGCTGGCGGTGTCGAGTCTTTGGCGGGGCAGGCCGAGAATAGCTTCCCGCCGGGGCAAGCCCCGAGCCGATGCGGTCACGCGGCTGCGCCAGTGCTCCAGTGCCCTGCGCATCGTACCGGCCATGCGCACCCCAAATGTCTGTACAGCGTTCAAGAGCTCTACGCGGACAGGCACCGCACGTTCGGCGGCTGCCGTCGGTGTCGGAGCCCGGTAATCGGCCACGAGGTCGATCAGGGTCCAGTCCGTCTCGTGACCCACCGCGGAGATCAGCGGGATCGTGCTCGCTGCCGCCGCCCGCGCCACGATCTCTTCGTTGAAGCCCCAGAGATCCTCGAGACTGCCGCCACCGCGCGCCACGATAATGAGGTCTGGGAGAATTCCTTCGGTCGCCGTTCCAGCATTGAAGCCCGCAATCGCTGCGGCAACCTCCCCGGCACAGGTCTCGCCTTGCACCCGAACCGGCCACACGATGACGTGGGAGGGGAAGCGATCGCTCAAGCGGTGGAGAATGTCACGAATGACCGCGCCGGTTGGTGAGGTTACCACGCCGATGACGTCCGGCAGGAAGGGCAGCTCTTTTTTGCGGTCCTCGTCAAACAGGCCTTCCGCAGCAAGCTGCTTCTTTCGCTGTTCCAGGAGCGCCATGAGCGCGCCCGCGCCCGCCGGTTCAAGATCGTCGATCACGATCTGATACTTCGACCCGCCGGGATAGGTTGTGATTTTGCCCTTGGCGACGATCTCCAAGCCTTCCTCGGGCTTGAACTTCAACCGGCTGAACACGCCGCGCCAGACGACGGCTTCGATGGTCGCGTTCTCGTCCTTCAGCCGGAAATAGCAATGGCCCGAGGCATGGGGCCCACGATAACCCGAGACCTCACCCCGAAGGCGCACCAGACCGTAAGCCTCCTCCACGGTCCGCTTTAGGGCGAAGGCCAACTCCGACACCGAGTACTCGGTGACGTTGGTCGGCTCCGGCTTTGGTTTGCGGGGCGGCATTAGGCGCGTCTCTTTTTCATTTACGGCCATTCTCGTGCTAAGAGCCCGGCGCGGATCATGCAGCATGAATGAATCGGCAGGGCATACAAGCCCAAGGAATGCTGAAATGGAATGCGGAACAAGCGGGGCGGAAGAGTCTTGAACGTACTTCTCATCGGTGGCGGCGGGCGCGAGCATGCGCTGGCCTGGAAGCTGGCCCAGAGCCCTCTCCTCAAGACGCTCTATTGTGCGCCCGGGAATGCGGGGATAGCCGACGTCGCCGAACTGGTCGCGCTCGATGTCGGCGATCACGATGCCGTGACCGCCTTTTGCAAGGACAAAGAAATCGGCCTCGTGGTGGTCGGTCCTGAGGCACCGCTCGTGGCTGGCCTCGTCGACGATCTGGAAGCGCAGGGCATTCTGGTGTTCGGGCCGTCCAAGGCGGCTGCCGCCCTTGAGGGATCCAAGGGTTTCACCAAGGACCTCTGCACCGAGTTCAACATCCCCACCGCCGCCTATGGGCGCTTTGCAGATGCCGCCTCGGCCAGAGCCTATCTTGACGGACAAGCCCTGCCGATTGTCATCAAGGCCGATGGCCTTGCGGCGGGCAAAGGCGTGGTCATCGCGCAGACGCGGCCCGAGGCGGACGCCGCCGTGGACGCCTGCTTCGAGGGAGCTTTCGGCGCGGCGGGTGCAGAAGTCGTTATCGAGGAGTTCTTGAAGGGCGAAGAGGCCAGCTTCTTCGCTCTTGTGGATGGCGAGACCGCCCTACCGTTGGCCACCGCTCAAGACCACAAGCGAGTCGGGGATGGGGACCTGGGCCCCAACACAGGCGGCATGGGCGCCTACTCACCCGCGCCCATCATGACCGAGGCGCTATGCGCGCGGACGATGAAGGAGATCATCCTGCCGACGGTCGCGGCCATGAAGGCACGCGGTACGCCGTTCAAGGGCGTGTTGTACGCGGGGCTGATGATTGAGGACGGCGCGCCGAAACTCATCGAATACAATGTGCGGTTTGGAGACCCGGAGGCGCAGCCCCTGATGATGCGGCTGAAATCGGACCTTCTGCCTGTGCTCCTCGCGACCGCTCAGGGCGAGCTCGGCAGGCATGCGCTGGAATGGGATACGGACGCAGCGCTTTGCGTTGTGATGGCGGCGAAAGGCTATCCGGGCTCGTACGAAAAGGGCACCGAGATCGGCGGGCTCAAGGCGGTGGGCGACGATCCGCGCGCCGCAGTCTTTCACGCCGGTACCACGCGCGATGGCCCACGCGTTCTTGCCAATGGCGGCCGCGTTCTCGGCGTGACCGCGTGCGGCAAGACCATTGCCGAGGCCCAGGCCCGCGCGTATACCGCCGTCGATGCGATTGACTGGCCCGGCGGATTCTGCCGCCGGGACATCGGTTGGCGCGCTCTGAAGCGCGAAGCCTAAGACATCGTCAGCCGGGACAGAGCATTAGGGAGAAATTCACGTTGGCGTGTCAGTATGGACGTCAAGTGCGAGGCCGCCCTGCTTTTGCCACCAGCATGTGTTGTCATTTCATGATAGCGTCACTACCTCCACACTATGTGGTTTAACACTCCGCCTTTGAGATTCGCGTGATGACAATCGAATTGCCCATTTCAAAAAAGACCCTGACCGGCGTTGTGGGCGTCACTGCGATTCTGTTCTATCTGTGGCTTCTGACCTGGTCCGCCCCCGCCAACGCGATGGTAGGCGTCGTTACGGCGCCGGATGCGCCGGGCATGAGCGTCCATCAGGTCAAGAGAATCTTCAAACGGGGCCGTACGCCTGTTTATCCGTATGCGGCCAAGGGGCCTGGCCCGAGGGGCTGGTCGTCTTATATCGGCTTCGTGCCTTACAGCTGGGGCAACGTTGAGAACGAAGCGATCCAGCGTAGCCAATACCCCATGCGTACTTGGCCGCATGATCGTAACGCGCCGATTCCGCGTCCCTATCGCTAGCCAATATCTTATTGCCAACCTTTCACCGGCGCGCAGCGAAGAAGTCTCTCAGCAGCCGCGACGAGGCCCGCTCGCCGATGCCGCCATACGTCTCGGGAGCGTGATGGCAGGTGGGCTGGCTGAAGAAGCGCGGTCCATGCTCCACAGCGCCCCCCTTGGGATCGCTCGCACCGAAATACAACCGCCGAATCCGGGCGAACGAGATGGCGCCGGCACACATCGCGCAAGGCTCTAGAGTCACATAGAGATCGCAGCCCGTGAGCCGCTCGCTGCCAAGGACGGCGCTCGCCGCACGCAGAGCCAGAATCTCAGCGTGTGCTGTGGGATCCCGAAGCTCCAATGTACGATTGCCCGCCTGGGCTAGCACCGAGCCGGCCGGGTCGACAACAACCGCCCCTACTGGCACCTCGCCGCGATCCGCGGCGGCGCGCGCCTCGTCCAAGGCCAAATCCATCAGGGTCGATTTGGAGCGCTTGCCCGGGGCTTCATCTTCTGCAAGCTTCGCCGTCATGAAAGCCAAAGTGAACGAGCCGGCGACCCGCGGTCAAGCACCCCGGAAACGCGGTCGCTCGCGCCCGGCCCCGCCGAAGCGCGACAGGGAGCAGATGCGTATCGCCAAGGCGATGGCTCAGGCAGGTCTATGCTCCCGCCGCGATGCGGAGCGGTGGATCGAGGCCGGCCGCGTTTGTGTGAATGGCAAAGTGTTGACCACGCCTGCGCACGTGGTGAGCGAAGCAGACGCTGTCCTCGTTGATGGGGAGCCGCTCCCTGCACGGCATGCACCACGCCTGTGGCGCTACAACAAACCAAGGGGCCTCGTAACCAGTCACAAAGATCCGGAAGGGCGGCCGACCGTCTTTGCAAACCTACCCGACGATTTGCCGCGAGTGGTCTCGGTCGGGCGGCTGGATATCAATACCGAAGGTCTGCTGCTTTTGACGACGGACGGGGCTCTGGCCCGGCATCTGGAACTGCCGAGTACGGGCTGGGTACGCCGCTACCGTGTGCGCGCGCACGGACGCGTAAGCCAGCGCGCGCTCGATACGCTCAAGGACGGCGTCACCATTGACGGCATGCGTTACGGTCCCATCGAGGCGAAGATCGAACGGACTCAAGGCAGCAATGTCTGGCTGACCATCGGCCTTCGCGAGGGCAAGAACCGGGAAGTGAAACGTATCGCCGAGCATTTGGGCTTGAGCGTCAATAGGCTGATTCGAACCTCCTTCGGCCCGTTCGCCTTGGGTGATATGCCATCCGGCGCTGTGGACGAAGTCAAACGCAAGGTGATCGCCGAGCAGCTCGGCAGCACGCTCGCCCGAGAGCTGGGCGTCAAGACCTGATGCGCATCGTCGCCGGCTGCTTCAAAGGCAAGTCACTGGACGCACCCAAGGGCATGGGCACGCGGCCAACCACGGACCGTGTCCGGGAGGCGGTGTTCAACGTGCTTACTCATGGCGCGCCTGAGATCGTTTTCGATGAGGTTCGCGCGCTCGACCTCTTTGCGGGCTCGGGCGCGTTGGGCCTTGAAGCCTTGTCGCGCGGCGCGCGGTATTGCCTCTTCATTGAGGAGGACGCGGGCGCACGCGGCACGATCCGTCGCAATGTGGAAGTGCTCGGTCTCACTGGCGTTACGAAAATCTGGCGCCGGGACGCTACGCGGCTTGGGCCGGTGGGTACAATGAGCCCGTTTGACTTGGTTTTCTGCGACCCGCCTTATGGCAAAGGGCTGGGCGCTCGTGCCGTTCACGCTGCGTTTGAGGGCGGCTGGTTGGCTCCGGGCGCGACGGTCGTTCTTGAGGACAAGGCGGGGGAGCTCCCCAACTGGCCCCAAGACCTGGTAGAGATCGACCGGCGCCGCTATGGCGACACCGAGATTGCGATTGCTCGGTACGAGCGTTGAAGGAGATGACGATGCGACTATGGGCACTCACAGGTCTCGGACTGTTTCTGGCGGCGGCCTCGCCTGGTGGAGACACATTCGAAGCCGGTGACTGGAAAGGCCGCGCTAACTTCAATGGTCAGGGCGCCTTTACGGATTGCACTGTCCTGCTCCCCGATCCCGAAGGCACGACACTGGGGTTCTTGATGACCCAAGGAGACGAGCTGGGGATGATTGTTGCCGACTCGGCCCTCACAATGAAACCAGGCGCGCAAAAACCGGTGCTCGTCCACGTGGACGGCCTGGAAACATATGCGGCGATGGCGGATGTCGTGGCGGAGAATGGCGTCCTTATTCCGATCGAGACCGGGGGCCCGCTGCTGAACGCGCTGAATGAAGGTAAGGAGTTTCGGGTTTCCGTGCGGGAGAAGGAGTTCACCTTGCAGCGCCCAAAAACCGGCGAGGCCCTGGAGGCACTAAAGGCGTGTGTCAAAAGCCATCGGGGCAAGAGCCGAACGGAACTTTGACGCTAGAACACGTTGCGTTCTGATGGACTCAGAAATCGTGCTCTAGCGTATTGATATCGTGTCGTTATTTGCGAAAAACCGGTATCCACTTTTTCGCACGATGCTTTAGCCTAGCGGCGTTGGAACAGCTTCTCGATATCGGTCAGCTTCAGTTCCACATAAGTCGGGCGCCCGTGGTTGCACTGGCCAGAGAAGGGCGTCTTCTCCATATCCCGCAACAGCGCATTCATCTCTTCGGGCGACAAACGCCTACCGGCGCGGACGCTGCCATGACAGGCCATCGTGGACAGGACATGATCGAGCCGGTCGCGCAGCGCTCGCGCGCCGATCCCCTCCTCCGCCTCCATGAGAATCTCGGCAAGGTCGGTGAGCAGCGTCCGTGTATCGCATGTGCCGAGCAAAGCAGGCACTTCGCGAACGGCCAGAGCCTGCGGTCCGAAACTCTCGACGACCAGACCAAACTGCTCCAGTTCGTCCTGGGCACCGAGCAGGCTGTCGACCGCTTCAGGCGGAAGCTCCACCACATCGGGAATCAACAACATCTGCCGCGCCACGCCGCCGTTCTCCAGGCTCCTTTTCAAGCGCTCATAGACCAGGCGCTCGTGGGCGGCGTGCTGATCGACAATAACGAGCGCATCTTCCGTCTGAGCGATGATGAACGTATCCTGGACCTGCGCGCGTGCGGCCCCGAGCGGGAAGTCCGCGGCCAGTCCCTCGACGGCACCAGTCCCGCGCATATCGGCGGACGGGGCCGCGACACCCTCAAGCCGCGCTTGTTCGGGTGTCGCCGCTTCGAGCGGCGCTTGGGCTTGATCGCTGAAGGCGGTTGCCCCCGCGCTTGCGTAGCGTGATCGCTGTGGCCGAGGGTAGGAGCGTGACTGGCTCTGATAGATGCGAGGCGCCTCCGCCACGGGAGCGGGCGGCGCGTCGACGGGGCGCATACGCTGCAAGGCCTCGTGGGCTAGGCTCCCGGTCGCCCGGTGCCCAGCCTCGGACAGCGCATCGCGGACAGCCCCGATCAGGAGCGAGCGGACGCCGTTGGCGTCGCGAAATCTCAACTCCGTTTTGGCGGGGTGCACATTCACGTCAACTTCGTCGGGCGGAATGTCCACGAACAGCGCCACCATGGGATAGCGCCCACGCGGCACCAGATCGCCATAGGCCGCCCGTACCGTACCGGCGATCAGGCGGTCGCGGACGGGACGTCCGTTGACAACGAGATAGATGCTAAGCCCGTTTGGCCGGTGGAGCGTCGGCAGCCCCGCATACCCTTCAACGTTTACGTTTCCGCGCGACGCGGCGACAGGGAGTGCATCGTCCACAAACTCTGCCCCCAGGATACGCCCCAGGCGCGACAAGGCATGATCGAGAAGGCCTGGTGGACACCCATCCATCCGAAGCGTGGTGCGTTCGCCGTTAGAGAGCGAGAACGCCACTTCATGGTGCGCCAATGCAAGGCGCTTCACCGCATCGGCGATGGCTGCTGACTCCGCTCGCTCGGACTTCATGAATTTGAGGCGCGCAGGCGTGGCGTAAAAGAGGTCGCGCACTTCCACATCGGTGCCCGTGGCGCGGGCGGCCGGCTTGAGCGGCGCCTTTCGCCCTCCATCGACCTCAATGCAATACGCCTCGGCTTCGTCCTGCGCGCGGCTCGTAATCCGGAGCCTGGCCACCGCGCCAATGGACGGGAGAGCTTCGCCGCGGAACCCGAGCGTCAAAATGTGGGACAAGTCCTCGCCTTTGAGCTTCGAGGTGGCGTGTCGCTCGATCGCAAGTTCCAAGTCATTCGGGCTCATGCCCGAGCCGTCGTCCGCCACGCGGATGAGCCGGAGCCCGCCCCCGCTTGCGGTCACGTCCACGCGTGATGCGCCTGCGTCAATCGCGTTTTCAACCAGTTCCTTGACGACGCTTGCCGGCCGCTCGACCACCTCACCCGCAGCAATGCGGTTTATGAGGTTCGGCGGCAACTGACGAATGGTCATAACCCGACCTTAATGCCCAGCCTCGAATCGCCGACGGGCATTCACCACCGGCGCGGTCGTCACCTTAACCGATTCTGGGGCCCGGGTAGCCTAGAGCCTTTCATGGCTAGATCGAGCCATTCTGCCCAGGCGTTTTGGGTCCAGGATCGAGGAGAAACTTGAGAGCATATCCCTCGATACGGTCGAGAGTTTTCCAACGATAATGAGCTCAAAACGCCCGGTCCCGAAGGGATTCCGCCCAGACGGCGCTCTGTGGTGAACCAGCGCATCCATCAGATGCGCAACAGAATTGCTTCAGTCCAGCCAAAAAAGGCTCTAGCCCTGTCAGTGCTCTAACCCGGCGCGCCTTCCACCACCGGCTCTTCCACCGGCTGGCCAACGATCGTGGTGATGAGCTGGTCGGGTGCGAGCAGGCGATCTGCGGCACGCTCGATGTCCTCAAGCGTTACGGCTTCGATCAAACCGTTGCGCTTGGCGACGTAGTCGATCCCCAGATCCTCGATCTGAATCCACAGAAGCTGGTTCGCAATACTGGTCGACGATTCAAACCGCAGAGCGTAGGCACCCGTCAGGTAGGACTTTGCTGCATCGAGCTGATCGTCAGTCAGCCCCTTCTCCGCAACGTCCTCCAGCTCGGCCTTGATGACGCTCAGGGATTGGCCGACAGCTTCGTTCTTCGTCGCGACATTGCCCACGAAGACCGAACCGTTGCGATAGGGGTAGAGGTTGGATCTGACCGAGTAAGCCAGTCCCCGCTTCTCACGGACCTCTTCCATAAGCCGCGACGAAAATCCGCCGCCGCCGATAATGTAGTTCAGGATATAGGCCGGGATGAAATCATCGTCGTCCCGCGGAATGCCGCGAAAGCCGAACTGCGCGTAAGACTGCGGAACATCCATCTGGATGACCTCGCGCGTTGGGCCCAGCGGCGGCTTGGCGTCTGCGACATCGCGCAGGTCGGACTCTTTTGGCAAACCGCCAAACAGGGTGTCCAGGGCTTTGCCGAGTTCCTCAGGCGTGATGTCGCCGACAACCGAAACGATAAGCTTGTCCTGTGCGAACACGCGCCGGACATAGTCGCGAAGGTCGTCTGTCGTCAT
>JASJEH010000072.1 GCA_030064755.1 Methyloceanibacter sp. | reverse complement strand
GCGCCTGACTCTAGGCCGCCGCGGCTGATGCTTGACGCGAGGGGTTCGGAATCGGCTCATCTTCAGTTTCGAGCGGCAGAAGGATTCGCACTTTCGTGCCCTTCCCTAACGTGCTGTCGAGGGTGAGAGAACCACCGTGAAGCTGCGCCAACCCGCGCACCACTGAAAGGCCAAGGCCGGCGCCCTCGTAACTCCGGTCGTACGAACTCGTGGCCTGGACGAAGGGCTTGCCCAGACGGGGTAAATCCTTTTCGGCAATGCCAATCCCGTCGTCGGTGACGGAAAAGACCATGTTGCCGCCCTCGGTCGTAGCCGCGACGGTAACGCGACCGCCCGCCTCCGTGAATTTCACAGCATTGGAAATGACGTTGAGCAGCATCTGCTTACATGCGCGCTTGTCCGCCGCAAGTTCAGGTAAGCCGTCCGCGACTTCTGTCTCAAGCCTCAAGCCCTTGGTCTCGGCCGTATGCCGAAGAATTTCGCAACAAGACTCTACTAATGACCCGACCGCGAACGGCTCTCGCACAATAGTGAACTTGCCTGCTTCGATCTTTGACATATCAAGGATGCCGTTGACGACACCAAGCAGATGGCCGCCGCTCTCGTGAATCAGTCGGGCGTACTCGCGATAGCGTGCCTCGCCGAGCTTTCCGAACAATTCCTGCTCCAGGATTTCGGAAAAACCGATAATGGCATTAAGCGGCGTCCGGAGTTCATGACTCATGCTAGCCAGGAACTGGCTCTTCGCATGGTTGGCTCCTTCGGCTTCTCCACGGGCGCGCAGAAGCTGCGCTTCATACTCTTTGTGCTGGGAGATGTCGCGCGTGACCGCAACCACGGCGGAGTCCTCCGCACTACCGCCCCGCGGCATCGGCCTGCAGCGCATCTCGACCCATGCATAGTAGCCATTGTCACCGGATCCACCGCGCCGGAGCCGGAATTCAACCGACATTGGCTCATCGTTCGCGCGACACCGATTGAGCGCCGAGAGAAAGGCTGGCCGATCCGCGACGTGGACATGTTCAAATAGACCATCGCCGAGAACGCCTGGCGCCGTTGCACCAAGAAGCTGGCGCGCAGCCTGCGAAGCAAAAACAACACGTCCTCGGCGATCGTGCAGCGTGATCATGTCATTCGCATTTTCCGCCAGCAATCGGTAGCGTTCCTCGCTTGCCTCTATCGCGTATTCGGACTGACGGTGAACAAGCTGAAGCGTCACCACTAAGCCGGCCGCATAAACCATGGCGCTGAATGCGCCGAGAAAGGCGAACGCCGCCGGCGGGATCGGTAAGGTGAGTGACAACGGTTCCACACCGCTCGCGCCCAAAATGGCCAACGTGACCAAACCTGTTGCCGCGGCGGCGAGCGCCCACGCAACACTCCGCCGGTCTGTGCTGAGTCCAGCCTCAAACGGGACCGCGACAAGCCAAGGCAGAAGCGGCGATGCAAGGCCGCCGGTCAGCCAGGCACAGTAGGTGACAAGGCCGGCGAAATTCACCGCGGAGATCCGGTGAGCCACCGCGAACCGCCCCGTCCGCGACAGGTAGATCGCGATCGCGATCGGAGACATGAGCCAAAGAAATGCGAAGGCGCCCAAGAACGACGGCTTTCCGCCGATCACCAAGTAGATCGGAAAGATGCAAAGAGCCAGCGCACCTCCCAACAACCGGGATGCAATAAATGTCTGGTGGCGCGCGAAGGTCAGCGCATCGCCACGGGCCGACTCGTGCACAAGCGACCGGAAATAGGCTGACAAGCCGCGGATACTCTCTCGACTCAACACGCGTTACTCAGAGCGGCGCGAAGCCGCTTCGCCCTAGAATCCTTTTACAGCGGCGCATTATTCCTGAGGGCCACTTAAAGAAAGCATAAGGCCCGGACACATCGTGGCGCCTGCCTCCGCTCCCAGGGGGACGCCAATAACAGTTTCAGCCAATTTGATTCAAATTTTAGACAAGTTTACGGTGAATACACGCTGCCAGTTAAGCTCATTTTTACTAAGAACCTCGACGCGATGCGCAAGATCCCAATCACAACTCGAGTAAAACTTTATCTTTTTTGAGGAAGGGCCGTTATTTTATTGTGCGTATAGTCCCCTCATCTGCCGGTACGAGCAGAACAATGAGCGGCAAAAAAGGCCGCCATCGACAGAGAGGGCAAACAAATGATGTTTCTGATCAGATCAGCCTTTTGGCTGGTGGTGCTCATCCTTCTGATCCCAACAGACGGCGAGCAGCAAAAGAAGATATTCGAGATGGCGCAGACCGCCGTGGCTGATGTCGGCGGCTTCTGTTTGCGGAATCCTGAAACCTGCGACTCAGGCCAGTATGCAATCAACGTACTCGTGCAAAAGGCGCAGCATGGCGCTGGTATGGTCCAGAGCCTGGTAGACAAGCGTACGGGCACTTTCGCGCCCGTGCACGATCCGGCCACGCCACAACAGGCCAGCGCAAACCAGCTGGCGCCGCAGGACACCCCGATTGACGGGGCCATGATGCCGGTCCCCTCGGCTGTGCCAATCGAACCCACGCCATGGCTTCAGGGTGAGTCTCAACACACGCTGAGCCCGGAAGACCTCAAGGCGGAGTGGAACGGACCCAACGTCTGATCGGTACCAAACTCGCCGTCGCGGGATTTCCCGAGAGCATGCCAGTTTTCCCCGGCAGTCCCCCGCCTGCCACCCGCGCGCAATGGGGCCGGTCCCTCCCCTCGGACCCGCCCCTTGCGCGCTCCTTTGCCACTGTCTGCCCTATCCACTCGCAGCGCGCGCCGAGTGGAACTATAATTAGGGTATGGATACCGCAGCGACAGCAGGCACCCCCTCATTCGAGGACATTCTCGCAGACTTCGAATTGCTCGATGACTGGGAGGATCGTTACCGGTATGTCATCGAGCTTGGCCGTAAGCTGGAACCACTGCCGGATGACCTCCGCACGCAAGAGACCAAAGTCCAGGGATGCGTAAGTCAAGTCTGGCTGTCCACGACGGTCCATCCCGATGGCGAGCCGAGTCTCACATTTGTTGGTGACAGTGATGCGCATATTGTCCGAGGACTGATTGCAATCTTGTTCGCGATTTACTCGGGCAAGTCAGCCAGTGATATCCTCGATATCGACGCCGTCGCGACTCTGGGAGAGCTTCATCTCAACGAGCACCTCACACCGCAGCGCTCCAATGGCCTCATGGCAATGGTGACGCGCATCCGGACCGATGCGGAGAAAGCCCGCGCCGAGGCGACATGAGCCGCGCGCTCGACCATCAAGCCGGATCGATTTCGTCCACCGCACCATCGATGCGAGGCCGATAGTCGGCTTGGCCCCACTAGCGTAGTTTTCTGCGGCCTTCGTCGCCCTCGACGATCAACCCATAATGCTTCGCAAGCCGCGTGAGGGCGATCTGGAGAACAACCTTGCCTGCGCGCTGCGGCCAGCCGTTCTCTTTTTCCGCATCCTCCAGGCCCTTTAACTCGCAACAAATGTCGACAAGGATGCCCGAGACTTCCGAGCCGACGGCGCAAAGTGCGCCGGCGACCCGATCCTTTGCCGCCAAAACTCCATCTTGAAGCGAGGCTGTGTCCGTTGGCGCACCGCGCCGCGACCGGCTCATTGGTGCAGCGGCGGACCAATTGGCGGTGACCCGCGGGCTCATCTGCGCGAACCAGTAGTCTGCCCGTAGACGTTCGCCCGCTTCGAACTGCTCTTGCCCAATTAGCGGCCGCCCGAAACGGTCCTTTCTGCTGCGCAACCAGCCAAGAGGGCTTTCGCCGTCATTCAGGAGGACCGCTTGCTTCACGCCATCGATCTCCTGCACGCCTTGCGATCGGCGTTGATGCTGAGCACGAAATCGGTCATCACCTACGGCTTCGCATCGCCGCACCCTTGCGCGGCCTGCATCACTGAGAACTAGCCCGCGATCGGCGCGTTCTAATAGATCTGCAGCACGGCAGGCAGCCACCAAGGTGCGGTCGACTGGCTTGGCGACGCCGGCATTTTCAAGATGGAAGGCGCCTTCGCGATCCTCGATGAGCCGGGCCCCATCTGCGAGCCGGTTCAGGAGGCGCCGGAGGTCAACTGCGGATTTTGATCCCGCTCTCTTTGCTGGCCGCCGGGCACTCATTGGCACCGCCCCCGCCAGGATAGAGTGCCGATCACAGCCGCAACGGCACATTCCAGCCGCTCGACGCAGCTGTCCATCTCGGGGTCGTCCCGCCGGTCCTCGACGACCTCACAGGCATGAGCGACCGTTGTTCGATCTCGCGAAAAAAGCACACCCACTTCCGTCATGCTCAATCCACAGACTACATGGGCGAGATACATTGCAACTTGACGGGCCAATGCTGCGCGTGGAGACCGGCGCGTTGACGCCCCGAGCTCACTTGGGTCCACCCCAAAAACCAGCGCCACGGCAGGATCGATAACCTGCCGCAATTGGCCTCGCGCTGCATTCTGCTGGTCGCTCCGGACCTGCGCGATCTGAAACCGCTCATTCCCCAAGGCACTCATGAACTCGCTCCTCTTAATTCGTTATAGGAATGTTATCCTACGCACTCTAAGAGCGAACGTGGCCCCGGGGATAGGGAAGCCAATGACAAACTGGACAAAAAAATGCCCCTGCACGAGAAATTCTCGGGCGCGGTCCGTAACAGGGGGCTACGCGCGAATGGCTGCGGGCTGTTGTCGCCCATTGCCAAAGATTGTGAATTCGGCCGTGGGCTCGGCGCCGCTTTCGGCAGAGGTCAACACTGTGCCCGGGGTATGCTCTGCGCCACGCCCATCGTCGTGGCTCACATCCTGGCAAAGGATACGGTCGACGCGGATACCGTCGTCGGAGAGAGGCAAACGCAGCCAATGCAACACCACGTGCTCGCGTCCCTCGGCAGGCCCGCGCGCTATTCCTTGGGCACAAACCGCGTCGGTTGCTACGCGCGAATGAACTGTCTGCCACGGCGCGGCGTGGCATCCCGCATAGACTTCGGTCAGGTGCAGACCCGTGATCTCTCTCCCGTAGATATCGCGCAACCGTGTGCCCGCGAGCCGGAACCGACCGCGATCGAACCCGTCGCGAAGATCGACCACTGCGAGATGCGGCAATAGATGGGGAACTTTCAGCGGATCGAAATCTGCTCGCGCTGGCATGGTGCGGCCCTGCGCGATGTCCTGCCAGTAGTCGAACAGCAGACGCTGTTCCGGCAGCACCAACTGAGCCCGAAAGGCGCAATCGGACAGCATCTGTTCCCCTCGCAAAGACTGAATCGGCCCACGCCCGACTATGGGCGCCTTGCGCCGTCACATTCAAGAGCGGAGCAGTTTTTCACCTGTTTTCGCAAGGAGTTGTGCCAACGCCACGAGCACACACCGGATATTGCGCATTGTATCAGGCGACGTCGTCACGCCGCCCGACACGAAACGCCGGCTTTTAGGGAATCATGACAAACGCGCCCAACGCCTAAGGCCGTAGGCGCCGTCCGGAGCGCATTGCCGCGCTTTAGCGGCGGCGCTGTCCAAGACCCATGCGCTTCGCGAGGTCGGACCGAGCAGCTGCGTAGTTCGGCGCGACCATCGGGTAGTCGTGCGGCAGACCCCACTTTTCGCGATACTCTTCGGGTGACAGATCGTAGTGAGTCCGCAAGTGGCGCTTGAGCGATTTGAACTTTTTGCCGTCCTCCAAGCAGATTATGTACTCTGCAGTAACGGACTTCTTGATCGGGACCGCTGGCCGGAGCTCTTCCTTCACGGGCTGCAAACCAGAAGCAGAGGCCTTCTTGAGCGCATCATACACGTTGTTAATGAGGGCTGGTACATCTGCCGCCACAACAGTGTTGTTGCTGACATAGGCTGAAACGATCTCGGCCGTCAGTTCAACAAGCTCGTCCTTTTCTACAACGGCGTCCATGATTCGGCTCCTTTTTTCGCCAGAGTTCCAATCTGAACGCTGGTCACGGTGATTCCACGACTCGATCTGGGCTACATACAATTAAGCGACCCTTGAAAGTCACCAAATTGCGCCACTTTTGTGGCTCGAAACTGCTGAACTTCGGGAACTAAATGTCCATGCGCCATTTTAGTTCCATTGATTTGCTTCGTATATCACTTTTGAAGGGAATCGCAACTGATCTTTTCTCGCGAAGACTGTGGAAAAAAAGTAGTTAGGCGAATCGCTGTTTATGTTCTTCAAAAATGAGCCGCTCCAGAATTGAGTTGCATTGACGGTAAACTCTCCTCGACCCCACAAGACAGAGATCACGCCTGTCCTTTGCTGGTTCAACCTTGCGTGACACCTCTTAAGGACCTTCACGATCGACCCTATATTCTGTGTCGGAAGTGGCGACAGAAAAGAAGGCAGGCCATGAGCAAAACTCACAAGAAGACCGGATTACCAATCCCTAGCGCTAAGGCCGACTGGCGCGAACATCTCACGCCTGAGCAGTTCCATGTCATGCACGAACACGGAACAGAGCGCGCCTTCAGCCACCCCTACCACCAGGAAAAGCGCTCTGGCATGTATCGGTGTGCAGGCTGTGGAGCGGTTTTGTTCAGCTCTGATACGAAGTTCGACTCTGGAACCGGCTGGCCGAGCTTCACCGACGTCGCAGCAGCCGATACGGTGACGACGCACGAAGACAACAGCTACGGCATGCGGCGCGTTGAAGTACGTTGCGCCAGTTGTGACGCCCATCTCGGCCATGTCTTCCCGGACGGTCCCGGCAAGACAGGCCTACGGTACTGCATCAATGGCTGTGCTCTCGAACTTGACACCGAGAGCCCCGACGGCAACACGTCGGCATAGCGTTGAGTCAAAGGAGCCCTCTTGCCCCAGAGCGCTCCTTTGCCCAACTACGTACCAATTGCGACTCTATTAGACCTACTTCTATGAACAAGCCAGACACCCTTATGCGCGGCCCAATCGCCCCGCGCCGCGCCGCGCATTCGCAGCATCACGGTATCGATCGGAACGACGAATACGCCTGGCTGCGCGCCGATAATTGGCAGGCGGTCATGCGCGATCCCGAAGTTTTGCCTCAGGATATCCGCGCGCACTTAGAAGCCGAGAACGCCTACACGGCGTCCGCGATGGGGGATACGGAGCCGCTCCAGCGCACGCTGTTCGAAGAGATGAAGGGGCGGATCAAGGAAGATGATTCATCCGTGCCGGCGCCCGACGGCTCGTTCGACTACTACACGCGCTACATCACGGGCGGCCAGCAGCCGCTGTTTTGCCGGCGGCCCCGGGGCGGTGGCGCTGAAACAGTCCTGATCGATGGAAACGCGCTGGCTGAAGGTCATGCCTACTTCCGCATTGCGCAGGTCGCGCACAGCCCAAATCACAAGCACATCGCCTACACGGTCGATACCAAGGGCTCGGAGTACTTCACCGCCAAGGTGATCGATGCCGAGACTGGGACGGTCCTGGAAGAGGCTGTCACCGATGCCTGCGGCGGACTCGAATGGGCCTCTGACAGCAAGACATTGCTCTATGTCTGGCTCGACGAAGAACATCGGCCGCGCAAGCTGTTCGCCCACACGATCGGCGAACGTCGCGAAGATCGATTGATTCACGACCAAACCGATCCGGGACTGTTTCTCGATATCGACCTGACGCAAGACGGCAAGTATCTGCTGCTCAGCACGCACGACCATGAGACATCGGAAGTCAGCCTGATCGACGCAGCCGCGCCCGACACCGCTCCGCGCCTTGTCGCGCCACGGGAGCCCGAGCACGAGTACTCGGTCTGCCACCATGAAGGCCGGTTGATCATCCTGACCAACTCCAGTGGCGCCGAGGACTTCCGTATCGTCGAAGCGCCTGCGGACGACCCTGGCCCCGCCAACTGGACCGAAATCGAGCCGCACCGGCCTGGGCGGCTGATCCTCGACATCATCGCCTTCAAAGACTTCCTCGTTCGGCTGGAACGGGAGAACGGCCTGCCGCGCATTGTTATCCGCCGCTTCGCGGATGGCGACGAGCACGAGATCGCCTTCGACGAAGAGGCATACGCGCTCGGCATGAGCGCCGGTTACGAATACGACACCACCACGCTGCGCTTCACGTATTCATCGATGACAACGCCGTCGCAGACTTATGACTATGACATGGCGACGCGGGAACGCCTGCTGCGTAAGACACAGGAGATCCCGAGCGGTCACGATCCGAGCCAGTATGTAACGCGCCGCGTCTTCGCCCCTGCAAAGGATGGCGAGACGGTGCCCGTGACGCTGCTCTACCGGAAAGACACAGAGCGCGATGGCACCGCGCCTCTGCTGCTCTACGGCTACGGCTCCTACGGCATCACTATTCCGGCGAGCTTCATGACGAATGCGCTGAGCCTCGTTGATCGCGGGTTCGTCTATGCCATCGCGCACATTCGTGGCGGCAAGGAAAAAGGCTTCTCCTGGTATAAGAACGGCAAGCGTCAGAAGAAAACGAACACCTTCACGGACTTTATTGCCGCTGGCGAGTATCTCGTGGCTGAGAACTACACATCGCGCGGGCGCATCGTGGCCCATGGCGGCAGTGCGGGCGGTATGTTGATGGGCGCCGTCGCCAACATGGCGCCGGATCTGTTTCTCGGCATTATCGCCGAGGTGCCGTTTGTGGACGTGCTCACAACGATGCTGGATTCCAGCCTCCCGCTCACTCCGCCCGAATGGCCCGAATGGGGTAATCCGATCGAGAGCGCCGAAGACTATCGGACCATCGCCGCGTACTCGCCCTACGACAATGTAAGCGCACAGAACTATCCCAACATTCTCGCCGTCGCCGGGCTCACCGATCCGCGCGTCACCTACTGGGAACCGGCGAAGTGGATCGCGAAACTCCGCGTCACGGACACGGGCGGCAATCTGATCCTCCTCAAGACGAATATGAAGGCGGGCCATGCAGGGGCATCCGGCCGCTTCGACCGCCTGAAGGAGGTCGCCCTGTCCTATGCCTTCGCGCTGAAGCTGGCGGGACTTGCTAAGGGAACGTGAAACCGGCGGCACTTCCGCGCCGCATTCTCCTTCGTCATGCCCGGACTTGTCCCGAGGGTCTACTGAGGCCAAACGGCAAACCTCAGAGTCACTAATGGATTGCCGGAACAAGTCCGGCAATGACGAGTCTGAGTTTTGCGGCGCCTTGCCTCGTCTCCAATTGTCATCGCCCGGCACCCGGGTCCGGCTTCGCCGGCCCGAGTACAGGCTTGATAATCCGAGGCATCCAGTAACCGGCGCCGTGCCGGATCACGACGGGCGGTGTTTACTGGATTCCCGCTTTCGCGGGAATGACAGCCGAGGTTTTGTCTTAGGCCGTGCCACACTCTCTTTCGTCATTGCCGGACTTGTTCCGGCAATCCACTAGGGCAGTGCCACAACTACAGAGTCCCTAATGGATGCTCGGAACGTTTTCGCTGCGCTACCGCTTCGCTACTTGAGCGCTGGCCCGAGCATGACGAGTCAGGGCGCTGAGATAACTCTGTGCAACACACGCCTTCGTCATCCTGAGGCGGCCCTCGAAGGATGGGCGATACTCTCCATGTCGTCCTTCGAGGGCAACCTGCGGCGATAGGAGGAGGCTTGCAGCGGGCCGCCTCTTGAACTCAAGATGGAACACTTGAGTCGATAGATCGGCGTCCGACATGAGCCTTCTCGATATCCTGGCCTTTGCCTGGTTTTGCCTTTGTTTCTTCGGCTACGCCTGGGCCGTGCGCTACGGCCCCCTAAAGTCTCGCCGTGGTCTCGTCGCCGCTGTCAATGACCGGCGTTTGCAGTGGATGGAAACTGCTCTTAAGCGCGATGTCCGCATTATGGACTCCCAACTCCTCATGTCGCTGTCGAGCGGAAATGCATTCTTTGCATCCACCTCCGTTCTCGTCCTCGGCGGATTAACGGCGATGCTTGGGGCTGCCGACAACGTCAAGGACCGACTTGAACAGCTGCCGTTCGTAGCGGAGGCGCCCCTCGTCATGTGGGAAGTCAAGATCCTGTTCCTCATGATCTTGATGATCATGGCCTTCTTTGCCTTCGCGTGGGCCTTTCGGCTCACGCACTATGTGGGCACCATGTTCGGGGCCTTGCCGCTTCAGGGGGAAGCCGGCTCCGACAAGGCACAAATCCATGCGCGGAAGACAGCCCAACTCGTGAGCGTTTCAGGGCGTCATCTCAACGCGGGGCTCAGAACAATCTACTTCGCAATTGCTGGGCTTGCATGGTTTGTCAGCCCGATCCTTTTTGTAATCGCGTGTACCTTGGTGACGGCGATCGTCTATCGGCGCGAGTACCGTTCGGAGGCCTTCGCCATCCTCGATACCTAGACGAGCGGCGTACGGCCAACCTTTCCGGGCAAATCCGACGTCAGTCTTGCCCTAGGCGAAGACGCGCCTCCTGTGCCAGAGTGCCGCCCATGCTGCTCTCCAGAGAAAAATCCCAAGTCCTTATCGTCGACGTTCAAGACCGGCTTTTGACGGCGATCCATGGCGCCGACCGCGTTATCGACCGCTGCGTGCGCCTCGTTCTCGCTGCGCGCAAGCTCGCTATTCCAATCACGATGTCAGAGCAGTATCCGCAAGGGCTAGGCCCTACACACGACTCCGTCCGCGATGCCTTTGCCAATGACGGGTTTGTTGCCGACAAGACAGAGTTCTCCTGCATGCGCAACGAGATGTTGCGAGACCGGCTCCACTCGCTTCGGCGTGACGGCCGGTCCCAGGTCGTAATTGGCGGCGTGGAGGCACATGTTTGCGTGACTCAGACGGCCATGGATATCGAGTCCCAGGGCTTCGAGGCCTTCGTGGTCGCCGACGCCGTAGGGTCGCGCTCCAAGGCAAGCTGCAAGCTCGCCCTATCGCGCCTCCAGAAATCCAACGTCGATATCGTGGACTCAGAGATGGTGCTGTTTGAGTGGATGGAACGCGCCGGAACCCCTGAATTCAAGGCCCTGCACGCCCTCGTCAAGTAGCGGCAACTGCCTCTCCCCCGGGGCAAGTTTTCCTGAACGAACCCTGCAGCTTTGGTTCAGGCTGCGTTCAGGTGAAAAATCGCACTCTTCCAAGCGTCAGATCCCTGTACCTGATTGTAGCGAACCTTCCTCGGCACCGGGCGTGGAGTTCAGGGGCTCCACGCCCACCCCCCTCTCAAGACAGACATTCTCAAATGCCAAGGGAGCGCCGCCTTTGCTTGCGTCGGTTCCAGGGACGCTTTAGCTTCGCGCCGTTCGGTATCTATTCACCCCTCAAGTTCCCGGAGACCCGAAAGTGGCATTCGAACTCGCACCCCTCCCTTACGCATACGACTCCCTGGCTCCTTACATGTCGGCCGAGACGCTGGAGTATCACCACGACAAGCACCACAAGGCTTACGTGGACAATCTCAACAAGCTGATCGCGGGCACGGATTACGAGGGCAAGGACCTCGAGACCATCATCAAAGAGAGCTTCGGCAAGGACGCTGGCGTCTTCAACAACGCCGCCCAGAACTTCAACCACATCCATTTCTGGCCCTGGATGACCAAGGACGGCGGCGGCAAGAAAGTACCGGGCGCGATCCTGGCGCTCATCGACCGCGACCTTGGCGGCTTCGACAAGTTCCGCGCGGATTTTCTGGCCGCGGGTGCGACCCAGTTCGGCTCGGGCTGGGCCTGGCTCGAATTGAAAGACGGCAAACTCGCCGTGACCAAAACGCCGAACGGCGAGAACCCCCTGGTCCATGGCGGCTGGCCGCTACTTGGCTGCGATGTGTGGGAGCACTCTTATTACATCGATTACCGCAATGCGCGGCCGAAATACCTGGAAGCCTGGTTCGATAATCTCATCAACTGGGAGCATGTCGAAGAGCTCTACACCCAGGCGCCTAGCGCGTAACCGCAACGCATCAAACGAGCTTTGAAACGGGTGCCCTCGGGTGCCCGTTTTTCTTTTGGCCTCTTGCCTTCAATACACAAATACCATAATTCTATAGATCATTAGAATAATGGAGCGATATGGTTCGAAGGATCACGGACGAGCAGCGCGAAGAGGCAGCTGCCATCTTCAAGGCTCTGTCGGACCCGGCACGGCTTCAGACGCTGCTCATTCTGGCGGCGGGCGAACGCAATGTCGGCGAGATCACCGAAATTGAAGGTGAGAAAACCGGCACCGTCTCGGCCCGTCTGCAAGTCTTGCTGAACGCACGGCTTGTGAAGCGCCGGCGCGAAGGCCAGACCATGATCTACACCATTGCCGACGACCATGTTTTGAATCTTGTGACCAACGCCATCGAACATGCGTGCGAAGAGTGAACCAAGGAGACAGAAGAGTGAGCTGCAATCTTCCCCACCACGAAAATCATGACCACAAGCACGGCCCGAATTGCGGCCACACGGCGGTCAAGCACAACGACCATATCGACTATCTCCATGACGGCCATCTACATCATCCGCACGAGGATCATGTGGACGAGCACACGATCGAAGTCTCCGACAAGAACCCGGACCGCTGCACGCCGGACCATGATTGCGGCGGCCACGAGAAGGGCCATGTCCATGGCCCGGGTTGCGGCCACGAAGCCGTGCCCCATGGCGACCATGTCTGCTACCTCGTGAACGGCCATCTGCATCATCCCCACGGGGATCATTGCGACGATCACGGTCCGCTTGAGGTCGTCGAGGGTTAGAGCCTTTCACGGCTCTAGGTCGCAAAGTCAGAACGAAGCTGCGCAGCGGGCGTCCGCCAAATCACACGTGATGAACGGGGCGCCCGTTTTCTATTCAGGGACGGCGAAACTACGCTTCGACATCCGCCATGGCGACCTCGACCGCTTCGCTGGCCTCAAGCCAGCGCGCTTCCGCATCCTCCAGCGCGCGGGTCAGCCGGCCGCGCTCCTTCATGAGATCGCTGGCGTCCGACGGCCCAGCGTCGATCAGCTTCGCGTCGACCGCGTCGCGTTTCTTCGAGAGCGTTTTCATATCCGCCTCCGCATCGGCAATGGCTCTACGCAAAGGCTTAGTGCGCTCGCGTGCGTCGGCAGCGGCTTTACGCTTTTCCTTGCGGTCGGCTTTCGACACCGGGGTCTTCGCCGTATCCCCCTGCCCCTTGCCGGACCGGACCGTGCCCAGAATGCTGTCGCGATAGTCGTCAAGCGTGCCGTCGAACTCAAGCGCGCGGCCGCCATCCACCAGAAGCAGCCGGTCGGCGATGAGGCCTAGGAGATGTCGGTCATGGCTAACCACGATGACCGCGCCGCCGAAGCCGGCCAGCGCCTGAACCAAAGCTTCCCTCGCATCCACGTCCAAATGGTTGGTTGGCTCGTCGAGGATCAGGATATGCGGCGCATCGCGTGTCACAAGGGCAAGCGAAAGACGAGCGCGCTCTCCACCCGACAACGCATTGACGCGCACGCTGACCTTGTCGCCGGAGAACCCGAACCGGGCGAGATGGTTTCGCACTTCGCCGGGCTTCGCCTCCGGCATCATGCGCTCCATGTGCTGAAAGGGCGTATCGTCCGGCACCAGCTCTTCAATCTGATGCTGTGCGAAATAGCCGACACTCAACTTACCGCTCGCCTTGATCCGACCGTCCATGGGGGAGAGCTGCCCGGCCAGCGCGCGGGCCAGCGTGGTTTTGCCGTTGCCGTTCCGCCCCACGAGCGCGATGCGGTCATCCGGGTCGATGCGTAAGTCGATATGCGAAAGCACAGGCTTGCCCGGCACATAGCCGACATCAACTCTGTCCAGCATCATCAACGGCGGCTTCACTTCCTTGGGCGAAGGAAAGTCGAAAACAAGCGAAGCGTCGTCGAAGACTTCGGCCTCCGGCGCCATACGCTGCAGCGCCTTGAGGCGGCTCTGTGCCTGCTTTGCCGTGTGCGCCTTGTAGCGCCAGCGATCAACATAGGCTTGCAGCTTCTTGCGCTTGACCTCCTGCTTGGCCCGCATTGCTGCGTCCTGGGCCTGGCGCTCGTGCCGCTGCCGCTCGAACTGATCGTAATTGCCTACGTAGAGCGTCGTCTTACCCCGATCCACATGCACGATGTGGCTAACCACGTTGTTGAGCATGTCGCGTTCGTGGCTCACCACGATCAGGCTCGCCGGATAGGCCCTCAGGAAAGACTCCAACCAGAGCGCCGCTTCCAAATCGAGATGATTCGATGGCTCATCGAGGAGCAACAGGTCGGGTTCGGAGAACAGCAATGCCCCGAGCGCCACACGCATGCGCCAGCCGCCGGAGAACTCCGTTAGCGGCCGATGCTGGTCCTCCTCGGAAAAACCAAGTCCGGCCAAAATCCGTGACGCGCGCGACGGCGCCCCATGGGCATCGATCGCGTTCAGCCGCTCGTGAATCTCGGCAATGCGGTGCGGATCGGTCGCCTCCTCAGCCTCGCTTAAGAGCGCCGCCCGTTCCTCTGCCGCCGCGAGCACCGTCTCGAACGGCGTCGCACTCCCTCCGGGGGCATCCTGCTTCAGATAGCCGATTCTGGTGCCGGCCGGTGTTTGTATGCGCCCCTCGTCCGCCTCATAAATGCCGGCGATCATCTTAAGCAGCGACGACTTGCCTGCACCGTTGCGGCCCACAAGCCCGACGCGGGCCTTTGGCGGCACGGCCACAGAAGCATGGTCTAAGACCACATGCCCGCCGAGGCGCAAGGTTATGTTGTCGAGCGAGAACATGGCGCCCCTGTAGCACAGGGGCTGACGGCTCCACTAGCTTGGTCTAGCGAAGCCGGACCCGGGGAGCGATCCCTCCCCTTTAGGGGAGGGCAGCGAGCGTAGCGAGCCTCGAAGGATGAGCGTATGGACCGAGACCAACCGCTCCGGCGTCTATCTCCTGCGCGAATGGCCGCCCATCGTATTGCGCCGGATGGCATCCTCGAGCACGCGTGTCGCCATCGGCACAACGGCTCGCACCACCGACTTGCCCAACGCTGTCCAGAACCCATCGCTTCGCGAACCGCCCGAGGATTTCTTGGCCGTCTTGGATTTCGTTTCTGCGGCCTCCGCTGCCGCAGCGGCCTTGGCGCGCTCTTCCGTGCGCTTTTCGAGAATTTCGTGTGCAGATTTGCGGTCAACCACTTCGTCGTACTTGCCGGCGACCGGGTCTTTCTTCATGACGGCGGCGCGCTCATCCTTATCGATGGGCCCCACTTGCGAGGACGGCGGTTTAACGAAGGTGTGCTGGACCACGCTGGGCTGACCCTTCTCGTCCAGGGTCGACACAAGCGCCTCGCCAATACCCATGGACATGATCATCTGCTCGGTATCGAGATCCGGGTTAGGCCGGAAGGTCTCTGCCGCAGACTTCACCGCCTTTTGCTCCGCCGGCGTGAAGGCCCGCAAGGCATGTTGTACGCGATTGCCGAGCTGGCGCGATACCGTATCCGGCACGTCGCGCGGGTTCTGCGTGACGAAATAGACGCCCACGCCCTTCGAACGGATCAGACGTACGACCTGCTCGACTTTCTCCAGCAAAGCCTTCGGCGCATCGCGGAATAGCAGATGCGCTTCGTCGAAAAAGAAGACCAGCTTCGGCTTGTCCGGGTCGCCGATTTCGGGCAATTCCTCGAAGAGTTCGGATAAAAGAAACAAGAGGAACGTCGCGTAGAGCCGCGGACTCTGCATCAACTTGTCGGCCGCAAGGACACCGATATAGCCGCGTCCCTCGTCGTCGGTCCGCATCAGGTCCTTACCCACATCCAGGGCCGGCTCTCCAAAGAAGTGATCGCCGCCCTGCTGCTCCAATACGAGCAGCTGGCGCTGGATTGCCCCGATCGAACGCTTGCCGACCGTGCCGTATCTCGTGGTGAGTTCCTTCGCCCGCGCCGCAAGATCTTCCAGAAGCGTTTGCAGGTCTTTCATATCGAGAAGCGGCAGCTTCTCCTCGTCGGCCAGACGAAAGGCGATGTTCAAGACTCCTTCCTGCGCCTCCGTAAGGTCCATCAGACGCGACAACATCAGAGGGCCAAGCTCAGACACGGTGGTCCGCACAGGGTGTCCTTGCTCCCCAAACAAGTCCCAGAAGATGACGGGATGGGCGGTGAACTTAACGTCGTAGCCAAGCATGGCCGCGCGCTCTTTGATCCAGCCCTTCTCCTTGCCCATGGCGGCGACGCCAGACAGATCGCCTTTTACGTCAGCGCAGAAGACAGGGACACCCGCATCGGAGAAGCTCTCGGCGAGGCCCTGCAGAGTGACAGTCTTACCTGTGCCCGTGGCGCCCGTGATAAGCCCGTGGCGGTTGGCGAGCTTGAGGAGAATGTACTCGGGCTTGTTGCTCTTGCCGATGAAGACGCAATCATCGGGGATCTCGATGGGCTCGACAGTGGCCTCTTCCGCCTCAGCGGGCTTCTCGTCCTCGGTCGTCGTGTCCTTCTCGGACGCCTTAGTCCGCCTTGCCATCCCCCGAACTCCTTCGATCGCGCATCTAATCTGTTGCGGGCACTGTACCTGCGGTGTCCAGCCGACGCCAACAGGGCCCTTCCGCCCCTAGGGGTCAGTATCCGCGGGTTTCTTGCCGCGTGGGCTTCGTGCTAGGAGAAAATCCTGAACCAATCTAGGCTTACTCGCATGTCAGACTTGTCACTCGTATCCGCCTTCCCGAAGGCCGAAGACTCCGCTTGGAAAGCGCTTGTTGAAAAGGCTCTGAAGGGCGCTTCATTTTCCGTACTAGAGTCAAAGACCTACGACGGCGTCGTGATCGCGCCGCTTTATCCACCTGCGGAAAACGGCGCTGTGATCCCTGGTCGCGATCCGGGTGCCCCGTGGGAGATCACCCAGCGCATCGACATCGCCGATGCCGGGGTGGCAAACGGACAGATTCTCGAGGATCTGAACAACGGAGCCTCCGGGATCGCCCTCGTCTTCCAAGGCGCCGTGGGCGATTGTGGTTATGCACTGCCGGCTGACGCAGCCACGCTGTCCGCCGCCCTTGGGGGCGTGCATTTGGAATGGGGCGTGCCCCTTGAACTCCAGCTCGGCGCGAACGCCGCGACAGTAGCGGCCATGGTCGCCGATCTCGTCGAAGCGCGCGGCCTCCCGGCGAACCACACCAACATCCGTTTTGGCTTCGATCCCATCGGGGTCTTGGCTTCCAAGGGCGTCACAGATGCTTCCCTTGAGGATGTGGCTGCGCTGGCCAAGGATCTTTCCGCGCGCGGCTTCAAGGGGCCTTTCGCGGCGGCCGATGGCCGCCCCGTCCATGAGGCGGGGGGTAGCGAGGCTCAGGAACTTGCCTTCGCGCTGTCTTCTGCTCTTGCGTACTTGCGCGCTTTCGAGGCCGCAGGCATTCCGCTGGCCGACGCACGGCGCATGATCTTCTTCCGCCTTGCCGCCGATCAAGACCAGTTCCTGACGACCGCGAAGTTTCGAGCTCTGCGCAAGCTGTGGTCGCGCGTGGAGGAAGCCTGCGGGCTCACTCCCGAAGCGGCGTTCGTCACCGGTGAAACTGCGTGGCGCATGATGACCAAGCGCCACGCCCAAGCAAACATCATCCGGGGCACCATCGCGACACTTGCGGCTGCAGTAGGCGGGGCAAATGCAGTTACAGTCCTCCCCTACACGGCGGCGCTCGGCCTTGCGGAAGATTTCGCCCGCCGCGTGGCACGCAATACGCAGACCGTACTGCTCGAAGAGTCGAACCTTTACCGCGTGGCGGACCCGGCTGCCGGCTCTGGCGCCCTGGAGGCCCTAACGAACGATCTGTGCACGGAGGCCTGGCGCCTATTCCAGAAATTCGACGAGGCCGGCGGCGTCCTCAATGTGCTCGAGAGCGGGCTGTTCCAGGACGCCGTGGCGGAAACGCGGATGCGCCGCGAGATCGCCATGGCCAAACGCAAAGAGTCCCTGATTGGCACCAGCGAGTTTGCCGACCTTGGCGAAGATGACCTTGAGGTCATGGATGTCGCGCCCTCGCCCGTTGAAACTGCCGCGCAGACCGTGAAGCCGCTCACGCCCATTCGTCTCGGCGCGCCGTTTGAAGCCTTGCGCGTTCGCAGCGACGTGCTGCTCGCCAAGACCGGCACCCGGCCGAGAATCTTTCTGGCCTGCCTTGGCCGCCCCGCCGATTTCAACGTTCGTGCTTCGTTTGCCAAGAGCCTGTTCGAGGCTGGCGGCATCGAGGCGATTGCGGCAACCTCAGAACAATCGCTCGACCAGATCCTGGATGGCTTCCGTGCGTCGGGCGCATCGCTCGTGTGTTTGTGTTCTTCGGACAAGGTCTATGCGTCCGATGCTGCGGAGGCGGCTAAAGCACTAAAAGACGCCGGCGCCACACACATCTATCTCGCCGGCAAGCCGGGCGACCTTGAAGCCGCGCTTCGCGACGCAGGTGTCGAGAGCTTCGTCGCGACCGGCGGCAATGCGCTGGAGACACTCCGTGGCGCTTATGAGCAGTTGGGGGCTAGAGCCTCTTATGGCTAGATTGAATCAATTCTGTTGCGCTTCTGATGGATGGGCTGTGGTGAACCAGGCCGAAGCGCGATGCCCACGCATCGGGCAAGGACTGTTTCGCCACAGAGCGCCATCAGGGCGCAATCCCTTCGGGACCGGGCGTTTTGGGCCCATGA
>JASJEH010000078.1 GCA_030064755.1 Methyloceanibacter sp. | reverse complement strand
CGAAGATTGTCTGCAGCGGCGGCAGGTAGGTGATCGCGAACTGCGCGACTGTCACGGCAGCGATGCACATCCAGACCACGGGCGTGCCCCGGACAGCGGCCCAGGTGAGCGAAGTGCCATGAATGTTGCGGATGAAGAAGAGATGGAAAATCTTGAGCACAACGAGCGTGTTTAGCGCCATGCTACGCGCCACCTCGATGTCATAGCCTCGATCCAGCGCGTAGGCGTAAGCGCCATAGATGCCTGCGAGAAACAGCGCGGACACAAGCAAGATATGCCAGATCAACTCTCCGGTCAGCAGGGGTTCATTCCGCGGCCGGGGGGGACGGCGCATTGTCATCGCCTCGGTCGGTTCAAACGCCAGGGCGATGCCGAGGGTCACGGCGGTGATCATGTTGGTCCAGAGGATTTGCACGGGCAGGATTGGCAGTGCCACGCCAACAATGAGCGCAACGACAATCGTCATGGCCTCGCCGCCATTGGTCGGCAAGGTCCAGCTGATGACCTTCTTAATGTTGTCGTAGACCGTCCGGCCCTCGCGGACCGCCGCCACGATCGACGCGAAATTGTCGTCTGCGAGGACTACTTCGGCCGCCTCCTTCGCGGCCTCGCTGCCTTTGAGGCCCATTGCGATCCCGGCATCGGCGCGCTTCAACGCAGGCGCGTCGTTGACGCCGTCGCCGGTCATCGCAACGGTCAGTCCACGCGCTTGTAAGGCCTCGACGAGCCGTAACTTGTCCGTAGGGGATGTGCGGGCAAAGATGTCGGTCTGCATTGCCGCATCGGCCAGCGCAGCATCGTCCATCATTTCTAGATCAGCGCCCGTCAGGACGCGTTCGTGGTTCTCTAGCCCGATCATGGCTGCGATCGCGCGTGCCGTCGCGGCATGGTCTCCGGTAATCATCTTCACTCGAATGCCAGCGGCGCGGCACTCAGCCACAGCCTCGATGGCCTCCGGACGCGGCGGGTCTATCAAGCCGATCAGGCCGATCAAGGTGAGCTTGCCGGCTAGATCGGCCGTGTTGAGAATTGTGTGATCCTGTGGCACGGACCGTTCAGCCACGGCGATAACCCGCTGGCCCTTGGCAGCCATCTGCTCGACCATCTCGTGCCAGTGATCCTTGTTGAGCGGTTCCGCTCCGCCGTCGCTGGCCAATTGATCGGCGCATAGGGCCATGAGGACCTCCGGCGCACCTTTTACATGGAAGGCCGCGTTGCCCTCATGGTCGTGATGGAGCGTCGCCATATAGCGATGCGCGGCGTCGAAGGGAATTGCATCTGTCCTGCTCCACTGGCGAAATGGGTTTGGCCCTTCTCGGGTAATCTTGCTTGCAAGCGCGATGAGCGCCCCCTCCATCGGATCGCCCTCGACTCTCCAGCCCGTGTCGTGGGCGTGCAGCATCGCGTCATTGCAGAGCCCTGCAGCGCGCGCGAGCTCCATCAAGACACGGTGGTCGTCGGGGTGCGCGTCGGCGTCGCGCCATCGCACTGCACCCTCGGGTGAGTATCCGTCTCCATCGACTGAATAGACATGTCCGGCGGCGGCCAGCGTCGCTGCCATCATCTCGTTTCGTGTCAGCGTGCCGGTCTTGTCGGAGCAGATAACCGAGACCGAGCCCAGCGTCTCGATAGCCGGAAGGCGTCGAACGATTGCGTGCCGCCTCGCCATGGCCTGCACGCCCACCGCGAGCGTAATTGTTAGCACGGCGGGCAGCCCCTCTGGGATAGCGGCCACCGATAGGCCGACCACCGCCATGAAAAGGTCGGGGAAAGGCATGTGCTCGACGAAATAGCCATAGCCCAACAGCGTCGCCGCAACGATCAGGATGAAGACAGTTAGCCAACGGGCAAAGCCGTCCATTTGGGCAACAAGCGGCGTTGTCAGTGGTTCGACGCGAGCGAGTATCCCGCTGATCTGACCGATTTGGGTGTTTGCTCCCGTGGCGGTTACGATGCCCCGCCCCGCGCCGGCTGTAACCAGTGTGCCGGAAAAGAGCATTGAGGTCTGGTCACCCAGCGCCGCGTTTTCGGGGACCTCGGCTGTGCCCTTGTCGACGGGTACGGACTCGCCCGTCAGGATTGCCTCGTCGGCCTTCAATCCGCGTGCCTCGATCAGCCGCAGATCGGCTGGTACCCGGTCCCCCGCCTCTACCAGCACGATGTCCCCCGGCACGAGATCGCCAGCATCGATGGTGATCCTGTGCCCATCCCGCAGGACCGCGGACCGCGGCGCTAGCATGCGGCGTATCGCGGTCATCGCTTGTTCAGCGCGACCCTCCTGGATATAGCCGATCACCGCGTTCACGATGACAACGGCTAGAATTACGCCAGTGTCCACCCAGTGCTGCAGTGCTGCCGTGACAACAGCTGATGCGATCAGCACGTAGATGAGCACGTTGTTGAAATGCGTCAGAAACCGGATGATCGGGCTGCGCCGCGGCGCCTGCGGCAGTAGATTGGGGCCGTATCGCTCAAGGCGTTTTTGTGCCTCGGGCGTTGTGAGGCCCTCCGCGAATGAGCCCAGGGCCTTAATCGCCTCGGCTCCGGGACGTGCATGCCAGGTCTTACGCGTAGATGACGCTTCGGCGCGTTCAAGCGGCGCCGAGCCGTCCGGCTTAGGGGCACGCTGCAGATAACTCATCAGTGGCGGGCGGTCTCTTGCTGCTGCCAGCTCGGCTCTCGCGTTGCGTGTTCGTTCACGAACGCCTCGAGGTCTTTCACCGCTACTCTGAACTCACGGCCGAGCTTCACGGCCCGAAGCTCTTCCTGATGGATCCAGTTACGGACAGTTTGCTCCCGCACCTTCAGCAGATCTGCGATTTCCTGGGTGGTCATGAACGGTTTGCTCAACAAGGGCGGCTCCAAGCGTCAAGTCAGCTGAAGGGCTTGCTGGAGAACTGAAACATAACTGAGATCAATCAACAACGATAAACATCATTCAAAGATGCTCAATCGTGCCCAGAGAGCTTCAAAGCAAGCCGATCCAGTCGAGGGCTGTTTGGGTTGTGCAGATCGGCCGATCTGGCGTCGAAGCGACCACGGGGAGGTAACGAACAGGCGCCTCAACGGCGGCCCGGCTTGGCGACCGGCCTTTTAGGGAGTTCGAAAGCGCTCTGAGGGATGGCAATGACCTGAAGATGGCTAAGGCCGGAATGGCCGAGAGATTGGCTTGACCCTAACGCTGCGCCGTAGCCTCATTGCTTCATGCATTCGGCGCGAGTGCAAATCAGCTGTGCACCGTCAGAAAGGCCGCACGGCTGGCACATGTGCCCGCCCGCGCGCTTCACCACTATGACAATACGACCCAGGGGCGTCTGCTTTGCGCCCTAGGGCGGACATCGTCATTTACACCCACTGCGTCCGGTTCTGGCACCAAACCAACCTCAATCGCGAGGCCAAGCGTGTCCGCTTACGGACTGAAAGTCGTCGTTGCTAACTGACGCCCAAATGTAGGCCCAAGGACCCAAGCGGGCACTTGACGCAGGGCAACTCAGGTCGCGGTGGCTGTGCTTCTTGGCGGTTCTCAGCAAGTTGCCGAGAGCCTTGTCGGCTACCAATCTCTGCGGCAAACTGCAGTTGTGCGGGGACGCGGGCGCCCGGGGGCGGTACCATCCGATGGCTGATACTTCGTCTGACCGACGGCATTTCAGAGGGTCGCTACCGGCGATTGGTGTCGCCGTGGCAATCACCTGTCTCCTTATTGCGATCGGCGCTCCACTACTCGGGCTGAATACCGAGCTCGCGGTCTTCTTGTTCGACTATTCAGACAAGTCGTTCTTTTGGCCGGTCTATCCGTTCACGATCCAGAACCTGATGTATGTCATGACGGCGGTCGGCCTTGGAGATCTGTGGGCACGCTGGCGCGCCACAACGCGGGAAAACACCTATCTCCGCATGAAGCTGTTGCCGGAGGATGACAACACGATCCTGCAGATTGACGAACTCGGCCCTATCCGGCGCCGTGTCGCCGGACTCAAGGCCGATGAGGGTGCATTCCTACCGCGTCTCCTCGACCTGTCGGTCCTACAGCTCCTGACGAGCAGATCCCTGGACCAGACCGTTTCTATTTTCACCAGTACCCTGGAACTGATGACGCATCGTGTAGATCTGTCCTATCAGACATCGCGGTTCCTCGTTTGGTTCATTCCGACCACAGGCTTTATCGGGACCGTTGTCGGGATCTCGATCTCACTGGAAGGCATGAAGGACTCGCGCGCGATCGCCTTCGACAAGGTCACGGCTGGTCTCGCGATCGCTTTCTATACGACGATCATCGCCCTCGTGCTGAGTGCGATCCTTGTCTTCCTGCAAAACATCGTGCAGCGGCGTGAAGAGCTCACGCTGAACCGGGCGGCAGATTACTGCCTGAAGAACCTCGTCAATCGCGTCTATACGCACGAGTGAGCGGGTAGGGTTCGCCCATGCGCCGTCCCCATCGCACGATCGAGACCTTCGATATCTCGCTAATGGCGGTCGTGACGAAAGCGATGGGGGCATTCCTCGTGCTTATGCTGTTGCTTCTGCCGTACTACACGCCGGATTCGACCGAAGACGATGCGGCGGAGCTCCTGAGGCAGTTGCAGCTACTCGATGCGAAGCTCGATGAAGTCCATGAGCAACTTGGGGACCCCAGCAAGACTGTAGAAGAGCTGCGTCAGGAACTGGATGAAATCACGGCCACGACAACCTTGCGTGCGGAGGTCCTGGCTAAGCTCCGGGGACTGATTAATAAGGCATTCAGCGAGATACGCCAGCTGGAGGCTGAGGTCGCTTTGCTCAAGGACGAGAACGCGGTGCTTACCGCCAAGATCGAGGAGTTGGAGGCGATCATCGATCCACTCAAGGCCGAGATAGCCCGCCTTGAGGCGGAAAACGCCAAACTCCTCGCCGAGATCGAACCGCTAAGGGCGGAGAACGAGCAGCTGAAGCAGGAAAACGCTGCGCTCATTGCGGAAAACGAAGAACTAAGGGCCGAGGTTGCCGCACTGCTCGCGCGGATCGCACTGCTTGAGGAGGAGCTAAGGCGTCTTCAGAAGAATCAGCCGAGGGAGCAGTACCAGGGCGTGATGGCCTCCTACGATGTGCGGAACTGCAACGATGTCCAAATCAAAGGCACCATTCTCAGGTCCGAGAAGGAGGAGGGCTATACATTCGACTCGGACGGGGCCGAGATGGGCGCGGATTATCTACTCCAGGCCAATTTCGGCATGGATGGCGGGGCGGTGCCAAAGCAAGAGCCGATCGCGCAGACAACGGGGGCAATCGGGGTGCGGACCACATTGCCAAATGCGGGCATGGTGACGGATCAGGCCATCGGCGCGGGCGACTACATTATCGTCCTCGTCAAACGTGATACGCGCAAGACATACAAGGCGAATGAGAAGACTTGGGTCTTTCTCAGCGGTTCACGGCGTAGCTGCACCGCTAGCATTGCTGCTGCCGCGCGTGCTGCCTTCGTGGATGACTGGGCATCCAATACATCGATCTCCTGGACCTTCCCAGCGAAGAAGATTGCCGGCATCCCGCTCGCCCTCACGAGTGATGACCAGGGTATCCAATTCCGCCCGCCAAAAAAGGAGGAGGAGGAGTGGCTAGACAGGCTCGTGAAGCTGGCTCTCGAGACCCAAGACGACATTCCCGAGATTAAGAAGGCCCGTGAAGAAGCAGAACGTAAGGCACGCGAAGCTGAGGAAAAGAAGCGCAAGGAGGCGGAAGAGCGGCGCAAGCGCCTAGAAGAAGAGAGAAGGAATGCACCGGTTTCGACGCACCTCTCACCTGAGCAGTTGATAAACTTCCGCCGGATGCTGTCGAGGTTCCAGAACTTCCCCAAACAGAGTCCAGCGCGCAGAGGCATGGAGAAGATCGTGGTCGAAGCGAAAGAGCGCCTCGAGCGGCAGATCAAGGAATCGGAGGCGCAGCTCCAGACTTTGCCATCGGGACCAAAGCAGACACGGACCAAGCAGTACCTGACCGAATTGCGCAAGGTTGAGACGGAGCTGAACGCCGCCCTGAACGAGAAGGACGGGGGCGCGGGCAAAAAGAACGACAAGGACAAGGACAGGAGCCCGACGCGGGGCGACAACCGCTCAGCGCCGGACGACGGTGCACTTGCCGCGACGTACGTGACTCCGCGCGACCTCCAGTCTTTTGGCACAATGGAGCGCATGTACAAGCGGGCTGCAGAGGGCAGCGCTCAAAGAAAAAGCCTGGAGAACCGTATCACCGACGCGCGGCGCCGCGTCGGCATGCAGATCCAGGAGACACAAGCTATGCTCAGAACTTTGCCGCCCGGACCGTTGCGAGAGCAGACTGAGGCATTCTTGAGTGAGCTTCGCAAGTTTGAGCAAGGGCCATGACCAAGTTCATTCGTTGCATCGAGGGCCATGTCTACGACGCCGATCTGAACGACGCCTGTCCCGTCTGTGGCGCCATCCCGGGAGTCGAGGAGAGCGGACGGGTCCCCGTCGATGCTCTCGAGGATAAGGAACCGAAGAGCAGCACCAAGGACAAGGTGCGAGCACTTCTTTCGAAAGCCGGATCCGAGGACGGCAAGAAAAGCGCAATGTTTGGTGTGCCGAGGCTCTGGCTTGTGGCTGGCGTCGCACTGCTGTTGATCGTTGCCGTGGCGATCTTTGGGTTGAACCAGGGCGACGCACCCCAGACGCTGGCTCAGAACGACTCCGTGGAGGCCGGGCCGTTGAAGGACGGGGACACATCGGTTGAGGATGAAATCCAGGAAGAGGGCATTCGCCAAGAGACGGACGCCGAAGAAACAACGCCTGCGGATGGCGACAAGGCAGAGCCGGGCGATACCAGAGAATCGCCAACAAATGAGTCGCTCACAGATGCCCAAGACGAGCGAGAGGCGGACAAAGAGACTGGCAAGAAGGCCGAAGACGCCGAGAAGGAGACGTCCTCAGATGAGAAAGCCGACGAAGCAAGGGCAAAGCAGGAAGAGTTCGCAGCGTTACGTAAGCGAGCAATGGAGCACTTTCGGAATCGGGACTTCGATAGCGCCGTTGCCGACTTCACCGAGATCATCCGCCAGGGAGGCGGAACGTGGGACGATTACGGATCGCGCGGCATGACCTATCACACCATGAAGGATTACGATCTTGCGCTTGCGGACTTTGATCGCGCGCTCGAATTCGACGATCACAACGAGTTGGTTCACTACGGCCGCGCTTTGATCCTGCGTACCCGGGGCGATCTCGACGGCGCCATCGCGGAACTCGATGCGGCCATAGACGACCATGGGAGCCAAATTTCGGGTCACTATCTGGATCGCGCGGAACTGTATGTACTCAAGTTAAGATTCGACGAGGCGATCACCGACAACGACACGGCAATCGAGCTTCTCTCAAAGGACAAGTCGGCGAGTGCTGGGTCCAAAGCGTATGCCTATTTCTCGCGCGCGCTCAACAAACAGAAGAAGATCCATGCAGATCCGGAGATCAAGAAGGACCAGAAGAGGTGCAAGGACCTGTCTTCGGACAAGGTGGCGGAGGACACCGATTGTAGGGCCGAGATTGCGCTGCTGGTTCCCTTGCTCGATCTCGAAGCCGCGGTCGCGATCGATCCCAAATACGCGCAGGCGCACGCCGAGATTGGCTGGATTGCGGCTGAGTTAGGCAACTATCAAAGAGCGGTGGAGGCCAACACCAAGGCGATCAAGCTCGATCCGACCTATTCGGTGGCATACTCCAATCGCTGCCTCGCCTATAACAATCTGAAGCAAGGAGACTTGGCCATGGCGGATTGCAACGACGCCATACGCCATGCTCCTCAAAGCGCGCGGGCCTGGACGCTTCGTGGTTTAATCTATGCGTCGAGGCGCGGTCGCAGTAACCGCAACAAGGCGATATCGGACTTGCGTCAAGCGTTGAAGATTAGCCCAGGGTATCCTGACGCTCTGCTCGTTTTGAAGACGATGGGCGTCAAACCCTAGCCGAAAACGGGCCGAGGCGATGGCAAAGTTCAGTCGATGCATCGAAGGTCACGTCTATGACGCCCAAGAGCATGACTTGTGCCCCGTGTGTGGCGCGGCCCCGGGCGATGATGCCGGGCTATCGACACAAGACGCGGAGCCGACGGTCAAAACGCCGAAGCCGCAATCCAATACCAAGGGCTTGCCGACACGTTGGATCGCCGTTGCAGCCACGCTGCTCGTGGTAGGGACTACTGCGATCTATGGGCTCCGCTTGACAGGGGACTCCGAGCGCATAGCCAAATCGGACCAGTCCGGCGAAGCGGGGCCCGAAACGCCAGATCTGGAGGAAAGCACGAGCTCACCGGAGTCCCAGACACAGGCACCTGCCGATGAGTCGCCCGATGCCAATGAGAGTGCTGACGACAAACGCGCGGTGGTGGATGAAGATGCGCAGAACAAAGGAACTGCCGATAGCGACGTCGCAGACAATGCGGAGGAACCCGAGCCGGCCCCTAATGAAGAACGAGCTGCTTTGCGCGCACGGGCGCAGAAGCACCTTGCGAACAAGGACTACGATAGCGCCATTGCCGATTTCACCGACATCATCCGAACGGGCGAGGGGTCATCGATTGACTACAGACTGCGCGGCTCGGCCTATCACTTTAAGAAACAGCAAGAGGCGGCGCTAGCCGACTACAATCGTGCTTTGGAATTCGAGGACCATGACGCGGTAGCGCACTACTACCGCGCCGCACTCTATCGCGACATTGGCGACATCGACAAAGCTATTGAAGATCTCACAGCGGTAATTGAGGAGCACGGCTCCACCGACCCGAATCATTACGGGGAGCGTGCGCTCATGTTCGTCCGAAAATCGTTCTACGACCGGGCCGTCGCAGACTACGACAAGGGAATAGAACTGCTTGATAAAGACAACACGGTCGATAAGAGCACAAAGGCGATTGCCCGCTACCAACGGGGCTGGGCGAAAGTGCAAGCTATTCACAAGCAACGTGAGTTCTGCGCGACTTTGGTCGGAGGTGGGGACTGCAATTATCCTCAGTCGCTGAATGATCCGCTGGAGGATTTCAAAAGGGCCGTTGAGCTAAAGCCCAACCTAGCGGCAGGCTATGTTGAGATCGGGATGATCTTGTCGGAGCTCGGCAACAGAGGAGAGGCTTTGAATGCCTATACCAAAGCCATCAAAGCGGATCCCGCCTATTCGATGGCCTATGCCAATCGGTGTCTTCTTTACAATCTCATGAATGAGAAGGACTTGGCTCTGGCTGATTGCAATGATGCCATTCGCCACGACTCGAAGAACGCACTAGCGTGGGCCTATAGGGGCGCCACGTATGGCAGCAAGCGTGGACGCAAGAACCGTAATCTTGCGATCGCCGATTTCCGCAAGGCGCTGCAAGTCGATCCGAACAACTATTTTGCCCGGGAATCGCTGAAGAAACTTGGTGTGAAGCCCTAGCGGTCATACCGTGTCAACTTCAATCTCTGCTAACCGGAAGCACCGGCGCAAAGGGCCCAAGCCGGCACACTGCGTCGAATTCACAGATAGCTCCACCACCATCCTCGGCGATTGCTCTTCAAATCAGCGAACCATCGGCAGATCGGATAGAGCAGAATGAGCACGAGAACCCAGACGAGATAGACACCCGCAAGGCTAAAGCCGAGCTCAGGCGTGCGTGCTATGTCGCCCGTCATCACCAAGCCGGTTGCAAGAGCGAGAGAATGAATCAGGTAGATGTGGATGACGTAGTAAAAGAAAGGAACCTGGCCGAACACAGATAGGAATTGTGCGAAGGGCCCCTGAGTACGCTCGAAGGCGGCGAGTAACATGAGCGCAGGTCCTAGCGTCATCATAAGATAGAGCAGGGATGGCGGGTACTTCTCGCAATTGACGAAGGATAGAACGGACTCCAGCCAGGATTCCTGAGCTATCCACAAAGCAGGATCCCCATAAATGTTGGTGGCACGAAGGACTACAAAACCGAGAGTGATCGCGGCGCCAAGGCGGAACAAGACGCGCTGCCTGAAGCGGGGCTCCAGCTGCATGACTGGGCCAAGCAGATAGCCGGCAGCCATGACGCCGATCCACGGGATCAAAGGGTACAGTACATAGAAGGTCGCCTGATGGCCGAGATCTATGCGACCCGGTTCATGCAGAACATGCCAAGCCCATGAGGCTTCGCCGAGCTCATGTGCTCGGATCGGATCGAACAGATTGTGCCCAGTGATAATGAGAAGGGCGAAGCCCGCCTGGAGCCAACGAGGCAGCCAAACGATTGCCGCCAAAGCAATCATCGAACCGCCGATGGCAAAGATAATGCCACCGGTCATTCGGAACACATCGAAGTCGAACCTCCAGCCGAACTTGATAAGGGTGAGATCAATGAGGATCAGCCAAACGCCTCGGGTGAGTAGGAAGCGACTCACGTCCCAAACTGTCCTACCGCGCCCATATAGAAACGCCGAAAGCCCTGAGAGGAGAATAAAGGTTGGCGCACAGATGTGGGTTACCCAACGCGTCAAAAACAGTGCTGGTTCCGTCACGTCGCGAGGATTGAATCCAGTATTGCTGAAAAAATCACGGGTGTGGTCCAAGGCCATAATGGCCATTACGAGCCCGCGCAGAATATCAACCGAAGCGATGCGCATGGGTCTCTCTGCCGCTTCAGTTGTGGAGCGTGCCGAGCAGGTTGGTCCTGTGGATCTGGAGACAGTGTCGGGAGCCATCAAAGACGCCACTTTATCGAGGGACTAGGTGTCACCTTAGCGATGATAATTCTAGTGGGCCAAAAGGACAGCCTTCTGGCTTAATGCAGAAATCACGGGTCTCCAAGCTAATGTCGTCTCATGGGCCAGATCGGTTACTGGGGCCATGAGGCGAATGTGTGTGCCGTCATCTCCGGGGTCAGCTCAAGAATCACCCACGGACTCAGTGATCGTCGCCATTGTCCCTTAAGCGACGCTCCCCGATCCGAAGTTGAGTTCTGCTCATCTTGCGGCTGAGGTATTCGTGTTTGTTGCTCCCCAACCTCATGCCCATCTCCGCCGCATCGGAATCTGCCGGAGATGCTCCGGCATCAACAGAATGCGAGGAGATGAGCATGTCTGAGCAAGAGCAAAACGGGAATACGGCCGCCCGCGTTTACGCCGAGTGCTGGAACAACGGCGATATGGCGGCGATTGACGAGATATTTGCAGCCGACTTGAAGCACGCCCCTTTCATGCCTGGCTGGCCCATGGGACGTGAAGGCTTTCGTAAGCTTGTTGGCTACTGGCGCAACGCGTTCCCGGATATTCACGAGGAACTCGTCGACAGTGTTGCGGAAGGCGACAAGGTCGCGACGCGCTTTCGTCTCACCGGGACCCATAAGGGAGACTTTAGCGGCGTCCCGGGCACGGGTCGGAAGATCAGCATCGAGGGAGCGGAGATATTCCGCTTCGAGAATGGCAAGATTGTTGAGTACTTCTACGTCGAAGACGCGCTGGGAGTCTTCTTGCAGCTCGGAGCAGTCGAGCTTCCTGAAGCAGAGATCGCCGGCGTCGCTTCCGCGGCAAGCTGAAGTGCCAGAGCTGAGGATCGGGCAGCCGACTGGCTTGTGCCTGATCCTCATTGGTGAGTCACCACTAGAGCTTCACTAGGAGCAATACCTTGATCACGACATCTGTTGGCGACATGAGCGGGCGCCGTGTCGTCGTTACCGGTGCAAGTCGCGGCATTGGATATGCTGTTGCGCAGGCCTATGCCACTGCCGGCGCAATCGTCCACCTCGTTGCAGAAACAGGAGAAGTGTTGGAGGCGGCGAAGCGGTTGGCTGGCCCTGAGAAACTGCCGGTGACGGGCCATGTGGCTGATATCACCGATTATCCCACCGTCAATGCGCTAGCCTCCTCAATTCCTCCGCCAGATGTCCTGGTAAACAACGCTGGCTTGGAGCTCTTGACCTGGCTTGACGACGACAAGGAGCGGACGCTTCAGCGCGTGGATCAGATCACCCGCATCAATCTGCTCGGCACATGGTTGGTTACGCAAGCCTTTGTCGCAAGAATGGGTAGGGGATCCTCAATCATCTGCACCGCCTCGATCTGGTCGCACACGGCCGAGCCAGGCTTTTCTGCCTACGCTGCTTCGAAGCACGGAACGCTTGGATTGGTGCGAGCCTGGGCACGGGAACTGGGACCTCGCGGCATCCGCGTCAATGCTGTGGCTCCAGGTTGGGTCCGCACCAAAGCCGCGGAGCGTTCACTCGATCACATGGCGGAGATCACGGGACGAAGCAAAGACTCCCTTCTCGAGGAGATAGAGCGTCAACAGTCGCTGGGTGGCATCATGGAGCCGGGCGATATTGCGGGGGCTTTCCTGTTTCTTGCCAGTGATGATGCTCGGAGCATCACCGGGCAATCGATACAAGTTGACCGCGGTGCAATTCACGCGTGACCCGTTTGCCAGAACTTCGGTTTCAATCTCCACCGCATAAGGACTTCGAAGAGGAATGACCAAGCTGCCTCTACTGCGCATTGGTGAATCAGGACAACCGGGCGCGGCACATTACGAGATTGCTTACCCAGAACTCGTGATTGGATCCCTCCACGGTCCTGTGGGCAACGCTTTTGCCGTACTCATAGGAGATCAGGTGGAAGGTCACACACGTGCTCTCGCGCTGCTCAATACGGGCATCGCCGTGAAGCCCGCAACGCTCATGGTGAGTAAGGCGACAATACGTGACCGTCGGTATGCGGAGATCCTCTTCGGCAGCGTCCAAGCTGGAATCGCTAACGGAGTGCTGGATGCAGTGCGCGACGGTACTATCCCTCGCGACCAAGTCGATGATCTTGGCATTATCGTATCGGTGTGGCTGGATCCCAACGCGGCGGCATCGGCGGCGTTTGACCACGATGTCGCGTTTCGAACAAATCGCAAGGATATGCATCGGGCGCTTCAGAAGGCCATGGGTGGCGAGCCGACTATTGATTGGCTGATCGAGAATCAAGAACGCATCGTTCATGAGTTTCATGGTTCCGCCGCTCGTGGCGAGCGGAAGGCTGGTGAGATCTTTTCTGGCCTAGGTGGCAACGACAACAGCGCCTCAGGTTGCTGAGCAAGATTTATCTTGCTCATGAGTTATTTGGTTTTTCCACTAGTCCTCAATCGCCTTAGCAGTTGTCGGAGTTTGTTTGCATTCGAACTAGGGAGATCGGTGAACGTGATGACTGGGTTAACTAACGCTGTCCGCACGGCCCTCTTGGGCGCTGCGATTTGCCTCTCCGCGGTAGCAACGGCCGCTGAGAAGAGCAGTACGACAGAAGGTCAGGTCTGCCGTTCAATGGGAGGCCTAGGTAACTACAACTATGCCAAAGATGGTCGCAGTGGTGTGGCGGCCATGGCGGGCGATATTGCCGGCGGTGTTGGCTTTCGTCAGGTCGGCGATTTCGTAGAGCGGGACAACGGAATACTTGAGGGCCGTTTCGAGCACATGTTCGTAACTCTGGACGGATCAACGATACGGACAGAGGATAAGAGCTGGGCAATTCCGGTTGAAGGAACAGACTACCTTGCTGGAGGCGCTGCTTACACCGTCGTCGAAGCAACCGGCACGTACGAAGGTTTCACCGGAACATTTCATTCATGGGGAACCTTCTCACCCAAGAAAGGGAAAGCCGTCCTGCGCTATGAAGGGCAAATCTGCCGGAAGGATGCGCCCTGAACTCACTCACTGCACGAAAGGAGGTCACTGCTCATCAGCGGTATCAGCAACCTCGTCTCGGGCCCAGAGCAAGAAGCTCTCGATGGTGCCTCTTCGGGGCGCATTGGCTAGATAGGTCACATAGAACACTAATCCGTCGATGGAAAAATCAACGGGCTGAACAAGCGAGCCATTGGCGAGCTCGTGCCGAACAAGCAGATCGCTTACAAGTGCGACACCCTGACCGGCAAGCGCTGCCTCAATTGCGTGCGGCTCCTCGCTGAAGCGCACGCCTTTGGTTGGGTCGATGCGCGTAGCATTTGGATCGACCGCGCGCGCCTCGGCGATGTATCGCTCCCAAGTCGGTGGATCGAGGTCCTGCCGCTTCCAGCGAAAGTGAATCAGTGGGTAACTTGCCAAGTCGCTAACGGTCGCGATGGGCGCGTCTGCTCTCAACGCGGCGGGGCTCATAACGGGTATGAAGCGGTCGCGCGCCAATTCTTGGCATTCCAAGTCTGGTATTGGTGTGCGTCGGTAGCGAACCGAGAAGTCAACAAGCCCCGACCGCAGATTAGACGGCGCCTCGGATGCCTCGACGTCAAGCTCAAGATCGATGTCTTGTTTCAGTTTCCTGAGGCGTGGAACGAGCCATCGACTGGCAAACGCGGTTGTTGTGGAGACAGTGAGAGGGCAGTGGTCTGCATCTGCTCGAAGACCTGTGACGGCAGCTGCAAAAAGATCGAGACCATCGCGCAACACAGGAAAGAGACGCTCTCCTGCGTCGGTAAGAGTGATGGGACGTGGCCGCCGACGAAATAGTTCGTGCCCTGTGATCTCCTCCAAGAGCCGGACTTGATGGCTGATAGCGGTTGGAGTCACACCGAGTTCTTCAGCCGCGTCTGCAAAGCTCATGTTACGGGCTGCAGCCTCGAAGGCTCGAAGTGCTTTGAGTGGTGGAAGCTTGCGCACGTCGCTCATGTAGATCATCCCAGTACATACTACAAGCGAGCGTGCGGTGTTTTCGATTGCTTGCTGACGGAAGATGAATCGGAGTCATGCGTTAGCTGAGAAAATTGATTTTGCAGGTTAGACCTCCGCTCCCAACCTTGAAGTCGACGGCTAATTTCGCGGAACGGAGATCTAGCGATGTCAGCAATCAAGACGCTTCTGCACATTGATTCCAGCGCGCAACTGCACGAGCGCTCACTCACGCGCAAGCTATCGGCCTCCTTCGTTGAATTCTGGACCACCCTGAGACCAAGAGACTTGGTGATACGCCGCGACGTGGGGCGCGAGCCAATCCCGGCTATCAATCATGATTGGATCGCTGCTGCGTTCACACCACTGGAGAATCGCACAGCAGCGATGGTTAAGCGGCTTGCGCTTTCAGACACACTCGTGGACGAGGTCATTGCGTCTGATGTTATTGTCATGGGCGTTCCGATGTATAACTACGGACTACCGACTGCTCTGAAGGGCTGGATTGATCAGGTAGCCCGGATTGGTCGCACATTCTCCTTCGATCTCGCACGCGGTGATGTTCCAATCGAACCAACTCTGTCAGGAAAGAAACTGATTGTGCTTTCAGCACGCGGCGAGTTCGGTTTTGCCCCTGGGGGCATTCGCGAGCACCTCAACACGCTCGATCCAGCACTCTCAGCATGCGCCCACTACATGGGCGTTGCGCAGGACGACATTCACACCGTGACCATAGAGTATCAAGAGTTCAAGGATGAGAGGCACAGGCGGTCGGTAGCCGCT
>JASJEH010000077.1 GCA_030064755.1 Methyloceanibacter sp. | reverse complement strand
CGTATGACGATCAGGCCCGGCATGGCGCGCAACGAGGCGAGCTGCTCGATCGGCTGATGAGTCGGGCCGTCCTGTCCGAGGCTGATGGAATCGTGGGTCCATATATGAAGTACGGGAATGTCCATCAGCGAGGCGAGGCGGATCGATCCGCGCGCGTAGTCGGTGAAAATCAAGTAACAGGAATCGTAGGCACGCAAGCCGGACAACACCATACCGTTCACCACGGCGCACATCCCGTGCTCGCGGATGCCGTAGCGCAGATTGTTGCCGCTATAGTCGCCGAGTTCGCCATAAGGCTGAAACTCGCCGGCATCCGGATAGTCGAGAATGACCTTCGTGCTGCCAGCCACATCGGCTGCACCGCCAAGGATCCAGGGCACCTTAGCGGCGATGGCATTGAGCACCTTGCCGGAAGCGACCCGCGTGGCGATCCCCGTCGCATCGGCGTCGAAGCTTGGAATGTCCGCGTCCCAGCCGTGCGGTAGGTCCCGGTCACGGATCAATTCGATCTGCTTCGCTTCGTGTGGGTGAGCGCGCCCATACTCGGCAAACAACGCGTCCCATCTACTTCGCAGGTCAGCGCCGCGATGCCCCATATGGGTCGCGAAGTGTTCGCGGACTCCGTCCGGCACCACAAAAAACTTGTCCGGGTCAAAGCCGAAGAACTCCTTGGTCCGGCGCACTTCGTCGGGCCCCAATGGTTCGCCATGCGCGGCCGGCGTATCGTGCTTGCCGGGAGAGCCATATCCAATGTGGCTGTGAACAATGATGATCGTCGGCCTATCGTCCGTCGCCAAAAAATCCTTCAGGGCACTTGCCAGCTCGCCGAGATCGTTGGCGTTCGAGACGTGCACGACGTTCCAGCCATAGGCCTCGAAACGCTTGGCGACGTCCTCTGTGAACGTGATATTCGCGTGGCCGTCGATAGTCACGTTGTTGTTGTCGAAGATCCAGCACAGATTGGACAGCTTGAGATGCCCGGCGAGCGAAGCAGCCTCGCTGCCCACACCTTCCATGAGGCACCCCTCGCCGCACAGGGCGTAGACATTGTAATTGAAGAGCTCGAAATCAGGCTTGTTGTAGGTGGCAGCTAGCCATTTGCCGGCCATAGCCATCCCGACGCTGGTGGCGATACCCTGACCGAGCGGCCCCGTGGTCGATTCAACGCCCGTCGTCCAGCCGTATTCGGGGTGCCCGGGGCAGCGGCTGCCTTCCTCGCGGAAGCTCTCGATGTCGGCGAGGCTGACGGCTTCCCCGCCTTGCTTCTGGTAGGCCGTGTCCGCCGCCTCGATGTCTGCCAGATGGATCAGGCTGTAGAGCAGCATCGAGGCGTGACCCGCCGACAGGACGAAGCGATCGCGGTTGATCCAATGGGGTGCCTTCGGATCGTAGCGGAGGAACTGCTGCCAAAGCGTGTAGGCAACGGGCGCGGCGTCCATGGCCGTGCCGGGATGTCCGGAATTTGCCTTCTGGATCGCATCAATCGAGAGCGTCCGGATCGTGTTGATCGCCAGCTCGTCGATCTCGTCCTGAGTCTGCGCCACGATTCCCGAACCTCCCACGAATTATGCTGTCACCTCTGGGTGCCCAATTTCGGCGCCCAAGGGCTTGCGCGAACGTCACAAACCCGAATGACAGGCCGGTGAAGCCGGCGTTCGGCCGACCTGGCAGCTCTGTAAGCCGATGATGGCTCCGAGGAGACCAGAGCCGGTACGCACAGTGTCCGTGTATGGCCTTTCGATCAAGTCTTAGAACTGACGTACGAGTTTTGTACGCGATAATTTTGCACAATGTTGCAAGAAGCCTGGAGCAGGGTGAGCGGATCGCGCATCATGCGTCTTCTTCAGTCTACCAGGCAGGCTTGGACGAGGAAGGTGACCAATGGCTGACGCGACGACCGACTCCGCGAAGCAATCCGACCTCGCAAAGCTCGACCTCGGCAAGCTTGAGAAGAAACTTGGTACGTCGCCGGATACCGGGCTGACAAAGACAGAGGCCGACAAGCGGTTGGCCCAGTATGGCGCCAACGAGATCGCCGAAAAGGCGACCAACCCCATTCTGAAGTTTCTGTCCTATTTCTGGGGGCCGATTCCGTGGATGATCGAGGCCGCCGCTATCCTATCCGGCATTGTCCATCATTGGTCTGACTTCGTCATCATCATGGTGCTGCTCCTCGCAAACGCTGTTGTCGGCTTCTGGGAGGAGTACCAAGCCGGCAATGCCATCGCCGCCCTAAAGGCGAAGCTCGCGCCCCATGCTCGGGTCAAGCGCGACGGTGTTTGGTCCGACTTGCCCGCGCGTCTTCTCGTGCCCGGCGACATTGTCCGACTTCGCCTCGGCGATATTGTGCCGGCGGATTCCCGTTCGCTCGGACCGGACGCCGTCGAAGTCGATCAGGCCGCGTTGACCGGGGAATCCCTGCCCGTGTCAAAAGGCAGCGGCGAGGTTCTCTACTCCGGTGCGATACTCCGGCAGGGCGAGGCGGATGCACTCGTCTACGCCACGGGTGGCGATACGTTCTTCGGGAAGACCGCCGCGCTTGTGCAGCAGGCACATACGACCAGCCATTTCCAAAGGGCGGTGATGAAGATCGGCGACTATCTCATCGTCATCGCCATCGCGCTGGTGACCTTGATCTTCGCGGTTGCGCTATTCCGCGGTGACGATGTGATGGAAACGCTGCAATTCGCCCTCGTTCTCACGGTTGCTGCGATTCCGGTGGCCATGCCCGCCGTGCTCTCCGTGACTATGGCGGTCGGTGCGCGGAAGCTTGCGGAGCGCCAAGCCATCGTCAGCCGGCTTGCGGCCATCGAGGAGCTCGCCGGAGTCGATGTTCTGTGTTCTGACAAGACTGGAACGCTCACCCAAAACAAACTCACGCTTGGTGACCCAATCTCGGTTGGCGGGGAAAGCAAGGACGACTTGGTTCTCGACGGGGCGCTCGCGTCCCGGGCGGAGGACCAAGACACGATAGACATGGCCGTGATCGCAGGCGTGAAGGATCCTTCAGAGCTCAAGGATTTCAAGGTCGGTCACTATCAGCCTTTCGATCCGGTCCACAAACGCACCGAAGCGACGGTGACCGACAAGAGCGGCAAGACCTTTAAGGTCACCAAGGGCGCGGTCCAAGTCATTCTCGCGCTGTCGACCAACAAGGAGGCAGTGAAAGAAGATGTCGATAAGGCGACCGAGGCGCTTGCAAAACGGGGTTATCGCGCGCTTGGCGTAGCCAGGGCCACCGACGGCAAGGATTGGGAGTTCTTGGGTGTACTGCCGCTCTACGACCCGCCGCGGCCGTCGTCAAAGGAGATGATCGCGCAGGCCGAGGCGCTCGGGATCGATGTCAAGATGATCACCGGCGACCAGCTCGCAATCGCCAAGGAAATCGCAAGCCAGCTCGGTCTCGGCACCGACATTCTCGATGCCAGCCAGTTTGGCGACACGAAGGCGCATGAGACTGCCAAGCTTGATCACGAGATCGAGACGGCGGATGGCTTCGCGCAGGTGTTCCCAGAGCACAAGTTCCACATCATCGATGTCTTGCAAAAACATGGCCATATCGTCGGTATGACGGGGGACGGCGTGAACGATGCGCCTTCACTGAAGAAAGCCGATTGCGGCATTGCTGTATCCGGCGCCACCGATGCGGCGCGCGCCGCGGCCGCGATCGTACTTCTCACACCCGGACTGACTGTCATTGTCGATGCGGTCAAGGAAGCCCGAAAGATCTTCCAGCGCATGAACAGCTACGCGATTTACCGAATTGCGGAAACCATCCGTGTGCTGCTGTTCATGACTCTTTCGATCATCGTGTTCAACTTCTATCCCGTCACCGCGATTATGATCGTGCTGCTTGCGCTATTGAATGACGGCGCGATCCTGTCCATCGCCTATGACAATGTGAAGCCATCGCCCAAGCCCGAGGCATGGAACATGCGGCGCGTGCTGGGGGTGTCGACCCTGCTGGGCCTCGCCGGCGTCGCCGCGTCGTTCGGCATGTTCTATATCGGCGAGGAGATCCTGAAACTCGATCGTGAGGTCGTCCAGACGCTCATGTATTTGAAGCTTTCTGTCGCGGGACATTTGAATATCTTCGTGACGCGTACGCGCGGGCCCTTCTGGTCCATTGCACCGGCGAAAATTCTCTTGATCGCAGTATTCGGCACCCAGGCCTTGGCGACGATCATCGCGGTCTCGGGGCTTTTGATGCCGGCCATCAGTTGGGAATTGGCTGCAATGGTGTGGGGCTATGCACTTGTCTGGTTCCTCATCAACGATCAGGTGAAGCTGCTCGCCTATCGGATCTTCGACCATGAGCAGAAGCCCGTGATCGATCAACGCAAGGCGGTCTCTCCCACGGCGGCCTAGGCGCTATTGGCTTACGCCGTTCCGCCGTGGCTCCGGACCCGCTTCGAGTTGAGATGACGGCGCCTTGGATCGATGCTCTGCGTAGGGATTTGTGCTCAGGATGCCTGCGTGATCCATAGCCGGGCTTGAGCGGCCTCGGCGAGCGGATAGACACGGACCGTGCTCGGCAGGAACACGCCGAAGATCTTTACGGCGTCCCTAATCCACTCGATATCGGTGATCACGGCGATGCGGTCCCACTTCGTGAAGTGCTCCATGCCTGTTTTGAAGTCCTCCCAAGCGGCGCCGGCCTCGTAGCCCGTGAAATCCGGCGCGACTTCATACAGCATGCGAACCGTGTCGTTGCTTTGCAGCGCCTTCTCCACAGCCGGAACCAACACGGTGTCGTAGTCCTGACGTGAGACATCGCCGTGGCAAGAAATGGCCACGACATTGCTGGGAAAGCCTTTAAGGAGTTCGATCATTGAGTGCTCCGAGGGTTCAGGAGGACTGAGCCTCAAGGTGCCTTGGTAACGCACTTCTCCTCGCCGGCGTTCCAGGCGCAGCCGAAGCTGCTCGTCTTGCAGACGGATTCACTCGAATGGCTCATGCACCGGTCCGATGCGGGCGCGGGGCCGGGTTGGCAGCCCTTATTGTTGGGTGCGTCATACCAGCATTCCGGTTGGGCGGCGCATCTCGCCGAGTCGCGGATGGCCTGGCAACGGACCTCTTCAGCTTTCAGAAGAGTGCTGCCGAAATAGAGCGCGACGAAGGCGAGGCAGATAGCGTGGATGCCAGAGCGCATGTTTCCTCCTAGTTCTTGTTGGGGCGACGGCTCCGTTTTAGCCGCATGAAAGGGGCAAAAGATAGTCCAGGCGAATCGTCACTCTTGGTCCCGCGTCGGGTGCGCGAAGTACCGGACAACCGCAGGCAGGGTCAGTGCCTGAACAACGAGCGAGAACAAGACGACGGCATAGGTAGCCGCGAGGATCTGGGGACGCGAATCCACATGTGGAATGGTCAAGGCAAGAGCCACCGAGACGCCGCCTCTCACCCCGCCCCAGGTCAGTATGGGCACCGCGCCTTTCACGTAGCGTTGTTTGAATCCGACAAAGGCCATGGGTAGCGCAACCGCAAAGAAGCGAGCGGCCAGAACAATTGGGATTGCGGTGATCGCAAGCGGCAAGAGCGACATGTCGAATTGAACAACGATGACTTCCAGCCCGATCAGTAGGAACAGGATCGAGTTCAATATCTCGTCTACTAGCCCCCAAAACTCGTAGATGTACCGCTCCGTATCGTCGTCCATCGCCAGCCTGCGCCCGCGATTGCCGATCAAAACGCCCGCGACCACCACGGCGATGGGGCCACTGAACCCGTGGTTCTGGGCGAAGGCGTAGGTTCCTGTCACCAGGGCGAGCAGGATGAGAATCTCGGTGGGGTAGTCGTCCAGGCTCCTCAGACCGAGATAAGCGATGTAACCGGTCAGCAGGCCCAATGCAGCGCCTCCCAAGGCCTCGATGAAGAACAGTTCCGCGATTCTTCCGAAGTCGATACCGCTCTCGCCGGAACCACTCATCGCCGCGCTGAGAAGGACAGTGAACAGCACAACGCTGACGCCGTCGTTGAACAGTGACTCCCCGGCCATGTCCATCTCGATAGATTTGGCAACGCGGGCCTGTTTCAAGACGCTGAGGACCGCAACGGGATCCGTGGGGCTGATAAGGGCTCCGAAGACAAGAGCCCACGCGAACGGGATGGGTTGGGGCAGAAGATGACTGACGCCCCAGATAAGCCCGGCCACGAGGACCGTGGAGATGATGACGCCGACGGTCGCCATGGCGCCGACAGACCACGCACGCGCGCGTAGCAATGAGAGGTCGATCTGAATGGCGCCTGCGAACAAGAGAAATGCAAGCATCCCGTGCAGGAGCGCGTAAGAGAAATCCATCGTACGCAGATGGCCCTCGATCTGCCCGATCAGTGCGATCTGTGGAGCGACGATCTCCAGGGCAATCAGGAGCAGGGACGCACATATGCCCATCGCCATGATCCCCACCGTGTTCGGCAATCGGAGATAGCGGTGGTTAATCCAGGCAAAAAGTGCCGTGATCACCAGGAGCCGGGCTATGAACTCGTAGATTGTTGGCAATACTCGAAGTCCACTTTCGTGAGATGGGTAGGGCGATGTTATGCAGCCCATGGCGTAACAGGGAAAGGCTGCGTCCTACTTTTGGCTTCTAGACCGGTGGCGACCGCCCAGGGTAAGTCCTGCGGTGGTAGAGCTGAACACTAACTGCGCGGGACTCTCACAGATATGGCTGCCGGTTTGATGACGTTGATCGCCAAGCTCTGCTGTCTTGAGGTTGGAGATCGCGCCACTGCCCTAATTCCGGACGTGGGCACCGGTGCGCCGCGTTATCGGTTGGGCCGATATGTCCCTGGAAACTCGGGACAGACGTGCTATCAGCATCCGGACTTCACGGGCTGGCACTGGAGCGGTCTCGCATCCGTTGTCCGACCTGACGCGGCTTTTCTCAAAGACTTGGGTGGGCAGAGGCATCATTCTGCCTTAGGAGTCCGTGGGAGCCAGTGCGAGAAGAGCCGGGACGCGGCGACAGGGCATCGAGTTTGACGAGGGCGGCTAACACAGACATCCCAGTCGTTCGCAGAGCTTAGGAGACAGAGTTTCTATGGATATCCCTCATATTCCGGTTGGCGACAACCCGCCCCACGAAGTCAACGTGATCATCGAAATTCCGCAAGGCGGATCTCCGGTGAAGTACGAGGTCGACAAGAAATCCGGAGCGCTATTTGTCGATCGTTTTCTCCATACAGCGATGTTCTATCCCGCCAATTACGGGTTCATCCCACACACGTTGTCAGACGACGGCGATCCGGTCGATTGCATCGTTATCACGCCAACGCCAGTAACCCCTGGCTCGGTCATTCGTGCACGCCCTGTCGGCGCCTTGCTTATGGAGGATGAATCCGGGATCGACGAGAAGATTATCGCCGTACCAATCGACGAACTCCACCCTTACTACAAGCGTGTGTCGAGCTACCGCGACCTTCCCGAAATTCTCATGGAGCAGATCGGCCACTTCTTCGAGCACTACAAGGACCTGGAGCCGGGCAAATGGGTGAAAGTCGTACGCTGGGCCGAGGTTGGCGAGGCAGCCGAACTGATCCGCGCGGGGATCGAGCGTAACGGCGCATCATAGCAGTATCGGGTCCGCTTGATCCAACTCAAGGTAGCGGCGGCTTCTCTGTCGTCCAGTACGTCAACCGCGCGGCAGCGATGCGTGCAGGGAGGGGGATGCCGTGACTAACTCAGCTCTTGATCTCGCCAGCTTCCATCGACCGGTCCTCATGGAGGACATGATCGAGACGACCGGTGTGAATCCGCTCGATGTCATCGATTTGGACGGTGGTAAGTCCTATCTTCGCGCGCGAGCGAACTGCCATAACTGTACATGCAAGGCAGTGTGCTCCAACTGGCTCTCCGTCAATAAGGAGGGGGACCCGCAGCCCTTCTGTCCGAATGCTGACCTACTTCGGATGATCAAGAGCTAGCGCCTCCGGCTTGCAGTTTCGCGTACTCTCCGCTCGTGGGTTCGTACCCAACGCGTCCACCAGAGCGCCCACGCTACAATTTTCCGAAAATCTGCGATTACGCTTCAATCTCACAGTGATACCGTAGCGCTTAGTATCGTCGCTGGGCACATTCGTCATACAGAGCACGAAAGCATGCATCTCGACTTGGTCACGATTGCCGGCGCTGAAATCGCTGTGGCTGCGGTACTGGCGGGCATGTTCCTGCTCGTTTGGGGGCGTGACGGGTGGTCGCTAGAAGCCGCACCGAGATTTGTCGGCTCTTGGGGGCTTGCCGCCCTCGTCTTCAGTCTTGGTGGCGGCGCTATGCTTGTTTCCGCCCTTTTCAGCTCTGTGAATGGCCTCGTTGTTGGGACAAGCGTGGCCATACTATCGGCCGGTTTGAAATGGCATGCAGCGCGGCGTTTTGCAGGACGGCAATCGGCTCCGGTCTGGATCCTACTTGGCCCAGCGGTCTTTCTTCTGGCAGCCTTCTTAGGATTGGCGCCGACGTTGGACGACCGGTTCGTGATTGCCTGCTCGATTCTTGCCGTATACGGGCTTGCCGCTTCGTTCGAGCTGGGCCGCATGCCCGATGCTTCGCAATCGTGGCCGGCGATTGCGCTGTTGCGGATTGGGGGAGCGGCCTATCTTTCATGGATCCCGATCGCCCTTTCGTCGCCGCTGATGTCCCTTCCGGCGGCGTTGACGAGCGCTTGGCTTCCCTACGTCGTGCTCGTGACCATGCTATTGCGCGTCGCGTTGGCGTTCGTTGTGTTGTCAATGGCCAAGGATCGCGACGAGGAAGAGCAGCGGCGTTTCGCGTATACTGACAGTTTAACGGGACTGCCAAACCGCCGAGCCCTGTTCGACGCTGCGGAGGCAGTCGTCGAGCGGCGTCTGCACGGCGGTGGGACGCCTGTCTCATTGGTCATCGCGGACTTGGATCACTTTAAGGACACGAACGATACATTCGGACATTCGATCGGCGACGAAGTCCTCCGCCTGTTCGCAAAAGTTTTCCGCGAGAGCTTCGACAAGAACCACACCATTGCGCGCCTTGGAGGAGAGGAGTTTGCGGCAATTCTCCCAGGCGTTGACGGCGATGAGGCGGTTGAAGCGGCGGAACGACTGCGCGAGAGTTTCGCTCAGGCAGCCAGCTTCGTAAGCGGTCTTCCGGTCGGCTCCACAGTCAGTATTGGCGTGACCGCCGACAAAGACGTGGACTCCGGCCTCTCAAGCCTTTTCCGCCGAGCAGATGCGGCACTCTACGCTGCAAAGAGCGCAGGACGGGATCGGGTGGTGTTTGTGGGGCGGGAAGACGCCGCGGTTTCGGGTGCCGAGAACAGCGTCGTGCGAACGTCACCGACGAGGCTCGATGTGCAGCGGGTTCCATCGGGATAGGCGGCGCTGACTGCGGTTCGAAGTCCCCGTGCGTCGTTCGATCTGCCGCCCCGGACATGTACCTTCCTATGACTCATGGCTAATATGGCCGCTGCGCATGGCATGGGCGAACCGTTGCGGTTGCCCACGATGGGAGGCGAAGGTGTCCGGAGACGCGCCGGAGAGTGACGCAAAGGAGATCGAGCTTAAGCTCGCCTTCGACCCGGAGCACGCCGCCGCTCTGTTGGCGCATCCCCTCTTTTCGGAAGGGACTATCGAGTCGGAAGGGACTACCGAGCCGACGGGACCGCGCGTTCTCGAATCGAAGGAGCGCGAGCTACTCTCTGTTTATTTCGATACGCCGGACGACCGCCTGCGGCAGGCGGGCGTTTTCTTGCGGGTCCGCAGCACCGGCAACGGCTTCGTACAGACCATTAAGACTGCGCGTGCCGAAAGCGAATTCTTGGAGCGAAGCGAATGGGAGTGTTCGCTACCGACAGCAGCCTTCGATCTCTCAGCAGCGGCGGGAACAGCATTAGAGCCGCTGCTCAGCGAAGCCGTGCGACGTGCGCTCGAGCCGCGGTTCGAAACTCGGTTTATGCGCCGGACGTTTTTGATCGGCGATGCAGGAAGCCTGATCGAAGTAGCGGTTGATCAGGGCGATATTGTCGCCGGTGCCGATCGCGCGCGCGTTTGCGAACTTGAACTGGAACTGAAGTCAGGCAGCGCTGCAGTCTTGTTCGCCCTCGCAAAACGTCTCGCGGAAACCGTCCCGTTGACGCTTAGTATTAAGACCAAAGCCGAGCGAGGCTTCGATTTGCTCGACGGCGGCGAGCCCGAGTTCGAGAAAGGGCTACCCGTCGAGATTGGGCCTGATGAGAGTTGCGCAGATGCATTCCGCATCGCCGCGCGCAACTGCCTGCGCCAAGTGCTTGTCAATCTGCCGGGGACTCGCGCCGGCCGTCCCGAATCGTTGCATCAGATGCGCGTTGGCTTGCGGCGGCTGAGGGCCGCACTTTCGTTGTTCGGGGACGTCGTTGACGATCCGGACCGGCCGCAGGTCGCCTCCGAGCTCAAGTGGATCGCGGGGCAGCTCGGGAACGCGCGCGATCTTGATGTCTTCAGCGCCGACATCGTCGCTCCTCACCGCGCCGAGTATCCGGACGATCCGGGATGGAAGGCTGTTGAAGAGCGTGTGCGAAAGGCGCGGGACGAGGCCCAGAGCGCCGCCGTCGATGCGATCGGCTCGGCACGTTGTCGCATGGCGCTTTTGAATCTCGGCGCGTGGATCGAGTTTGGCGACTGGGCTGGCGACGGTAACAAGCTCGCGGAGGCGCCGGTTGCAGACTACGCAAAGGCGAAGTTGGCGCAGCTGCGGCAAAGCGTGGTGAGGAAGGGAAAGAACCTTCAGAAGCTGAGCGTGGCTGAACGGCACAAACTCCGGATTCGCGCAAAGCGAATGCGCTATGGCAGCGAGTTCTTTGGCGCGACGTTTTCCGGAAAGAACCAAGTCAAACGCTGCCAGAAGTCGCTCGCGGCTCTTGAGAAGCTTCAAGACTCACTCGGTACACTGAACGACATTGCCAACCGGCAATCGATCTTTAGCCTCGGAAGTCACGAACGCGAGCCGACTAGTTTGCCTGTGCCCAAAATTGGTCCTGGTGAGGAGAAGGCTCTCATGAAAACGGCAAAGCGCGCTTATGCGCGCTTTGCTGATGTGAAGCCGTTTTGGAGGAAGTGAGGCGGTTATTCCGCCGGCGGAACGGCGCCGTCCCGCGCGGAGGGGCTGTGGCTTTTCACATCCCCGCGTGACCGCCGCGCATGGTCCTCTAGCTGGCGTTCGGCTGCCTTAAAGGCATCCCGCACGGCGAGATAGACATCCTGGTGAGCCTGATCGAGCGGCTTGGCCCGGTCCACAACTAGGTCCTTGCCGGGGACACTGATATCAATGTGAACGCTGTAGAGCTTTCCCTTATTCTGGTGGCGGTGGGGCGCTTCGACCACAACGGTGCAACCAATAATGCGGCTGAACAGCCGGGCGAGCTTTGCGGCCTTCTCGCGGACGCGTGCCTCGACCGCCGGGGAGGGGTCCATGTTGCGGAAGCTAATGTCTAAGGGAAAGTCCATAAGGCGCCTCCATACTGCGTCTGATTTTCGCAAATAGTACCACTGATTTTGCTCCCAAATGTGGAGAAAAGGTGAGCGTCTTCTTTGTTTTGTGTCAATGCGCCTAGGCGCGGCCCGGGAGACCATGCAGTATGGTTTAGCGGGGGAGTTGGGAGGCGTTTCATGAAGCTCACGCGAGTACTGCTGCCGATCAATTCCCAAGGAACGACGCCCTCTTGCGCTGACGCTGCTTTCGGGCTGGCTCGGCGCTTCGAGGCCGAGCTTGAGGTCCTGCACCCTTGCCCACCACCCGCGCAGCGTTTGCCTTACGCAACGGAACTCAGCCCGATCTATTTCGAGGCCTATCTGGACGTCTCGAGAAAGCAGGTGGAGTACGAGGAGAAACAGGCGATTGCCTGGTTTGAGAAGGCTGCGGCTAAATGGGACGAAGTGGAATCGCAATTGCTGACTGTCGAGGGACTTGTCGGGCCAGCGATTGCGCAACGAGCGAAGACCGCTGACGTCAGCGTGCTACCGACAGTCTCCGCTGCCGATGATGAGCTCTTCGACGAAGCGCGGGATGCCGCTCTGTTTTCGTCTGGGCGGCCCGCACTGTTCGTGCCGAATGAGGCGAGCGGCCACATCGGAGAGACCGTCGTTATCGCCTGGAAGGACTCCGTGGAATCTGCTCGCGCCGTTGCGGCAGCGGCACCGTTTCTTGAGAGTGCACGGCGGGTCCGCCTTATCAGCTTAGTGGCGGATGACGAACCGGAAGACGAGACGGCCATCGCGATGGCTAACTACCTCATTGCGGCTTGCCTCCCAGTCGAATTGATGTCACTTCGTCTCGGCGACCGGGAGGTCGGCGACGCCATCCTCGAAGAGGCGGGATCGGGCGTACTTCTTGTGATGGGTGGGTACGGGCGCTGGCGCTGGCAAGAATGGATTTTCGGCGGCGCGACCGATTATGTCCTGCGCAACACCGACGTCGCTGTCTTGATGAGCCACTAAGCGCGCCCACTCGGTGTTGGCGCGGACGTGCCGGTCAGCAAAGAAAAAGGGCGCGTCCGCGAAGCGTCAAACGCGCCCCTCGATCCGGTGAGATCAAGGCTCTGATGGGTTCGCCTACTCCAAGGCCTCTGGCGTACCCCTGCCCATCGCGTCTTTGGTCATTTCCTTACCCATGTCGACCGCGGCGTCGGAGCCTTGCTTGGCCATGCCGGCTGCGCCCTCGATGGCACCGTCGACCATTCCGCCAGCTGCTTCGCCCATACCCATCGCGTCCTTTGTCATTTCTTTGCCCATGTCTACTGCGCCGCGACCGGCGTCCTTAGCCAAGCCAGCTGCGCCTTCAATGGCGCTCTCGGTCATGTCGGCTGCTCCGGAAGCCGCATTCTGTGCCGCTCCCGCCGCACCCTCAACGGCACTCTCCGTGGCCTGGCCGACAGAGCCGGCTGCGCCTTCCACGCTTTCGGCTGCGTTGTCGGCGGCCTCCTCAGAGAAGCCGAGGGCGCCCTTGATAGTATCGAGCCAGCTTCCTTCGGCGTGCGCCGTGCCGACGCCCAGGCCAAACGACAGGGCGAGCGCGATGCAAGCGTTCTTGGCGAAACTCATTGGTTTGTTCTCCCTGTCGCGATGGACCGTTCTGCTGTGGTCGGCGGAACGGTCCAGTCCTGTCTCACCCACTGGTGTGAGCGGCCAATGGCATCACACCCCCAAGTCCTACTTTGCAACACGATTCGAGACGTTACTCGCCGCCACCAATTAGGCCTTCGACAGCGCCCTTGGTCATTTTAGCGGCACCGCCGACGATGTCCGCTGCGCCTTCGACAACGTTCTCGCCGGCCTTGACCGCACCTTCGCCAACACCCTTGGCCACGCCGACCGTCCCGTCGACGGCGCTCTTGCCCATTTCACCCGCGCCCTTAGCCGGATCCTTGGTCATCTCGGCAGCACCTTTCGCCATACCGCCAACACCTTCGACTGCGCTCTTGCCGGCGTCCACAGCGCCTTCGCCCGCGCCCTTTGCCGCGCCGACAGTCCCTTGCGCCGCACCATCGGTCATGGTCTCAGCGCCGTCTTTGACGTCGCCGGCCTGAGCGGTGTTAAGGCCCAAAGCGAGCGTCAGAGCTGCCGCGGTGCCTGCAATCTTGGTGAACTCCATCGATTCAATCTCCTCTGGTGGTGACCCGCTGGTGGGGTGGGCTCAAACGTTGCCACCCGCATATGGGGCCCGGCCCCGGCCATTCCAGCGGTCTGGCATGAAGTGTCAAGAGACGCGCCGCGCTTCGATGAATTTGTCGCGGGCAAGCCCATAGGGAACGACCAGGACGCCAACCGGGTTCCGCCAGGAACCGCTGCGCATGCTGCAAATCTCGGTCGGTGGATGTGCTGTTGGCACGCAAGCTCGGACAAGGTCGGTCAAATCGGCGGACAGCGAGTCGCCGTAAACCAACTTTCGCGAGTCTGGCACGTCCGTCCAACACGCGGGATAAGATCGGTGGAACCAGTCCGGTACACCTTTGGGCATAGAGCGAACTTTTTGGCCAACAGCGAACTTGACCGGCCCAAAAGTCGGGTCCTCGCATCGTCAAGGAGCTTCTGGAGTTGGTCGGGAATAATTGGCAATGCTATTACCACAGATGCCATTGCCATTTGGTGGGTTCGGGCGTCGACTAGGCTTGGCCTAACCTTGAAATTCCAATGCCTTACGCAGCGCGCCTGAAGCACATGGTAGGAGCTAGTTCGCTTTTGCATAGGGATGGCCTATGACGAGTCGCAACGGGGTTTTTGCCTGATTGCAAGAACCGTTGCCTGGTGGAGACGTTTATTCGGTGCTGCAGAAGCTCTGGTACGATCGGCCTGTTCGCACGCAGCTCATTGTTGTCGTGGCGGCAATTAACCTCGTCGCGGCGTTGATCGCGGGCTTCGTGGCGATTCTCAACACGCGCGCGGCGACGAACGCGGCCATGGATGCCTCGGTTGAGGTCGCGCAGCGTTTCGTTGACGTCACGCTTCGGGACCTTGCCCGAAAGGACAAGCTGGACAATCTTGAAGAAGAACTGCCGCCGCTGCTCCGGCATCTGCGGCATGTCCGGATCATGTTCATAAGTGGCTCCGGTCAGTTGGTTATCATCTCCCCCAAAGGAGAGTTGACCGGAATCAACCATTCCAGTGCTCCGAAATGGTTTTCTTCGCTGGTGCATGCGGAGGTGCCGGAACGAAAAGTGCGACTCCTGCCCGATGGCACATATCCGGTGATCATTGTCGGGGAGCCAGCAGATGAGATATCCGAAGCTTGGAGAGACTTCCTGTCCCTTGCGGTCATTTGGGGCGCGATTAACGTCATTGTCTTGATCGTCCTGTACATCGTACTCGGGCGCGTTCTCGACCCGCTCGCCAGCGTCTCAAAGGGCATGCATCAGCTCGAGGGCGGCGAGTATGGGGCCCGACTGCCAACCGCAAAGGTCAAGGAGTTGGCCGTCATCACCGATCGCTTTAACACGCTCGCGACGGCGCTCGACGTCGCTCGGCAAGAAAACGAGAGCCTCTATCAGCAATTGATCAACGTTCAGGAGGCTGAGCGCCGCGATATTGCGAACGAGCTCCACGACGAAGCCGGCGCCTGTCTGTTCGGAATCGCTGCGAACGCTTCATCGATCCAGACCACGGGGGGACAGATCGGGGGCGAACGGGGGACACGGATTTCAAGCCGCGCCAGCGAGATTCTCTCGATTGCAGAGCGCTTGAAGGCGATGAATAGGGGGCTGCTGAAGAAGCTTCGCCCTGGTCCACTGGGTCAAGTCAAGCTGGCTGACCTTATCGAAGAGCTCACGGCAGGTTTGCAGAGTCAGCATCCTGACACACATGTCCATACAACCATCGGCACCATTGCGAAGTCTTATGGTGAACGCGTGGATCTAGCGATCTATCGCTGCGTCCAAGAGGCAATCACGAATGCGATCCGCCACGGTGCCGCCAAGAACATTCATGTCGACCTCGATCAGGTGCAGCTGGCAAATGGTGCTGGCGATCGCCAAGAGGTCCGGTTGACGATCACCGATGACGGCAAAGGTATCGCGCCGCACCAGC
>JASJEH010000018.1 GCA_030064755.1 Methyloceanibacter sp. | reverse complement strand
CCGTGACAGAACAAGAGGCTGGCGGCGAGGGCGCGGCGAACGCGGTCGCGCTGGTCCAGGATAGCGACGTCGTCGGTCGGTCCCTCAACGCCCCAATTGGAGCTGCAATTATGCGAATGGCCGTCCTGGTTATCTTCCAAGTTGGCCTCGTTGTGCTTCTCGCTGTAGGAAACGACGTCCTTGAGCGTGAAGCCATCATGGGCCGCGACGAAATTAACGCTGGCCCAGGGTTTACGACCGCGGCGATCGAAGATCTCCGCCGAGCCGGAGATGCGGCGGCCGAGCTCTGGCAGCCGGCCCATGTCGCCCTTCCAATAAGCGCGGAGTCCATCCCGCCATTGGTCGTTCCACTCCGTCCAGCCCGGCGGAAACATACCAAGCTGATAGCCGTCCTCGCCAAGGTCCCAGGGTTCGGCGATGAGCTTGGTATGTGAAAGAATAGGGTCCTGGCCGATGGCATCGAGAAATGCAGCGCTCGCGTCAAAACCGTTGCCGTCGCGCGCGAGTGCGGGCGCGAGGTCGAAGCGGAAGCCGTCCACGCCGCATTGCTCTACCCAGTACCGCAAGGAGTCCATCGCTAATTGAAGGACGCGGGGGTGCGCCAGGTCCATTGTGTTTCCGCAGCCTGTCGTGTCGTTGTAGTGCCGCTCGTTTTCCGCGAGCTTGTAATAGGAGGCGTTGTCTATGCCTCGAAACGACAGAGTCGGTCCGAGCTCGTTGCCCTCGGCGGTATGGTTGTAGACGACATCCAGCAAGACCTCGATGCCTGCATCATGGAGCCGGTTGACCGTGGTGCGGAACTCGCCAACGCCGGCACCCGGCGAGATGTAGCGTTCGGCGGGCGCGAAAAAGCCGATGCTGTTGTAGCCCCAATAGTTGCTGAGCCCGTGCTCCACCAGATGCCGGTCGTTCACGATCGCATGGATGGGTAGAAGCTCGATAGCCGTAACGCCAAGCTTGACGAGATGCTCGATCACCGCGGGGTGCGAGAGTCCGGCGAACTTTCCGCGAATGGCTTCCGGCACATCGGGATGGCGCGCGGTCATGCCCTTTACATGGGCTTCGTATATGACGGTCTCGTGCCAGGGCCGATTGGGCCGATTGTTCAGAGGCAGCGTCTCTTCACCCGTGACCACGCATTTCGGCATGAAGGGCGCACTGTCCGTTCTGCTCTTGACGAGGTCGCCGCGCTTGGCGCCGATTTGATACCCAAACAGACTGTCATCCCAGCGCAGCGTCCCCGCATAGGCTCTTGCATATGGATCCAGCAGCAGCTTGTTGCGGTTGAAGCGATGGCCGTGCCGGGGAACATAGGGCCCGTGCACGCGGTAGCCGTAATGCTGCCCCGGCCCTAGCCCCCGAACATAGCCATGCCAGACTTCGTCCGTGTATTCGGGCAGCGTGATCCGTTCCGTCTCTGTGCCGCTTTCGTCAAAAAGGCACAAATCGACTCGCGTCGCGTGTGCGGAGAACAACGCGAAGTTAACGCCCTGGCCGTCGAACGTCGCCCCAAGCGGCGTGGGTGCGCCCGGATCGAGTTTCAGCGACATCGGCGGCTATCCCATGGCTGGCTGAAGGCGCGAATGGAGATCACGCGCCGTCTCCGTCGACGGTCGTATCGAGCGGTGCGACGAGCTCAAGCGCCGCGCGCAGCGGCGTTGCGAGAAAGATCGGGCGATTGGCTCCTTCGTAGAGGATTTCTTCGAAGAGCTTGTCGGCAAGGAACAGCGGAAGAAGCTCGCCGCCTGCAAGATGCGACCCGCCGGTGGAGTCGTCCCGCGCCATGCCATAGGCGCGTAGGAAGCGGCGTTCGGCGAGTGAACGCCAATCCATGCCGCGCGCTTCGATCTCTTCGAGCTGCGTTGCACCGCGTTGACGCTGCCGATCCACTGCCGTGCGTGCCGCGTAGTCAAACGACCGCAGCATCGTGGCGATGTCGCGCGAAGCCGGTGCCTTCTGCCGCCGTTCCTCGACGGGCCGGTCTGGTTCGCCCTCGAAATCGATGATGTACACGTCGTTCGCTGAAACAAGGATCTTTGCCAAATGATAGTCGTTGTGCAGGCGGAGTTTGTTGCCGCGGGCAATCGCCGGGACGAGCGTCTCGATGCGCCGGACCATCGCGTCGCGCAATGTCAGGAGCTTCTCCGCGAGTTGGGCCGTCTCAGTATCCGTGGTGTCCGGCAGCGCTTCCAGCGACTCAAAGGCCTCGTTGGCCCGCGCAATGGTCCGTTTGAGCCAGTTGTCGAGGTCTTCGTCGGTTACGGGCTCAGGCGCGAAGGCAACCTCGTCCGGCCCGGCGGCGGCCAATGCGCGATGCAGCTCGCCCGTCCGCCGCCCGATGGTCTCGATCAATGTTAGCGAATAGGGGAGGCCGCGGTCTTCTCCGTTGCCGGAGAGTGTCTCGTCCTCCAACTCTCGGTCGAGTGCATCGACCACGACGGACCAGCCATCGCCTTGGTTGCGCACATACTCGAACGCGACCGCAAGCGCCGTGGGTACACCTGCGTGATTGATGTGTTCAAGAGTCCCGAGAAGGGCAGGGCTATTGGCAAAGCCAGATCGGGAGAGGAAGTGGCCCATCTCGATGCCCGGGTCGATGCCGGAGCGCAATCGCCGTGCTAATTTTAGGACGACCTCGTCGCCAAGCGTACGAACCGTGTGGGCGTGCTCACCTGTTGCCACACGCCGGACCTCAAGTGGTTCCGATATATCCAGCTTACGGAGCTTTTCTGTCGCGCCAAACCGGAACGATCCGCCAATCGCTGGTAGCGTTGCATGCGTTCGCATGGCATCGAGTAGAGCACGGGGAAATGTATCGCCATGGGCCGCGTCGAAAACGATGCCAGACTTAGAGCCTCTGCGGATTTTTGCGACAACATAGGGCAGAATCGGACTGTCATGGCGCAGCATGTCCTCGCCCCAGGCCGGTTCGAGCGGGATGAGGTAGCGCTGCGCGCCACCATCTTCCAAGGTCACATTGCCTAGGAGCAAAAGGAAGCTCTCACGTCCCGCTTGCGGAATCTCACCCAGCCGTTCCGGCATTGCATGGGTGATGCGGGCGTCCTTGGGGCCGAACCAGCGCTGCCGTGCGATGTAGGTCGGCAGCACCTCTCGTACGACCCGGTCAATTCGCGCCGTATCGCGCCGCTGGCTTTCAACGACCATCCAGCCGTCGCCGAGAACGAATGTCTCCAGCTCCGGCAGCGATTCAGGTTCCTGCTCCGGGTGTGAAGGTAACTGGGCCGGATCGGCGAGCATGAACCAGTAGAAGCCATAGGCGGGTAAAGTTAGCAGATAGGGCAAGGTACCGACGGGTGGAAAGGCGGAGGCGCCTGTCAACTCAACCGGGACTTTGCCGCGTTGGCTCGACAGGTCGAGTTCGACCGCTTGCGCCGAGCGGGAGAGATTGTAGACGCAAAGGATGACTTCACCTTTGTGCTCGCGCAGATATGCGAGGACCTTGCGATTCCCTGGGCGAAGGAAGGTGATGTCGCCATTGCCAAAGGCCATGTGCGTCTGGCGGACGGCGATCATGCGCTTCGTCCAGTTGAACAAGGAACTCGCGTGCGTTTGCTGCGCCTCCACGTTCACAGTCTCGTAGCCGTAAATCGGATCCATGATCGGGGGCAGGTAAAGGCGCTGTGGATCGGTGCGCGAGAAGCCGCCATTGCGGTCGGCGGACCATTGCATCGGAGTCCGCACACCGTCGCGATCGCCGAGATAGAAGTTATCGCCCATGCCGAGTTCGTCGCCATAGTAGAGAACGGGCGTGCCGGGCATGGACAGAAGTAGGCCGGTAAGCAATTCGATCTTGCGCCGGTCATTGTCGAGGAGCGGGGCGAGCCGTCTGCGGATGCCGAGATTGAGCCTGGCTCGTTCGTCCGTGGCATAGGTCTCCCATAGGTAGTCCCGCTCGGAATCTGTGACCATCTCCAAGGTCAGCTCGTCGTGATTGCGCAAAAAGATGGCCCACTGGCAGTCCTCAGGGATTGGCGGTGTCTGGCTGATGATGTCTGTGATCGGGTAACGGTCTTCGCGGGCCAGGCTCATGAAGATGCGCGGCATGAGCGGGAAATGAAATGCCATGTGGCATTCGTCGCCTTCGCCGAAATAGGGGCGTGTATCCTCTGGCCATTGATTGGCTTCCGCCAGCAGCATGCGGTCGGGATAGCGCTCTTCGATCTCGGCCCGGAAGCGCTTAAGAATTTCGTGCGTCTCGGGCAGGTTTTCGTTGTTCGTGCCTTCGCGCTCGATGAGATAGGGGACCGCATCGAGCCGCAAGCCGTCGACGCCCATATCCAGCCAGAAGCGCAGGACCCGCAAGATATCGTTCAGCACGCGCGGATTGTCGTAATTGAGGTCGGGCTGGTGCGAGTAGAAGCGGTGCCAGAAATAGGCCTTGGCCACTGGATCCCATGTCCAGTTCGAGGTCTCGGTGTCCAGGAATATGATCCGCGTGTCTGGAAACTTTTGGTCGGTGTCGCTCCAGACATAGTAGTCACGCCAGACTGAGCCGGGCTTGGCCTTTCGCGCACGCTGAAACCAGGGGTGCTGGTCGGACGTGTGGTTGACCACAAGCTCGGTGATAACCCTAATCCCCCGATCGTGGGCGGCTGCTACGAACTGGCGGAAATCGCGCATCGTGCCGTAGGTCGGATTAATCGAGGTGTAGTCTGCGATGTCGTAGCCATCGTCGCGCAGGGGCGAGGGGTAGAACGGCAGAAGCCAAACCGCCGTAACGCCAAGGTCATGCAGATAGTCGAGTTTTTTGACGAGGCCCGCGAAGTCGCCAATGCCGTCATTGTTGGCATCGAAGAACGCCTTGATGTGCAGTTCGTAGATGACGGCGTTTTTGTACCAGTGCCGGTCGTTGCGATCGATCATGGGGCGTGGGTGATGCGGTGAGGGTTGGCGATAGACGATTTCTAGGCTCGTCCTGATAAGCCATCGTGCCGCTCAAGGTAAGAGGGTTCTACGGCCGGGACTAGAGCCAATTATGTGCCGCCCGTCGGTCGTTTCGTCCCACCTGGACCACAGCTGAGAGCCTGCCGCCCCTATCAGGCGGCACCGGCCTCTTTCGGGAAGAGGTTGACCGGATTTGTATCCGACTCGGCGAAGGACTGAATGAAGCTATCGCGCCAGTTGAAGAGGTCGTATGTCTCGATGCGCTGCCACAGCCGGTTGTGTCGGGCCCAGCGTTCTTGGCGTGGCATCGTGAGTGCCCGGTCGAGCGCGCGCGCCGTTTCCTGAATATCGTGCGGATTGATGAGCAGGGCTTCGCGCAGTTGCTCGGCGGCGCCAGCGAAGCGCGATAGGACCAGCACACCAGGATCCTGCGCTGCCTGCGCGGCGATGTACTCTTTCGCCACAAGGTTCATTCCATCGTGCAGAGGCGTCACAAGGCCAACATCACTGCGCCGGAACAGGCGGACGAGAGTGTTCTGGGCCACGCCGCGATGCATATAGATGACCGGCTGCCAGCTCAGGTCGCTGAAGCGGCCATTGATGCGGCCGACGAGCCGTTCGACGTTCTCTCGGATCTCCTGATAGACGGGCAGACCTTCGCGGGTTGGCGGTGCAATTTGCACCAGCCGCACCTTGCCGTGATGCTCAGGAAACTGCTCGAGCAATACTTCGAAGGCCCGAAGTCGCTCGGGTAGCCCTTTGGTGTAATCGAGGCGGTCCACGCCGATAATCGTCTTCATATCCTCGTTAGCGTCCGGAAGAAGCGGTCCGAGGGCGTCCTCTTCCTCGGCGAGCTGCTGAAAGTGCTTCACGTCGATGCCGACAGGAAAGACCGATGCGAGCGTTGTTGCGCCCTGGGCGGTGACGCGGTCGCCCTGGAGCTGTTCGCCGTCGAGCGAGGCCGCGACATAACGGCAGAAATTGTCGCGGTCCCACGTGGTCTGGAAACCGACCACGTCATACACCATCAGAGCATTGCCAAGCCGCTTCTGGCCAGGGATCGCCGCAAAGATTTCCGGCGAAGGAAATGGCGTGTGGAGGAAGAACCCAATTCGGGCGCGGCAACCGCGTTCCTTCAGTTTTTCTGCCAACGGAATCAGGTGGTAATCGTTGATCCAAATGATGTCGTCGGCGGTTATCAGCGGCATCAACGCGTCCGCGAACCGGGCGTTCACCTGGAAGTAGATCTCACTTTGCTCTTCATTGGATTGCGCGAGATCGAGCCGGTAGTGCAGTGCGGGCCAGAGGCAGCGGTTGGCGTAGCCGAAGTAGTACCCTTCCGCTTCTTTGTCCGTGAGGTCGATGGTGGCGACGGTCAGTCCGGAGATGTGCTCGACATGGGGCGGCACCTCAACCGCGTCATCGCGCGTGTCCCCGCTCCAGCCAAACCAAAGACCTTTGGAGGCTTTGAGCGCATCGCCGAGGGCAACGGCCAGGCCGCCGGTCTGGAATTTGGCGTTGAAATCCGCGACCCGGTTGGACACTACGACGAGGCGGCGCTTTTTTTCCTTCATCACAGCCATCAGCTCTTGGGATCACTCTAAGCGGCTTAGCACATCATCACGGGTCGAACGTCTGTCGTAGCGGACCGAATCACACGCTATCCGAGTTCCGAGTGTCGTACCCCGGGCGGATGACGCGGCCATGTACCTTCGAACACTTGTCGCCCTTGATACTTGCATCCCACCACCAAGAACCGTATTCGCTGGCGCTGAGCTGCTGTGCGGGACAATCGATCCTAAACCGAAATCGCCACAAAAGTTTCGGAACATATAGACTATTTTTCGGGCATTCGGTGAATGAATGCGATTCTACCAAGGTTTGGATTGAATTGCCCACCTGCTTGCAATCCAACGTCGCCCCTAGTGGAGAGCAATGACCAATACTCTGCCGGATGTTCCGTCTGCGAGTGCCTTCTTCTTCGATTTTGACGGGACGCTGGTCGCAATTGCTCCGCGTCCGGAGTTGGTCACCGTCGAGCCAGAGGTGCGCGAAGTGCTAGAGGCGCTGTCGACACAGTATGGCGGCGCGGTCGCCATTGTGACGGGGCGCCCGCTCGATGCAGTGGACGGGTTCTTGACACCGATCAAGCTCGCAACGGCGGCGGAGCACGGTTCGGTCCGGCGCGATTCGACCGGGTCCTTGCATTTCGATGAAGGGAACGCCCAAGCGGTCGAGGCTGCCTATATGGCGTTGGCACCGCTCGTGGAGGAGCATCCGGGGCTCATTCTTGAGCGGAAACGGTCGTCGCTCTCCCTGCATTACCGGCAGCGGCCGGATCTGGCGGCTTCGTGCGAAGCGGCCGTTCGCGATGTCGTGGCTGAGAATCCCAGTCTCGTAATCCTGCCGGGCAAGATGGTCTTCGAGTTGAAGCCCGAGGGTGTGGACAAGGGGGAGGCCGTGCGCGCCATTCTCAAAGAAGCGCCGTTCAAGGGGCGCACACCCATATTTATTGGCGACGACGTCACGGACGAGCACGCGTTCGAGGTCGTGAACGCGCTTGGCGGTCTATCCATCAAAATCGACGAAGGCGATACGATCGCAAACTACCGAACCGACCGTAAGGGGTTGTTTGAGTGGCTCTTTAGGCTTGTGACGCATAGCTAACCGCACCGGCATGCGGCCTGGCTTACATCCAATGGTCGCCGTTCTTATATATAACAAGGGTGTGTGAAGGGTGAGGGGGCTCTGCCTTCAATCGGCTCCGAGTGTCACAGGAGAGGTGTCATAGGACATGCTTGGCGACGGACAGCGCGGCACCGCCCTCGTGGGAGCATACGATGGCGATGCGCACGACATTGGTGATGTGTCTGACGGCGCTCCCGCCAAGGAGGAGTCCTGGCTGTCTCGCGTAACGCGGAGACAGACGGCGTCTGCGAAGGAGCGCGAGGTAGCCAAGGCGCAGCGGCCGATCAAGCAGAAGGTCGTGAAGCCGGGACCGCTCGGGATGTTCCTCAAGCCCATCGGCATGGCGATCGGTCTAATATTGATTGCCTATGCGGTGCTGTCGTTGGGAACCACGTACTACCGCAGCTACTACCGTCATCTCGATCACACAGCGGCGGTTCATCCCGACAAAAGCCTCTTCGATGTTTTCAAGCCCAACAAGACATTACCGCCCGATGCGGTGGATCTTGTGGTCAGGGACATTGATGGCAAGCTGCACAGACTTGTCGTCGGGCAGTCAGAGGCTGACAAGTTCGTCAACGGCACGATCCTCATGCTCGATGAAGAACGCGCGCGGATAAAGCAGGTCGCCCACGAGGATCTGGCGCGGAGCTTTGATCTCGCCTTTCGGGATCGCGATCAAGCGATCGAGGCGTATGCCGACTGGTTCTTCGAGTGGAAGCGCTCTTACATTGTCCTGAAGGAGACGGTGGCCTCAGCGGTCAGCCGCTTTTTTGAAACCGGGAAGTATGAGTCCCTTGGTGAGGCGATTGAAGCCGACGTCGAGGAATACTTCCTAAAGAACTACACGGACCAGGTCCTGAAGCCTGAGCTGCGCGATCAGACCATTACCAAGGGCGTAGAGCAGGCGGTGCGTCATGCGCACGACAGCTACCGGCGCGTGATTGCCAATACCGATATGCGGCTACAGCTGTTTCTCGCAAAGCATACCAGCAACATGGAGGACATTCCCGAGACCACCTCCATGACCAACGTGAAACTCGACTGGGACGCGCAGAAATGGAAAGCGCCGACCTACCTCATGGAGGACCGCGCTTACGATGGCATTGTCGGCGTTGGAGCCGCTGCCGCGGGTGGTACGGTCGGCGCGCTGACGTTGGGCCGTACGATCAATGCCATTTCGGCACGGAGCTTCGGTCAAATGTCCACACGCCTCGCGACGTCGCTCGCGACGCGGGCTGGCCCTGCATTGCAAGGGGCCGCTGTCGGGACGGTAGTGGAGCCAGTTGGTGGACAGGTGATCGGGGCGGCGCTTGGTGTGGCGATCGGTATCGCGATCGACTACTTCGTCAACGAGGCGAGCGAGGCGATCAACCGTGACAGCTTTGTCGCGGCCAACGAGGAAGCGCTCGACGCCACGATTGCGACGTGGCAACTCGGCCTCGACAGAAGCGTCGATGATGCCATCGACAGATGGTTTGATGATGCGAGAGCCTCTGTTGTCCTGGCAAACAAATAGAGGTGCGACAGGGTTGCCGCAGGCGCGCGCAATCGGTTCAGGGCCCGCGCGCCGCCGCGTGCCTTCTAGCTGGCTCACAGTGAAACGATCCCGTTCGGACACTAAGCCAGAGGAAGAACCGGCTGTCGATTCCAGCGTTACGGGCGGCTCTGAAGACTATACTCACTCGTCATCGGCGGATGTCGTCGAGCAACGTAGTGTGGCGGAGTCTGAGACGTCGTCGCTTACGGCACAGTTGCAGCGTGCCGCAGGGGAGTTGGCGTTAAAGGCCGCGCAGAGAGATAAGAAGGAAGAGAAGGGCCTTTCAGCGATGGACAATGGCGCCAAAGCAATCGAGCATCCGGCGGCAACACGTTCCCTGCGGGAAGCAGTCCGCAAGGCAAGGCTGGTGGAAGCTGAGCGCCTTGACCAGGATGCGGACCATCGCGACGGCGAGCTTGCACGGCTCGACCTTCTGAGGTCGGAACTAGAAACGGTCTTTGCCGATATTCCGTCGAATGACGATCGTTTCAACCTAGCGCTCGTGCCAAGCCGTCCCGCCCGGCTTTGGATCGATATGTTTACCTATGTCACTTTGGACGAGGGTACGAATGCTTACCTGTTCGTGCGCAACAGCGAGAATGGCCGCCGAACCCTGTTTCGCGCCACTAATGTCGCGGAGATGGCTGACCGGATTACGGATTACGTGGCTGGCCAGATCGTGCAGCGCGAACGAATGGAGGCTGCATTGGTGCTGCCCGGTATCTCGTCGCAACAAGCGCCAATGGAACCCAATCCGCACCTCAATACGCGCATGGTCATCATGGGCTTTATCGTCGGGCTGTTGACCGGGGCTGTTGGACTCTTTGCCGCGGTTTGGCTCAGCGCCGCCTGAGCTGGCGCTTCTCGCAGTCTCTGACTTGACCGCCCGCTGTAGCAGCCCGGCCGGTCATCTCCACGTGCCAGCCATTTCCTGCTCGTTCGATGGCGTATTCGTTATAGCGAGCAGCGGGGATTCGTCCGTCGACGGCTTCAGATGCGGATGGAACGCCTACGACGATTGCCGGGCCGCTGACCGTCTCTAATTCGTGGACGCTCTGTTCATGATTGTGTCCATGGAGAACGAGTTCGGCCCCGTGCTCCCGCAAGACATCGCGAACGTCAGTCGCATCTCGCAATGCACGACGCCAGCTCGCTTGTCCGGGTAGAGGCGGGTGATGAATGAGAACGATACGAAACAGTCCTTCCTGACCGAGTTTGTCAAGACACTGAGCAAGAGCCTGGCGCTGCTCCGAGCCGAGCCAGCCAGCCGCCACAAACGGTGCGGTGGGCACGGCGGACGACAAGGCGACGAGGGCGATATCGCCGAAGCGCCTTACAAATGGAAAGCCGCCGGCGCTTTGAGGATGTAGCGCTTGCCCTGCAGCGTTCTCCTCCATGAAGGGCCGCCAGTGGGCCGTGGTCTTGTCTGGATGGAGGCGGACATAGGCATCGTGATTGCCTGGAATGACTGTGACCGTGTCCGGCTTGCCTAGGCCGCGCAACCATGCAGCCGTGGGCGGAAACTCCTGGGGCAGGCCCAGATTGGTGAGATCGCCGGTTACAGCGATATGGTCCGGCTTGCGTTCCTTCACGTCCCGCGAGAGGAGATCAAGCACGTCGCGCCGGTGGACGAACTTTCTTCCATGGTGCCAGTTCACATAACCAAGGAACCGTTTTGACAAGAGCTGGTGACTTTTCACCTTGGGGAGCGGGCTTAAATGAATGTCTGATAGATGGGCGAGGGTAAACACGACCGGGGCCTCATTGGCATTTCTGGCAGATTGGGTAGTGCAAATGAGCCCGCGCGCCAAGAGCCTGTGGGCGAAGAGATCGAGTGACATGTCGCGGCGATCGGGCACAGTACGCGCCTACCTGGACAAGAGTTGCCTTCTATCGTCATGGTGCCGCAACACTGCGGAACGCTGACTTCGGAGAGTTTCACTTGAGCGAGAAGACTGGCCCAAGAAGCAAGGCCTTATCCCGGATAGTGACCGCGGCAATCCGGCCGTTTTGGCGCATGCGGCGAGGCATGACGCTCGGATCCCAAGGCGCTGTGATCGACGATTCCGGACACGTTCTTCTTGTGCGGCACAGCTATCGGGCGGGCTGGTTTTTCCCGGGGGGCGGCGTTGAGTGGGGCGAGACCCTGCAGGAGGCGCTTGCGCGCGAACTGGAAGAGGAGGTGGGCGTCACCTTGACCGGTCCACCGGAATTACATGGCGTGTTCTCGAACAACGCCAACTTCGCGGGGGATCACATCGCGCTCTATGTCGTGCGGCAGTGGACACGAGACGGCGATTACCGGCAGAAGGGTGAAATCGCGCAGACCGGGATGTTTGCGCTTGACGAGCTTCCCGAGCCGTTGGACCCGGGGACGAGCCGTCGCTTAGCGGAGATTTTCGAGGGTGCCCCGACTAACCCTCTGTGGTCGGGCTAATCAGGCGGCTATTCATCGCCGGTCATCAGCTTCTTAGTGATTTTGGCCACGTGGTGGCCTTGGAAGCTCGCCAGGTTCAACTCCTTTTGCGAGGGTGTGCGAGAGCCGTCCGGCGCGGAGATCGTGCCTGCGCCGTAAGGCGACCCGCCGCGCACCTCACTGACATCCGGCAAGTCGGGTGCCGAGTAAGGCAAGCCTACGACCACCATGCCATGGTGGATCAATGTGTGGTGCACAGACACAATCGTGGTTTCATTTCCGCCGCCCGTTGAGGTGGAGGTGAAGACGCTTCCGACCTTGCCGATCAGCGCCCCCGCCGCCCAAAGCGGTCCGGTCTGATCGAGGAAATAGCGCATCTGTGAGGACATATTGCCGAAGCGAGTGGGCGTGCCGATGATGATGCCGTCATACTCGGCGAGTTCCGCAGGTTCGGCCACCGGCGCCGGCTGCTCAACTTTCATGCCCGCCGCGGCCATCACATCGTCAGGCATCAGTTCGGGCACGCGCTTGACCGTGACACGGATGTCCTCGACCGCACGGACGCCGTGGGCCATCGCGTAAGCCAGCGTTTCCGTATGACCATAGGACGAGTGGTAGAGAACGAGCAGCTTCGCCTTGTCTGCCATGTGTAACCCCGCTGAAACATCGGGACGTGCCTTTGCGTCCCGGCATTGCCAGATGCGAAGTCTAGCAATCCCAACACTATACCGTGAGCCGATAACACATAGTGAACTTGAAGTGGTTCGTAAACGTGCCGCACCACCCACCTAATGGGTGCTGGACGTCAGGCGGCTGTCCGTGATAAGGCCAGCGCCCATGACGTGCACGAGCACCACGATAGACTTGCTTCAGCGACGACGAGCGTGCGTCCGCTTCGCGCGGAACGCCTGACCCTCGCCGCCGCCTCGTCCATATCCCCGCAAATCAATTGGTCACGTTTGGCGCCCGGGAGGGAGTGTCCCTCGTTCTTCTAATGGTGCCAACGCTATGACGACCTTCGAAATTCTTCCCGAAACCTGTTCCGATATCCTCGCGCTCAATGCGCTTTCCGCGGCGGCCTTCGGGCCCGGGCGCTTCGCCAGGAGCGCTTATCGTGTCCGTGAGGGCATCGATCCTGTGGCCAAGCTCAGCCTTACGGCCTGGCATGATGGAAGGGTTGCAGGAGGCGTCCGCTTTACCGCCGTCCGGGTCGGAGATCGAGATGGCGGGTTGCTGCTCGGGCCGCTTGTGGTGGACCCCGCTCTGGTCGGCCAGGGTTGCGGCAAGGCGCTTCTTGAGGAGGGGTTGAGCCGTTGTCGCGACGCAGGCTTCGGCTTTGTATTGCTCGTCGGTGATGTGCCGTACTACAGCCGTTTCGGGTTTAAGCCGTCGGCACACGGTGCAATCACGCTTCCCGGGCCCGTCGATCCTGGCCGTCTCTTATGTGTTGAGCTCTGCGAAGGAGCGCTGGAAGGCGCGGCTGGTCAGGTGCGCGCGTATGCGGTCTAGGTTTGAAGCCGATTGCTCTAGCGGCCTTCGCGATACCAGGCCGCCGCTAGCAGGCCAAGCATCAGCGCTAGCGCCAGGAACCCGCTGAACAGCGGGAAAAGGCGAACGCCTTTAACGTGGTAGGCGTCCCGCTTGTGAAGGCCCATCCAGTCGGTGCCGTGCATGATCTGACCGCTGCGGATCATGGCAAGACGGGGAATTGAAGCTCCGTCGCTGGCTTCCCGGCCCATCCAAAACGCGCCGCCTCCGGTGCCTTCAAGAACCGGTGCCAAGGGCTCGGCAGAAGCCGTCACAGCCGCGAACTCGCGCGTATTGGCTTTGCCGACCGTTGCCAGGCTCGCAAGCTGGCCGGATGCGACGCGATAAACCCCGTGCTCGTCGACCTGTATTGCTTTGCGCCAGATGCCCCGCTCTCCCTTATCGAGGGTCACGGTCATCTCTTCACCTGCCGGCGTGGTCACAACGACCGGGTCGACGTCCTCTTCGACGGAGCGGCGCTCGATGATGAGGCTCTCCCCCTTCGCCGAGGCGCGCAAAGTCTCCTGCTCAAGTTCCGGCTCCTTCATCAGCCAGTGCGCCAGACGCCGCAACAAGTCAGAGTAGGGGCCGCCTCCATCGTACCCGCGCGCCCAAAGCCATGCCTGGTCGGAGAGCAGCACCGCAACGCGGCCCTCGCCCCTTTCACCAATCACGAGGAGTGGCCGGTCGTCAGCGCCCGTCATAAGGATATCCGCGTCGCGCGGCGAGACATCCACCACACGGAACCAACGCCCCCATGTAGGAGCCGTGCCATCCTCGCCCCCGCCCCGTGCGCCGGCAAGGTCGCCAGTGACCGGATGCTTGGCGCCAAGGTCGGACAATGCCGGGCGGTAGGGCTTCTCTACCACACGGCCTGACGGGGCCGCCGGCAAAATGGATCCCAAAGGCGTGCGGTACAGGCTCAAGGGCGAGGCATAGTCATCCCCGGACGACACCAAGACCGCGCCACCGCGTTCCACGTAGCGTGCGACATTCTCCAGATAGAGCAGTGGCAGCACGCCTCGCCGCTGATAGCGGTCGAAAATGATGAGGTCGAACTGGTCCAACTTCTCTTGAAAGAGCTCACGCGTTGGAAAGGCGATCAGAGAAAGCTGGTTGATCGGTGTGCCATCCTGCTTTTCCGGCGGGCGCAGAATGGTGAAGTGCACGAGGTCCACTGACGCATCTGACTTCAACATGTTGCGCCAGGTACGCTCGCCCGCGTGAGGCTCGCCGGAGACAAGCAGCACACGGAGATTTTCGCGGACGCCCTCAATAGGAATGAGGGTGCGGTTGTTAATCTGCGTCAACTCGCCGGGCGCGCCGTCGACCTTGATCTCTACGATGTTGGGGCCGGCATGGCTGATCTCAACCGGGATTCTCACAGGATCGCCAATTCGAACAACTTCCTGCTCCGGCGTCTTCCCCTGCTGTGTAACTGTCAAGGTGGCGATGTTGTCCTCGCTGGGCTTGGACTCGCTGACCTTGATCTCGATCGTCTGAGTGCTGCCTACAATACCAAAACGCGGGGCCGCAATGATCTCTAAGCGCCGGTCGAACTCGTCGTCCTTGCCGGTCAAAAGCGTATGTACGGGCGCATCGAACCCAAGCGCCGAGACCGCTTCGGGCACATCGTGAACCTGGCCGTCAGTAATCATGATGACGCCTGCCAGCCGGTCTGGGGGCACGTCGGCCAAGGCTTGGCCGAGATCGGTAAAGAGCATAGTCCCGTCGCGGTCGACGTCATCCGAGACGGAGCCGGAGCGCACGATACGGGTCTCCAGCTTCGGCACTTCCTTCAGCCGCTCTTCGAGATCCTTGCGGACTTCGGCGGTACGGCCTGTGCGGCCGGCCAGGGTCTGGCTCTGGCTGTCGTCCACGACCACTGTGACGATATCGTTGAGCGGCTCCCGGTCCTCTCTCTTCAGGTGAGGGTTGGCGAGCGCCAGCAGCAGTGCCGCGAAGGTGAGAAGCCGCAAAAAAGCGCCGCGCCGCGCACGCCAGAACACCAAAGCCAGCAGGACGGCGCCAATCGCGGCAATGATCCACAGTACGGGCCAAGGCACAAATGGAATAAAGGTGATTGACCAGTTCATCGTCTACTGCCCCAATCTTTCCAACAGGGCAGGCACATGGACCTGATCCGCCTTGTAGTTGCCGGTGAGCGCATACATCACCAAATTGACGCCGGCGCGGAACGACATTTCGCGCTGCAGCTCGCCGCCGGGAACGACCGGATAGAGAGGCCGATTGGACTCGTCTAGTGCCCAGGCACTGGCGAAGTCGTTGGATGTAACGACGACTGAGCTGACGCCGTCGGTCCGCCGCGCACGTGCATCGCGCTCCGCCTCGTTGCCAGGTTCGGCCTCCACCCAAAGTGAGCCGCCGTCCCATCGGCCCGGGAAACTGTTCATAAGATAGAAGGACCGGGTGAGCACATGACCCACAGGGACGGGTTCCAGGGCCGGGATATCCAGCTTGCCGATCAGACGGCTGAGCGCCTTGCCCTGGCTGCCACCATAGGCCACGCGTTCCTGATCGCGGGTGTCGAAGACGATCATGCCGCCTTGCTTCATATAGGCGTCAATCTTGGCGAGCGTCTCATCTGATAGCGGCTCGGCATCCTCGCGCACGGGCCAGTAGAGTACTGGGAAAAAAGACAGATCGTCCGCCTCAATGTTGACGCCCATAGGCGCGCCGGGCTCAAGTGCCGTTCGGGCGCCGAGCACTTTGCTTAGCCCCATCAGGCCGTCCTGACTGGTTCGGTCTATTCTTCCGTCGCCTGTGAGCACATAGGCGAGGCGGGTCTTCAGCGTCGCGTTCAGGGCAAAGTCCTCCGCCTCCGCATCCGACTTCGCCGGCGCCTCGGTGGAGCCGGTTTCCTGGGCATGTGCCGATTGCGGCGTCGCCGCCCCGACGAGTAACGCCGCAAAGACCACTGCAGTGGCCGCTCGAGCGGTTCTCCTACGGAAGGCGAAGCCGGAACTCAGGGCGAGGACCGCGAGAATATCGAGTGCGAAAAGTCCGAGCGCCGCAAGATAGAGCCACGGCTCTAGCGCGAACGGTTTCTTCAACGTGTAGAAACTCACGGCAGTGGCGCCATCGACGTCGGAAAGCGGCACGAACTTGGTATCTGTCTTGACGACGTTTAGAGCGCGGGCTTGGCCGGAAGGACCGTAGTAGCCGGGTGGGTGTTCGGGGGTTACCTCTGTCTTGGCGAATTGATCGGGGGCGATAGGCGCCACGTTGAGCGGCGGAGGCACAAGCTGGCCGAAGCCGTCCAGCGTCTGAACTGGGGCGAGGGCGGTAGTGGCCGAGCCACGCAGGGATGCGGAAGCAGTGCCTGGGGCGCCATCACCGTCCTCGGTCGCGGTAATGACCTGACTTGGCCCAAGCGCCATGGTCTGACGCAGCATTTGCACGAACAGACCAGACAGCGGCAGGTTGGACCAGTCCGAGTTCGCGGTGACATGAAACAGGACGACCCATCCGTCGCCCTGGCGCTTAGCGGTGACGAGAGGTGTGCCATCCGTCAGTGTCGCCCAAATCTCCGCATCCGTGGCGACGGTCGGATCGGCAAGCACCTGCCGGTTCACACGTACGTCCTCCGGCACCTCTAAGCCGTTGAAGGGGCTCTTGTCCTCGAATGTCGACAGCGGCTGCGGAGTCCCCCAGGAGAGGGCGCCGCCCAGTGACCGGCCGCCGCGGCGCAGCGCGACGGGCAGAAGCTCGTCGCCGCCTTGCTCGAGCCGGGGCCCAGCGAAACGGATCAAGACGCCGCCCTTGCCAAGCCAGCCTTCGAGTTCTTCCTGGGTCGCCGGGGTGAGCCTGCCGATGTCGGCAAGCACGATGGTAGATACGCGCTGTTTCTCGATCAGGTCGTCGATCGCCGTGGCCGTATTGCCTTCGGTTGGCGTGATCACGTCTGCAAAGGGTGATAGAGCACGCTCTACGTAATAGAGGGGCGACAGGAGCGGTTGGGCCTCCTCGCGAGATTCGCCAGAGACGATGCCAACGCGATGCCATTGCGATTGTGCATCAAGCAGGTGCACGGCGCTTGCTGACCGTTGCCCCGCGATCTGAAGTCGCGCCACTTGGTTACGAATCTCAAGCGGCAGATCGAAGGGCGCAATCGCCTCCCTCTCTCCAGGCTTGATCGCAAATGGGGCTTCGCCGAGTGGCTCGCCACGCGCGGTCAGCGCCCGGATGTTGCCCGAGACAGGTCCCGGGGCGCCGCTGATGATGCGGCCGGCAAGTGTACCGCCTTCGGCGCGGGCGTGACCGACGCCAAGCGGCGTTTCCTGGGGGCCTGGCTTCAGCACTGTCAGGCTGCCGCCTTCGGCAATCTTGCTGAGCGAAGCTGCAAACTCTTCGCCATAGCCGTAATCGAGGCCGTCGCTTAGCCAAATCACGCTGTAGTCGGAGCTTCCCGTCAGCGCCTCTTCCATCGTTGCGGCGACATCTCTCCGGTTGGGAGCGAATGGCTGGGGCAAGAGTCCAACGATCCGCTCACGGACGGCGTCGGCCGGCAGGGCTTCGCCAATCTCGTCAGTGGACGCGGTCGGTACGATCAGTACATCACGGCTGCTTCGGTCGGCACGGTCGATGGCCGCCTCGATGGCTTCGCGCCGGGCATTCCAATGGGCTGCGGAAGCCCAGCCATTGTCGACCACGAGGAGCACCGTTCCGTCGCCGGTGAAGCGCCCCTCGTCTGGATTGAGCACGGGCCTGGCAAGGGCGAGGATCAACAAGGCGGCGAGCAGCATCCGCATGAGCGTCAGCCACCAAGGGCTTCGGGCCGGTGTTTCCTCGGTAGGCTTTAGTTCCTTCAGCAGGCGCGTGGGCGGGAACTCGACGATCTTCGGGCTTGGCGGGGTGAAGCGCAGCAACCACCAAATGGCGGGCAAGGCTGCCAATGCCAGCAAGATCCAGGGCTGCATGAAGCCGATGGGGCCGAGCGTCATCATGAGCTGGCACCTTTCGCGGCTTGTGCTGGCTTATCCACGGTGCGCGACGGGCGATAGCGGTAGTCGCGTTCTTGGCCCGCGAGCTGGCCATGGATTGCCAACAAGACCTCTTCCGCGGGCCTGTCCGTATGGTGCACCACGAAGGACCAGCCGAGTTGGCGCGTAATCTCCAGCAGGTCGAGGCGATGGCGTTCGATCCGCTTCTGGTATTTCTCGCGCAAATCCTCGGCGCGGCCCGCGATCATGGTGGCCCCACCTTCGGAGGCCTCGAACTCGGTGCGTCCCGCATAGGGGAGAGTCTCTTCGGCGGGATCTAGGATTTGAACCAGATGTCCGCGCACGCCCTGACTCGCAATCTGATGGAACCGCGCGATAGTCTCGTCGATGGGTTCCAGAAAATCCGAGAACAGGACGCATTCGGAAAAGCGGTTGAGCCGCGCTGGCGGGGGAAGGCTGTCGTCCGCCGTCTCGTTGAGAAGAACCTCGGCGACTTTGCGGCTCGCAAATCGGCCTGAAGACGGAGTCCGGCCCATCAGGCCAATACGCTCCCCGGCGCGCGCCAACAATTCGGTGAGACCAAGCGCGAGCACAACCGCGCGGCTTTCCTTCGACGTCTTCGACAGGTGGGACCGGAACCGCATGGACGGCGACAGGTCGAGCCAGAGCCACACTGTGTGAGCCGCCTCCCATTCGCGCTCACGGACGAACAAGCGGTCCGAACTCGCCGATCGGCGCCAATCGATTGCTGCGACGGAATCGTTCGTGTCGAAATGCCGAAACTGCCAAAACGTCTCGCCAGGCCCAGGTCGGCGCCGCCCGTGAGTGCCATGGGTCACTGTGTGAGCGACGCGGCGTGCTTCGACGAGGAGCGCAGGCATACGCGCCGCAAGCCCGTGGGCTTCGGCCTCTTCCGCCAGAAACGGTTGAAGCGCTGCGCGTGCTTTTGCCAAGACAGGCCTACTTAAGCGGCTCGATGAGCCTTGCCATCATGTCGCTCATCTCGATGCCTTCGGCGCGGGCAGCGAAGGTCAAAGACATGCGGTGTTTCAACACGGGCTCGGCGAGATCAATGACGTCGTCGACGGATGGGGCCAGACGGCCTTCCATCATGGCCTTGGCGCGGACGGCCAGCATGAGTGCTTGGCTCGCGCGCGGACCAGGTCCCCAGGCAATCATCTCGTCCAAGGTCTGGTCTATGCCGGTGCCGGGACGGGCGGAGCGAACGAGCTTTAGGATAGCGTCGACCACTTGGTCGCCCACGGGCAGCTGACGTACCAGCCGCTGCGCGACCATAAGCTCTTCAGCCGTCAGTATTGTCTTGAGCTTGCGCTTCTCGGTGCCGGTCGTGGCGAAGAGCATGCGTCGCTCAGCCTCGGCATCCGGGTATGACACGTCGATTTGCAGCAAGAAGCGGTCAAGCTGCGCTTCGGGGAGCGGGTAGGTGCCTTCCTGCTCAAGCGGGTTCTGCGTCGCGAGCACATGGAAGGGGAGAGGGACATCGTGGCGAACGCCGGCCATGGTGACGTGGTGTTCCTGCATGGCCTGCAGCAGAGCCGACTGTGTTTTTGGGCTCGCGCGGTTGATCTCGTCGGCCATGAGAAGCTGGGTGAAAATCGGCCCCTTCACAAAGCGAAAACTGCGCTTGCCGCCGACTTCTTCTTCCAAGACTTCGGAACCGACAATGTCTGACGGCATCAGATCGGGCGTAAACTGAATGCGCTTGTTCTCAAGACCGAGTACGGCACCGAGCGTTTCCACCAGGCTTGTCTTTGCCAAACCCGGCACGCCGATGAGAAGCGCATGGCCGCCAGAGAGCAGCGTTACCAGCGCCAAATCAATGACTCGCTCCTGTCCGAAGATGACGGTCGCGGTCGCCTCACGCACATCCTGGATTTTGGTTCCAATTTCGTCGAGGCGGTCGACAAGCTGAGGCTCGGATTCAAGTGTGGTCATGACTGTCTTATCTATGTTTCCGTTTCGCTCGATACACAGGGTGGAGGAAAAATAGGGCTAAAGTCGTCTGAAGCAGAACACTTTGGCCTGCATTTGGATCACAATCCCTTGTTCGTGTGTCCCAAGTTCTTTCTTGCGAACACAAGGTCGTTTTTGGCTGAATACGAAAATGCCAGAAGAGAACAAGAAGCGACTCGTACCATCTGGCCGTGATGGCGGCAAACGACCGGAGCCTTCATTGCCAAAGCTTAATGTTTGCGGCGATATCGGCCTGAAAATCGCGCGTGACGGCACTTGGTTCTATGAAGGCTCGCCAATCGGCCGCAAGCCTCTCGTGAAGCTCTTTTCCACTGTTCTGCGCCGCGAAGACGACGGTTTCTACCTCGTCACCCCTGTGGAAAAAGTGCCTATCGAGGTCGAGGGCGAGCCCTTCATCGCTGTGGCGATGATCAGGGAGGGAGAAGGAGCCGATCAGCGCCTAACCTTCACCACCAATGTGGACGACGAAGTCACCGCCGGCCCCGGCAACTCAATCGGCTTCCGCGCCGAACGGGGTGGCGGTCAGGCCCCTTTCATCGAGGTACGCGATGGGCTCCGCGCGCAGCTTTCCAGGCCGGTCTATTACGAGTTGGCCGACATGACGGTGGAGACGGACGAAGGGCCCGGTGTCTGGAGTTGCGGCACGTTTTTTCCTTTCCCGATGGACGAGTGATGCGGATGTCGTGGAATGAGGAAAGTGCGCTCGCATTGTTTTTGGCGCGCGGCTAAGGTTGCGCGCAAACGGCGCGCGACGAGCGCAGCCAATAACCGACGATGGGGAGACTGCCGGTCCCGATGCTGCGCATTGTTCTAATCAACATCCTGTTGTTCTTACTGCCCTTCCTGATCTATGCCGCTTATGTGGTGTGGGTGAAGGGGGTTGCGCCCAATCGCGCCATGGCGGGCGCGCCATTCCTTTGGCTCATCCTGGCCGGCCTTGCCGTCTTGTGTATTGGCATTCTCACATTGGTGGAGTTCTCCGGCGGTGGTCCGGGGGGCAGCTACAGACCGGCCGTTATCGAGGACGGCGTCATCAAGCCGGGCGGGATCGATTGACCTTTCGCCTGCCCTGTCGGACCAAGGGTCATGGCCGAGCACGACGATACGCAAGATGCGCCTTCTGGCAAGGTGCCGCCTTCGGGCAAGGTGCCGCCTTCGGGCACGGTGCCTCCTGAGAAGCCGGCGCTACCCTCGCTCAAGGCGGCACCTTGGCTAGCGCGGCCTGAAACCACGCGCGTCTTCGCGGCGCTTTCGGGTGAAACCGTTGCAACGCGGGCCGTGGGTGGCGCCGTGCGTGATGCCTTGCTCGGGTTGCCGGTCACCGATGTGGACCTTGCGACGCGGCTGCTCCCTGAAGAGGTCATTTCGCGGGCACGGAGCGCTAACCTCAAAGCCATTCCCACCGGGATAGCCCATGGCACAGTGACGGTCGTCGCCGATGGCGTTTCGTTCGAGGTGACCACGCTGCGGTGCGACGTGGAAACTCACGGCCGCCACGCCACGGTCGCCTTCACGGACGACTGGGCGGAGGATGCGGCTCGGCGGGATTTCACCATCAACGCACTCTATGCGGAGGCGGACGGAACGCTGTTCGATCCGCTCGGCGGCTATCCGGATCTCCTGGCCGGCCGTGTTCGCTTCATCGGCGATCCGGCCGCGCGCATCCGGGAGGACTATTTGCGCATTCTGCGCTTCTTCCGCTTCAACGCTGCTTACGGGGAAGGCGCTTTCGATGCGGATGGGTTGATGGCGTGCGTGCGCGAGCGGGAGGGCTTGCGTCGGCTTTCGGCGGAGCGCGTCGCAAACGAGCTGAAGCGCTTGCTTGTTGCGCCTCGTGCGCGTGAAGCGGTGTCCGTGCTTTTCGCCTACGGATTGCTCTGCGACGTCCTGGCAAGCGTACCGCGGGCACCGCGTTTCGAACGTCTCGTCGAGATCGAGGCGACGCTCGATCGTGAGCCCAACGCGATACTGCGCCTTGCAGCTCTGGCAGTATTCGTTTCCGAGGACGCCAAGCGGCTTGGGCGCCGGTTCAAACTCTCCAATGCGGATCAGGCACTGCTCGCGTTGGGAGCCGCCCCGTTCGATGACGACCTACCGCAAGAAGCCGCCGCCAAGCGCAAGCTCTATCGGCTCGGCGCGGACGCCTATGTGTCGCGCGTGATGCTTGCATGGGCGACGAGCGATGCGCCTGTCTCCGATCCCGCCTGGCAGCTTGTCGCGACGCTCGCTGAGCGGTGGGAGCCGCCGGTCTTTCCCTTGCGCGGTCCGGACATTACGGCGCTCGGCGATTTCTCCGGGCCCGAGATCGGTACGCTGCTACGAGAAATCGAGCAGCGCTGGATCGCAGGTGGTTTCGCGGAAGACCGCGAGGGGTTGCTGGTGCTGGCGCGAGAGCTGGCCTCCACCTGACGTCAGAGGTAAGGCTTGTTGCTAGCATAATCTGCTTGCATCTCGCCCAATGCTAGCATATTTTGCAAGCATGAACAGCAAGCAGCGCAAGACTCTGAAGGCTGTTTTTACGGAGCCCGTGAGCAGGGGCACGATTGCTTGGGCCGATATTGAGCGCTTACTGCTGGCTTTGGGGGCGGAAACAATCGAGGGAAGCGGTTCTCGGGTACGGTTCGAGAAGGACGGTGTGTCCGCCAGTTTTCATCGCCCGCACCCCGAGAAGGAAGCCAAGAGATATCAAGTGAAACTCGTCCGGGAGTTCCTGATTAAGATCGGAGTCAAGCCATGAGCAATGCTATGACCTACAAGGGCTATCAGGCTCGCATTGAGTACGATGACGACGACCAAATCTTCTGGGGCCGTTTGGCTGGTATCCATGATGTCGTCAGTTTTCACGCCGATAGCGTCGAAGCACTTCGCGCTGCATTCGAGGAGGCCGTGGACGATTATCTCGACATCTGCGCCAAGCGCGGCAAGGAGCCTCAAAAACCCTATTCCGGTAAGGTGATGTTTCGCGTTGCGCCCGAGACGCATCGGCGCGCGGCCATTGCCGCGGAACTTGCAGGCAAGAGTCTCAACCAATGGGCCGAAGAGCTGATTGAGAAGGCGACGAGGGAGCTGGAGTCCGACGATACGCAGGACGCTGCCTAACCATTTCAGAGCCTAAGCGCTGAAACAAAAAAGCCGCGCCCGAAGGCGCGGCTCTCGTTTCTCTTCGTGCGCCGCGAACGACGCTTGGCGGGGTGAGGCTTAGAAGCCCATGCCACCCATGCCGCCCATGCCACCCATGTCGCCACCGGGCATAGCGGGCGGAGCCGACTTCTTCGGGATCTCGGCCACCATCGCCTCGGTGGTGATGAGAAGGCCGGCCACGGACGCGGCATCCTGAAGGGCTGTGCGGACGACCTTCGCCGGGTCGATCACACCTTCCTTCACCAGGTTGCCGTACTCGCCCGTCGCGGCGTTGTAGCCGTAGCTGTACTGGTCCTTGTCGAGGATCTTGCCCACGACAACCGCACCGTCTTCGCCGGCATTCTCGGCGATCTGACGCAGCGGCGCTTGGAGGGCGCGGCGCACGATGTTGATGCCGACCTTCTGATCGTCATTGCCGGCACGGAGCGACTCGATGGCGTCGAGCGCACGCAGCAGCGCAACGCCGCCGCCCGGCACGATGCCCTCTTCGACGGCCGCACGGGTTGCGTTCAGCGCGTCGTCGACACGATCCTTCTTCTCCTTCACCTCGACCTCGGTGGCGCCGCCAACCTTGATCACTGCAACACCGCCGGCGAGCTTCGCCAGACGCTCCTGCAATTTCTCACGATCGTAATCGGAGCTCGTGTCCTCGATCTGCTGACGGATCTGTGCGACGCGGGCCTCGATGTCTTTCTTCTTGCCGACGCCGTCGACGACCGTCGTATCGTCCTTGGTGATGACGACCTTCTTGGCCTGGCCAAGCATATCGAGTGTCACGTTCTCGAGCTTGATGCCCAGATCCTCGGAGACGACCTGGCCACCGGTCAGAACCGCGATGTCCTGCAGCATGGCCTTGCGCCGATCGCCGAAGCCAGGCGCCTTCACGGCCGCGACCTTCAGGCCACCGCGAAGCTTGTTGACCACGAGCGTGGCAAGGGCTTCGCCCTCGACGTCTTCGGCGACGATGAGAAGCGGACGGCCCGACTGCACGACAGCCTCAAGCAGCGGCAGGATGGACTGAAGGTTGGAGAGTTTTGCCTCATTGATGAGGATGTAGGGGTTCTCCAACTCGACGCGCATCTTGTCGGCATCGGTAATGAAGTAAGGCGAGAGGTAGCCGCGATCGAACTGCATGCCTTCGACGACCTCGAGCTCGGTTTCGAGGCTCTTGGCCTCCTCCACGGTGATCACGCCGTCATTACCGACTTTCTGCATCGCCTCGGCGATGAACCGGCCGATCTCTTCGTCGCCATTGGCCGAGATAGTCCCGACCTGAGCGATCTCATCGTTGGACGTAACGCGCTTGGCCTTTTCGCTCAGCGCTTCGACGACCTTGCCGACTGCAAGATCAACGCCGCGCTTCAGATCCATCGGGTTGGAGCCAGCGGCAACGGACTTAGCGCCTTCCTTGACAATGGCCTGAGCAAGGACCGTGGCGGACGTGGTGCCGTCGCCAGCCTCGTCGGCCGTCTTGGACGCGACCTCGCGCACCATCTGGGCGCCCATGTTCTCGAACTTATCCTCAAGCTCAATGTCCTTGGCCACCGTTACACCGTCCTTGGTGATGCGGGGTGCACCGAACGACTTGTCGAGAACGACATTGCGGCCCTTGGGGCCGAGGGTCACCTTGACCGCATTGGCCAAGACGTCGACGCCGCGAAGCAATTTCTCACGGGCGTCTTGGGAAAACTTCACATCTTTTGCAGACATGTTGCGTGTAGCTCCTTCGAACTCTGCCGCCTGTTGCAGGCCGCCATAGTGGCCTTGCGAATGCGGCGCATTGGAATGGGGTTAGGGCGGTCGCCGCTTGGGCTACGCGGCCTTTTTCTTCTTCGAAGCGTCGGCTCCTTCGAGCACGCCAAGAATGTCGCTCTCCTTCATGATGAGAACGTCGTGGCCATCGATCGAAACTTCGGTGCCCGACCACTTGCCGAACAGCACGCGATCGCCAACTCGAACATCGAGCGTGTGGAACTGGCCATCGTCGCCGGCAACGCCCGGTCCAACGGCAACAACCTCACCCTGCTGCGGCTTCTCCTTGGCCGTATCGGGAATGATGATGCCGCCAGCGGTCCGTTCGTCCTCATCGATCCGGCGCACAACGACGCGGTCATGCAATGGACGAAACTTCATCTTGCTTACTCCTCCAGACAGATTGTCCAAAAATTGTCATGAATCGAGGGGGTTACCCGAGAACCGGGACCCTCTGGGCGGTTATGTAGAATGGGGCTTTGGCACTTTCAAGGTAGGAGTGCCAAAAAATCAGCACTCTCTGGTGATTGCTGCCAACGCGCTGATTTTGCACAATAATTCGTCTGGACGGCGCGGGTAGGACGGTCCTAGCATTGACGAGTCAAGAACACGACAAAAAAGGGGAACGAGGACCGATGGACCAGGCCTTCGCCGAGCAAATGGCTGGGTATTCCTTGACCACAGCCGAGATTCTATACCGCTTGCCCGATCACCAGGACCTGCTGCAGAGCTACGTCTGGCAGGATCTCGACCTTGCGCCGCGCTTCCCGCGGCTCTCTGACTTCCTGGACTTCTGGCACACTAATCTCGACGGGCCGCTCTATCGCGTGCGTGTCGCCCATAAGGCGCTGATCTCGCCAGCCGAGTTTAGTTTCGTCGCGGGTGAATTGCAGGTTCACTAAGCGCTTCGTTCAAGAGGCTTCACGCTTGGGTGTCCGCCGCTCGCCTTCATTGGCGCGCCATGGCAAGCTCGTAGCTTCAAAGAGTTTGAATACGGGCTTCGGAGGCGCGACATGTGGCAGTTCGTCAAAGGATTTCTGTCAGGCGGTTTGATCGGGACGGTCGTCGGATTGGGACTGGGCATTTTCCTGTTCCCCTATCTCTTCCCGCCGCCCGATGCGATGGAGACGCTCAATCGGGATGAGGCTGGGGCGCTTGTCGCCAAGGGCACTTTCATTCACGCCAATCCCGCAGACCCTGTGCATTACGGCAAAGGTTCGGTCAGCGTTTATCCCAGTACCGTGTTCCTAGGAGAAGACTTCGAAGTGGGGCCCGGCCCCGACTACCATGTCTATCTCGTACCGAAATCGGACATTCGCGACTCAGGCCAGGTCAAGGACACGATGTTCGTCGATCTTGGACGGTTGCGCGCGTTCAAGGGCAGTCAAAACTACACGATCCCCGCGGGCGTCGATCTCAAGGACTTCCCGTCTGTGGTCATCTGGTGCCAGCAATTCGGCGTGCTGATCTCCCCGGCCGATCTGAAGTTCGAGCAAGGCTCTAGCGACTAGCGAAGGCACTCCGCCACGTGATCGTCGTCGTCGAGGCGGTCGATTTCCATGCCTTTGAAGTCGCCCCGTGACACGACGCCGTAAATGGTCTTGTCGTCCACGATCGGCAGGTGACGGATTCCGCGATCGCTCATCGCGCGCAAGGCATCGACTGCTCTGGCCGAGGGTGGCGCGGTCGTCGGGTTGAGCGTCATCACCTCACGAATGGGTGTTGTATCGGCGTTTTTGCCTTCGGCGAGGGCGTGCACCGCATCGCGTCCGGTGAAAATGCCGACGAGCCGGCTGTCTTGATCGATTACCAAGACCGATCCCTTGCGGGACGTCCACATGCACCGGCAGGCTTCCCGAATCGGTGCGTGCTCCCGAAGCGTCAATAGCTCTTGATCCCCCAAGATGTCGGTGAGCTTTCTATTCGTCATGATGCCCTCCAATCCCTAGGAACCGGAAACGTTAGCAGCTTTGCCCCTGCGACACTTTGATCCGAAACAAGGCACAAGGGGTGTCTGTTGTCGCAGGCGGCCGACTAAAAAAGCCTCCAGGTCCGGGAAGCACTTTGAGGCTTGGTTCGCGTTGTCGGCGGATTGTCAGCCGTCAGACCAGCCAGCCGAAATCGTTATTGTTTCCGGATGGGGCGGTCGTTCCCTCGACAAGTGCCCAACCGCGCCCGACAAGCCGGCGCTGTAGTCGTTTACGACTTCATTCTTGATGTAGTCAGTCCGATTGTCTTGATAGTTCCCTAGGCTATCGGGTCCGCTTGTTCTCGCTCGAGAGAAACTCGGCGAGCGTATCGTAGACGAGGCGAATACGGCGGCTGGTGTAAAGCTCCTGGTGCGCGACCAGCCACGTTGGGAACTTCATGGGGGCCAGTTCTGGGAACACTGGCTCCATGCCCGGCGTTCTGTCGGCGATGGCGGAGGCCATAAGGCACATACCGAAGCCTTGGCGCGCCATCTCCCACATGACGAGTGCGCAATCGGTACCGAAGCGGAAGTTCTCCCGCGCGGGCTTGATGCCGAGCCTGCTGAGGTAGCTCACCATCTCTTGTTGGTTGTTGCTGCCAATGAAGTAGTGCCCCTCTAGGTCGGCGGGGGAGTGGGGGCGTCCGTAGCGGCTGAGATAGCGCTCGGATGCGAAAAGGCTGCCATCGCTCTCGGCGACCAACCGTGCGACCAAATCCGGCTCTTGCGGGCGCACATGGCGAATGGCGATGTCGGCTTCGCGCCGCCGCAGATCTCGCAGCTCGTTGGACGCGACGATGTCGATCTCTAGCTTCGGTGCGAGCTCATGAAGACGTTCGATGACGGGCGGCAGAAAATACACCGCATACATGTTTGTCGCCGTGACACGGACCACGCCATCGATTGCTTGGCTTTGGCCCGAGGCCGCCAGCGATACGCGATGGGCCGCGTCGCCCATGTCGCGGACGTGGTCCAGGAGCTCAAGGCCAGGCGGCGTTAGCTCAAGTGCGCGCCCGATCCGCTGAAACAGCATCACGCCGAGGTCCTCCTCGAGCGCGGCGACCTGTCGCCCGAGGGTCGGCTGCGTCAGTCCGAGCACCCGTGCCGCGCCAGAAAACGAGCCTTCCTCGGCCGTTGCGAGAAAGGCCCGGACCTGATTCCAGTCAAAGGAGATGGCCTGCCAATTCATGCAATTTTGCATACATGACTTGCGAATTTAGGCAATTCACATTTCAAGAATGCATGGCAATCTCTGGCCTCGAAAGGAGCCACTTCATGGTCGATTCAGGAAAGTTCTGGGATGCCCAGGCGGAGAAGTACGCCAAACAGCCGATTGCCAACGAGGCAGCCTACGCGGCGACTCTCGATCGCACGCGGTACTATTTGGAGGAAGATCAGCGTGTCCTGGAAGTGGGCTGCGGCACGGGCACTACGGCCTTGCACCTCTGCGACAGCGTCCACGAGTATGTCGGCAGCGACATCTCGCAGGGCATGATCCGCATTGCAAGCGAGAAGGCCTTCGAACGAGGCGCAAGCAATGTCGCCTTCAAGGCCGCGGCAGTCGGCGAGATCGCTAACAAGAACACGCCGTTCGACGCGGTGCTTGGCTTCAACCTGTTGCACCTGCTGCCTAGTCTTGACGATGACCTGAAGCGGATTGCATCAGTGCTAAAGCCTGGTGGGCTCTTCATCTCCAAGACGTTTTGCGGCCTTGGACCTAAGGCGCCGCTGAAATGGCGGCTCATGAAACTCGCTCTGCCGATCATGCAGATGCTGGGCAAGGCTCCGTATGTCCGGCTTCGAAAGGAGTCAGAACTCAGGGGTCAAATCGAATCGCACGGTTTTGAGGTTCTCGAGATCAGGCACTTCGTCACGGAGCTCTCCGTGCCCTTCATCGTCGCCCGCAAGCTTGCATGACGCGTTCGAAAGTCGATCGAGGGGCCTCAATCTGGCGGTCCGGCCCTGGGCCGGTCGTGCCAAAGAAACAGCCGGGTCGACGCCCGGCTTTTTCTTGCGCTTCCTTGAGACTGGCCGCGCTATCGCGCCTCGGATGCGGTCTCGCGATGGGGGCCGAAGTCATACTCGTAGATATGCGCGTGCTCCTTCTCCAGCACAGGCCGCAAATCCGTGAACGCATCCTTGTACTTGTAGAAGGGAATGCGCGGAAACAGGTGGTGGATCAGGTGGAAGTTTTGGAAGAGGTAGAGCCAATCGACGAGAGGCTCCATGATCCTTCCGTGGACCCAGAACACGTTCGTATCCCGATAGCGCTCGCGCTCCTTGTGCGGCTTATGGGGCAGATAGGCGAAGAGGTAGATGATGATTGCCGATGCGATGATGTGCGGGAAGACCCATAGCATCAGCACTTCACGCCAATAGCCGATGACGCACAGACCAATGATGATTGCGTAGTAAAGAGCATTCATCAGTGCGATCTGTAGCGAGAGGCTACGCATGCCCGGGACGTGGGGATGGAAGGCGATGTGGCGCCAAAAATAGTTGTGGTAGACGAACACGATCGTCATGCAACGGAAGAACAGCACGAAGGGGTTCTTCACCGCCACCCAATGGTCCGGGTCGAGTTCCGGATCGTTCGTCTCGCGATGATGCGCCAGATGCATATAGCGGAAGGCTTTGTATTCGTGCAGCAGGATGGTGCCGCACACATAGCCAATCAGATGGTTCAGCCAAAGATAGCGCGAATCCTTGCCGGCGATATTGCCATGGCAGGCCTCGTGCAGCGGCGTTTGGTTCGCATACAGAATGAGGCTGTTGAGGATCAGGCCCAGCCAGAGCGGGATGATCCCGAGCGTCCCCAGCGTGCAAACGGTTGCGAATGCGGCGACGATGCCGATTGCCAGAAAGACGGTCGGCCAGGCCACCATGCCCTGGTAGGGCCGGACTTTCTGGAGTGCCTCTCGATCCGCCGGGGCGTTTGGCTGGTCACGTGAAATCTCAGTGATCGCGGGTTCGGCGACAACGGACATGAGTTGCAACGGTCCTCGGATTGTTAGAGCTTCAATAGTCCTAGCATCTTTGAGACGATAATCGCTGAGCTGCGATACGTCTTTGCGTCAAGACAACAAAACGGGGCGACCGGCAAGAGAAAATGCCGCGCTGCGCCGACCGCGTTCGGGAACGGTGGCAATTCTGATCTGGGATGCGTTTGTGTTCAAGACGCTATCGCGACGCACCTCAATCACGCTTGATGACCAATAATTACAAGTAAAATCAGCCGCTTGCCACGGTATCGAAGACGCAGCTATGTGCTAGGACTGCGTCTTTGCAATGTCTTGTGGCGTTCGTGCAACAGCCCGCCGAGGGTGAAACCGGCGGGCTGTGCTTGCATTCAATTCCGTTTGATCTAACGGCAGAAGCGTTCGTAACCGTCGTACCCGATGAACGTGCCTGACCGGGGGTCGAAGCTACGGTAGCGGGACGAGCAGTAGGCATACCAGTCTTCGGTCCATGGCTCCGGGCGGTACCCGACCCGCCGCGCGGGCGGAGAGACATAGACCGTCTTCGGGGTGAGGGCGCTGCCGATCACCGCGCCCACGCCCAGGCCAATCAGCCCTGCGGCTAGCGCGTTGGAATTGCCGCCACCGCGGCGGCCATAGGGGCGCCCATAATAGTTGTTCTGCACATACTTGCCGCCACCGCCTTTCCATCCCTTGCCATGGCCGCGTCCTGCCTCGGCGGGAACCGCCGCCGTTAGCGCGAAGACTGCGGCAAGCGCAGCAACTAAACCAAAATACGATTTCCGACCCATCGTCTCCGTTCCTTGGATGCGGCGCCGTTGCCCACTGCGCCGGTAAGGTTGAAAGAACCCCCCCCCATCCGTGGGGCGAACCTGCCCCCCGTTCGTGGCACCCTAGGGGCGGCCACATGAACCTGGCCTGAACGTTGGCGCTGCCGCTAAGTTCCTTTGGGACATGAAAAAACCGCCGGACCCGAATGGGCCCGGCGGTTCTTGGAAACAGCTGGTCGGCGCGCGAGATACACACATCCACGCGTCTGCTGCTATGAGGCGTTGCCGCCGTGAAGCGGCTCTCTTGCTTTGCGCCGCAGCCTTGGTCTTAGGATGCAGTCTTGGCTTTAGGACGCAGCCTGCAGGTTCGCAGCCTGCTTGCCGCGGCCGCGGCGGTCGTCCTCGATCTCAAATGAGACCTTGTCGCCTTCGTTGAGGGGCGGCATGCCCGCACGCTCTACAGCCGATGCATGGACGAAAACGTCCTTGCCGCCGTCTTCCGGCTCGATGAAGCCGAAGCCGCGCGTATGATTGAAGAATTTCACAGTGCCGTTGACACGAGACATGGTGAGGGAGTCCTTTCCCGTTCTCTAAGTTCAAAATAACGGGCCACGTGACCCCCTCGCTTGAGGCGTTCTCGTCAGAGTCCCTCAAGGAAGAAGCCCATGGCGTCTTCAGATGTCAGGAAAGGGTCGTGCTCTTGGCTACGTTCGTCGCTAACCGTCGTCTTCGTCCACGCCCAACAGCGGGCGCCCGGACTTCAGAAGATGGGCCAAACGGACGCAGTTGGCAAGCTTTTTCATGTCCTCGCGGAGCCCCCGGGCCCTTGCTGGCTAAGGGTTTTCGGTCCCTGATTGGGCCGGGTCCGGGCCGTTAACCAAAACCTGTACGCAAGATGAACGGCCCCCTCAGATTGGGTTCAGCCGCCCCCCACTAAACCTGTTCCCACGACGCGCAGAAAGGAGCGCGCCGGTGCCGAAGAAGGGGACAGGTTATGGGGAACATCACGGGAAAGAAGGTCGCGGGCCTCGCGCTGGGCTTCATCGCTCTTGCCGCCATCGCGCTCGTCACCGGCCACATCGCCGATCTCCAGACAGCCACCCAGTTCGCCGACGGCACCCCGATGATGTACGCGGGTATCCGGGGGTAGGGCCATAAGCCTAAGGCCACATAACGACAGGTGGCATCGACGACAGGATCGCATCCACGTTGCCGCCGGTCTTTAAGCCGAAGATCGTGCCCCGGTCATAGAGCAGGTTGTACTCCACGTAACGCCCGCGCCGGATCAGCTGTTCGGTGCGGTCTTCGTCCGTCCAGGGCGTGCCGATATTGCGGGCCACCAGCGCCGGATAGATGGCGACAAAGGCCTTGCCGACCTCTTGGGTGAAGGCGAAATCCGCCTCCCAATCGCCCGTATCCAGATAGTCGTAGAAGATGCCGCCGATGCCGCGCGGTTCTTTCCGGTGCTTGAGATAGAAATACTCATCGCACCACTCTTTGAAGCGCGGGTAGTCGGCCGAAGGCTGGCCTTCGCAGGAGGCTTTCATGGCCGCATGAAAGTCCTTCGCGTCGGGGTCTTCCTGAACGCGCCGCCTATTGAGCACGGGGGTGAGATCGCCGCCGCCGCCGAACCAGCCTTTGGACGTCACGACCATGCGGGTGTTCATGTGGCCGGTGGGCGCGTTGGGGTTCGTCGGGTGGGCAATAAAGGACATGCCGGAGGCCCAGAAGCGAGGATCTTCGGTGGCGCCGGGGATCTGACTTGCGAACTCTTTCGGGAACTCTCCGTGGACGGTGGAGGTGTGGCAGCCGACCTTCTCGAACACGCGGCCAGACATGAGGGACATGACCCCGCCGCCGCCTTCCTCGCGGGTCCAGGGTGTGCGGGTGAAGCGGCCAGCTTCCTTGCCTTCGCAGCCGGGGGCGCCTTCGGCCCCGTCCTCCACGGCTTCGAGGGCGTTGAGCATGCGGTCGCGCAGCTCCTCGAACCAGCGTTTTGCCCGGTCTTTATTGGCTTCGAAGCTCTCTAACGATCCTTGTTCTGGTTCTTGTGCGTCCATGTTTCTCCGCTCGATGAAATAGTTGTTCTGCACAATCCAACTATCGTGTTGTTTCGTTCCAGAATTGACCGTGTAACATCATGTCATTGCCAAGGGCAGCCGGTCCTTGACGTTGGGCAGTACGTGCCTGCGCCAATATGACCACTGTGTCCGCTGGACAACATCCCGCCGCAATGACAGAAATCGGCCATGAATCGCGTTGCAGAGCGGCGCGCGGCTGAGCAATAACAAATCCGCGGCACGTTCCGTGCCACTGTTACTGGGCAACAACGGATTTTTGGCACAACCCGTGCCTCAACTGAGAGGGCCGAGAGGCTGGGCTTTTGCTCTCTTCGGCTCCACCAAATTGGGAGCGTTTGGCTTCATGGCCAATTCAGATAGTTCCACAGATCCCATTTCACATGATGACGACCCATCGCGACGCGACGTGATGATGGTCGCCGCCGGCGCCTTTGCGGCCATTGGCGGCGCGGCCATATTGTGGCCGTTGCTCGATCAGATGAACCCTGATGCCTCGACCCTGTCGCTGGCAACCATCGAGGTGGACCTTGCGCCGGTCGAGACTGGCCAGGCCATCACGGTCATGTGGCGGGGCAAGCCAATCTTCATCCGCAATCGTACGGCCGAGGAAGTCGAGGCCGCGAAGGAAGTCAAGCTGGATGAGTTGCCGGACAAGCTGGCCCGCAATGCGAACCTGGCGGACACGGCGCCGGCGACCGATGAGAACCGCGGCGCTGCCGACAAAGAGGCATGGCTCGTGATGATCGGGATCTGCACGCATCTTGGCTGCATTCCGCAAGGTCAGGCCGTTGGCTCCGACAAGGGCGAGTATGGCGGCTGGTACTGCCCCTGCCATGGCTCGGCGTACGACACGGCGGGGCGCATTCGTAAGGGCCCTGCGCCGGAGAACATGTATATCCCGCCCTACGCCTTCATCTCTGACACCAAGATCAAGATCGGATAGGGGCGGACCATGGCACACGAATCGACCTACAAGCCTTCGACCGGCTTTGAGCGCTGGCTCGACGCCCGTCTCCCCATCCCCCGGCTGATGTACGATCAGTTCGGCGTCTTTCCGATGCCGCGCAACGTCAACTATCTCTGGACGTTTGGCGCGATCCTGATGTTCCTGCTGGCAACGCAAATCGCGACGGGCATTGTGCTCGCCATGCATTATCAGCCGACCGTGGATGGTGCGTTCAACTCGATCGAAAAGATCATGCGCGATGTGAACTGGGGCTGGTTGCTGCGCTACGCACACGCGGTTGGCGCGTCCATGTTTTTCTTCGCCGCATTCGTCCATATGTTCCGCGGGCTCTACTACGGTTCTTATAAAGCTCCTCGAGAGATCCTGTGGATGCTCGGTGTACTGATCTTGGTGCTCATGATCGCGACTGCCTTCATGGGCTATTCGCTGGTTTGGGGGCAGATGAGCTTCTGGGCCGTGACGGTGATCACCAACCTTTTCACGTCGCTCGATACGCTAATCCCCGGGCTTGGCACAATGCTGGTGGAGTGGATCTGGGGCGGGTTCGCCGTGGGCGAGCCTACGCTGAACCGGCTCTTTGCGCTGCACTACTTGTTCCCATTCCTCATCGCGGGCGTAGTGATCCTGCATGTTTGGGCGCTGCACATTCCAGGCAGCAACAACCCGACTGGCGTGGACATCAAAACGAAGTCGGACACGCTGCCCTTCCATCCCTATTTCACGATCAAGGATGGGTTTGCGGTCTTGTTGTTCTGCATTTTGTTCGGCGCGTTTCTCTTCTACGCGCCAAACTATCTCGGCCACTCGGACAACTACATTCCGGCGGATCCGCTCGTGACCCCAGCACACATCGTTCCGGAGTGGTACTTCCTGCCGTTCTACGCGATCTTGCGGGTCATTCCCGACAAGCTAATGGGTGTCCTCGCTCTGTTCGGCGCGATCGTTGTCCTGTTCCTCGTACCTTGGCTCGATACCTCGCGCATCCGGTCGGTTAGCTATCGGCCGATCTTCAAATGGTTCTTCTGGCTATTTGTGATCTGCTGCATCGCGCTGGGCTATTTCGGCTCACAGGCACCGGAAGGCTGGAAGCTGCTCTGGGGTCGGATCTGCACCATTTACTACTTTGCCTTCTTCTTGATCATCATGCCGGTCGTGGGGCTGATTGAGAAACCCAGAAGGTTACCCGGTAGCATCACTGAATCGGTGCTTGGCAAACCGAGTGCGAGTGCCGTTGGAGGGGCTGCGTGATGCGGAGTACTTCGAAACTGTTCGCGGCCCTGGCGGTTTTCGCCATGGCGCTTCCCGCTACAGTCCATGCTGCCGGCGATGCACCGGAGATTGAAGCGCAAGAATGGTCATGGGCGCCGCCCTTCGGTCAATTCGACAAGGGGCAGCTTCAGCGCGGCTACAAGGTCTACAAGTATGTCTGCGCGAACTGCCATTCCATGAATCTACTGTCCTATCGCAATCTCGGCGAGCCCGGCGGCCCTGGATTCTCGGAGGCCGCAGTCAAGGCTTTGGCGGCTCAGGCGCAGATCCAGGATGGTCCCGACGACACGGGTCAGATGTTCATGCGCCCGGGTATTCCTGCGGATCGCTTCAAAGCGCCCTTCGCGAACAAGGAGGCCGCGCGCGCGGCCAATGGTGGAGCCTATCCGCCGGACCTGTCCGTTATGGCCAAGGCGCGTCCCCATGGTCCCGACTATCTCTACGCGCTGTTGACCGGCTACGAGGAGGCGCCTGACGACATGACGATGTCGAGAGGCATGCACTACAACGCAGCCTTCCCGGGTCATCAGATCGCCATGGCCAATCCGTTGATTGAGGGCGTGGTCGAATACACCGACGGAACCGCGTCAACACCCGACAACTATGCCAAGGACGTAACGGCTTTCATGATGTGGGCTGCTGAGCCCAAGTTGGAGGAGCGTTACAGAGTTGGTGCACGGATTATGCTCTTTCTAATCGCGTTCGCCATCGTCATGTACCTGACGAAGAAGGCGGTCTGGGCCCCGGTTCACAAGCGCGATCACTCGGAAGAGACCAAAACGTAGGAGCGGTATCATGCTGCGGGCGTTTGTCTTCTGTTGGATCGCGCTCGTCGGCTTCGCTGCCCTGGCCGAAGACGCGAGCGCGCCCAAGCCCGAAGGCATGGTCTTGCTCACGGTCGGCGGACTCGTGGGCAAGTCGAATAGGGGCCCGCTCGATCCCGACCGCGACAGCACGCTTGCCCGTATTGGGGCCGACTTCAAGAACGCCTACGCCTTCGATCGCGGCATGCTGCTCGCCCTGCCGCAGGGCACCGTAACGGTCAAACCACCCGGGTCGGACCGGGAGGCCGTATTCAGAGGGCCGTATGTCAGAGATATTCTGGTGGCAATCGAAGCTGCCAAGGTTAAGACGCGCTTTGTTGCCATTGACGGCTACAGCGGCTTCTTGCTTCCCGAGGACATCGATGGATCTGACTACATCGTCGCGCTCGAAGCGGACGGGAGACCTCTTGGCCTGAACGGCTACGGTCCACTCTGGCTCTTGGATACACGCGAGGGAGGGATCAGCGGCGGCGAGAACGGTCGCGGCAGCCATGTCTGGTCCCTCGTCTATATGCATCTGGGCGAGTGAGCTTTCGCCTCGCGCGACAGCCGGGCAGATTGCCGCGGCATCTTCATTCAGCAAGGGGAACCTATGACCAAAGCAGTGCTCGGCGTTATTGGCGGCTCGGGGCTCTATGACCTGCCTGGGATTGAGAACGTGCGCGAGGAGCGCATCGAGAGCCCGTGGGGAGAGCCATCGGGCACGCTCCGCTTCGGCGATATAGGCGGACTGCCGATCGTGTTTCTTCCGCGTCACGGCAAGGGGCATCCCTTGCCGCCATCCGACATCAATTATCGGGCGAACATCGATGTGATGAAGCGGGCCGGCGTCACGGATCTGATCTCGTTGTCGGCCTGCGGGTCCTACAAGGAAGAGCTTCCGCCTGGCACGTTCGTCGTTGTCGACCAGTTCGTAGACAGGACCTATGGACGCCCCTCATCCTTCTTTGGCAGAGGCTGTGTGGCTCATGTGTCCATGGCTCATCCCGTGGCGCCGCGGCTTTGTATGCGGATTGCCGAAGCGGCCCAAGCGGAGTCTATCCCGTTCGTTCGCGGCGGGACCTATGTATGCATGGAGGGGCCCCAGTTTTCGACGCTTGCCGAGAGTCTGACTTACAAGGACTTGGGGTACTCGGTGGTTGGCATGACCAACCTGCCCGAGGCGAAGCTCGCCCGTGAGGCAGAGCTCTGTTATGCGACGGTGGCTATGGTCACGGACTTCGATTGCTGGCACCCGGACCACGATGCGGTCACGGTGCAGGACATCATACGTGTGCTTACGGCCAATGCGGAGAAAGCCGCGCAGCTCGTGGGCCGGCTTGCGCGCGACTTCCCGCGCGGGCACGAGCCATGTCCTGCAGGCTCCGACCGGGCTCTCGACACGGCCATCATCACGGCGCCAGAAGCGCGGGACCCGGCATTGTTGAAGAAGCTTGATGCGGTCGCGGGTCGCGTCCTGAACGGCTGATTGCCCCTGTTCTGGCCAGCAGTCGTACGTTCCGCTATCACAGCGTCCTGCGTTGCGCCCGCCCTTAGCCTTTCCGAACTGGAGACTGTCACCCGATGACCACCGATATCGACATAAAATCCCTGGTGCGGACGATTCCGGACTACCCGAAGCCTGGCATCATGTTTCGCGATGTGACCACCCTGTTCGGTCACGCGTCGGGTTTTCGCGCTTCCGTCGAGCAATTGGTGGCGCCGTTCCACGACCAGCGGGTCGAAGCCATTGCGGGCATCGAAGCGCGCGGCTTCATTTTAGGAGGCGCCGCGGCGGATCGGCTTCATTGCGGTTTCGTCCCGATCCGGAAGAAAGGCAAGCTACCGGCCAAGGCGATCGGGCAAGAATACGAGCTTGAGTATGGTGTCGACGTGATCGAGGTGCACGAGGACGCGCTAAGCCCAGGCGAGCCGGTGCTCTTGGTCGATGATCTGATCGCCACGGGCGGGACCGCCGTCGCGGCGGTGGAGCTCTTGCGCCAGCTTAAGGCGGAGGTTGTTGGTGCCGCGTTCGTCATCGACCTCCCTGATCTTGGCGGTTGTGCGCGCCTGGCCGAACTCGGCGTACAGTGCCACGCGCTGATGGCTTTTGAAGGCGATTGAGCAGGCGGGCCACGATAGCCGCGGCCTGCCGCTAAGAAGCTTGTTCCGCCTCTGAGCTTAGCTGGACGTCGCCGCCTGAGACGACCCGTTCGCTCGCGGCTTGGCGCGGCCGTTTGTGAAGTCAGCCTCAGCGGCTTCCTCGGCCAGAACTGTGTTTTCCTCGCGCTGAGACAGCACAGCACGCTCCCTACTACGCTCAGATGAGATTTGATCAATGCGCCGGTTGTTGTCCTCGATCTCGCTTTCGCTTGCGCCGAAGCCACGCTGCAGTCTGCCCTCGATGCTTGCGCCCTTTTCGACAACCAAAGATCCACAATCGATATCCCCGGTCACGCGCGCGCGCGACTTTAAGAGGACCGAGCTGCCCCTAATCGCTCCGTTGACTGTTCCGTTTACAACAATCTTTTTTGCTTCGATTGGCCCCACCACGACGGCGCCGGGTAAGACGTCGATGGAAGCGGCTATGACCTCTCCCTCGACTTCGCCCTTGAGCTCAACGCTGCCATCTATCGAGAGCTGCCCTGTAAGCTTGGCGCCCTTGGCTACAACTGATCGCTTCTTCTCAAACATCACTACCCTCCCACGCGTACTACTAAGTTAGTATTATTACATACCATTTAAAATTGTGCATTGAGAAGCCCCGATGTCGCAGGAGCCATTGGCAGACTATTCAAGCTGTTCACAAAACTCGCTTAGATACGTTTTGGTATGGTGTGAGTTCGTCGATTTTCGAGGTTTTTGGGTCCGGCCATGCTAAGTCGTTCGCATGAACATTGACGGCAAGCCCTATCGGACCATCTGGCTTGGGAGTGACGGTGTTTCCGCCGAGATCATCGACCAGACCAAGCTTCCCTTTGCCCTTGAGATCGTGGCGCTTCGCGGGCTCGACGATGCCGCTCAGGCCATCTCCACTATGCAGGTGCGAGGCGCACCGCTGATCGGTGCAACGGCTGCGTATGGTATCGCGCTCGCGATGCGTGAGGACGCGTCCGACGCCGGCCTTGCGCGGGCGTGCGAGGTGCTCGCCGCGACGCGGCCAACCGCGGTCAACCTGCGTTGGGCGCTCGATCAGATGCGGAAAGTCCTGGAGCCCGCGGCCGCTGACGGCCGTATCGCTGCGGCCTTCTCCCGCGCTGCGGAGATCTGTGACGAGGATGTCGAGACCTGCCGCAAAATAGGCGAGCATGGTGTCGGGCTGATCGAGGCCCATGCCGAGCGCAAGAAAGGCGAGACGGTCAATATTCTCACGCATTGCAATGCCGGCTGGCTTGCGACCGTGGATTGGGGAACGGCGCTAGCGCCGATCTATCAGGCATTCGATCGCGGCATTGCCGTTCATGTGTGGGTGGACGAGACGCGCCCGCGCAATCAAGGCGCATCACTCACCGCGTTCGAACTCGGCGCACATGGTGTGCCCCACACGATCGTCGCCGACAATACGGGCGGGCATCTTATGCAGGCGGGCCTCGTGGATCTGTGCATCGTTGGCACCGACCGCACGACGGCCAATGGCGATGTGGCCAACAAGATCGGCACCTATCTGAAGGCCCTCGCGGCGAAGGATAGTGGCGTTCAGTTCTTCGTTGCCCTTCCGCATTCGACGATCGATTGGACGCTGGACGACGGGGGTAAGATTCCCATCGAGCAGCGTGACGCAAGCGAGGTGACTCACATAACCGGCCGATTGGCCGACGGTGAGATTGCAACTGTCGCCATCGCGCCGCCTGGGTCGCCTGCGGCCAACTACGCCTTCGACGTGACGCCCGCGCGGCTGGTCACGGGCTTCATCACCGAACGCGGCGTGACGCCTGCTTCGCGAGAGGGGCTGTCGCTTCTATACTCGTGACGCGGGGAGGCGCCAGGTGCCGGGCGTGATCGGGGCCGGGATCCGCCGTATGGAGGGCGGCCCATGGAACCATATGATCTCACGACCGACGCAATCCACTTCGGAATAGCAGCCCTGCTGGGCGCGCTTGTGGGCATCGAACGCGAGAAGCATCGCCGGGAACGAAAAGCCAAGACGGAACAATCTGCAGGTTTACGCACCTTCATCCTACTGGCGCTGCTTGGGGCGTGCTCAGCCTGGATTTCGCGGGCTTTCGACTCGTACTGGATTCTGGCGGTAGGCTTCTTGATCACCGGCGCCTTCGTGGTTGCAGGCTATGTCGTGACCACGCGGGGGCAGCGGCCGGCCGTCGGTCTGACGACGGAGATTGCGGCCATCATCGTCTTTGTGCTCGGGGCGATCGTGATGCTCGGCGGCGCGGAAATCGCCATCGCGTTGGCCGTCGTTACAACAGCGGTGCTTGCTTACAAGGATCCGATGCATGGCTTCGTAAAGCAGCTCGGCTGGAACGATGTCTATTCCGGGTTGCAGCTCCTGATCGCAACGTTCATTGCGCTGCCGCTTCTTCCCGACAAGCCCATCGATCCGTGGGGCGCACTCAACCCGTATGAGCTCTGGCTGTTGGTCGTTCTGATTTCCGGCCTATCGCTTGTGGGTTATGCGCTGACACGCTGGCTTGGGCCGGGGAAGGGCGCACTTCTGACCGGTCTTGCCGGCGGTCTCGTCGCATCGACAGCAGTGACGGTCTCCTTCGCGCGCGAAGCACGAACCAACCCGTCCAGCACCCTGGCCTTTGCGAGCGGTATCTTGGTGGCCTGGGCAGTTATGTTCGTCCGAGTCCTCGTGGTCGTGACGATCGTCAATCGTACGCTGCTCGGACCGTTACTGGTTCCGTTTGTCACTATGGCCTTAATCGGGGCTGCGGCGGCGGCGTTCATCTATATGCGCAGCCACGAGGATGGACAGGGCGTCAGCGCCAACGAAGACTTGCGCGTGAGCAATCCGTTTAGCGTGACGTCGGCGGCGAAGTTCGCCGCGTTCTTCGCGGTTGTCCTCGTCGCGGTGAAGATCGCCCAGGACAATTTCTCCGACAGCGGTGTCTACGCGGTGGCGGCGCTTGCAGGGTTGACCGACGTCGACGCGATTACCTTGTCTATGGCCGAGCTCGCGAAGACTGGGGACCTACGCGTGGCGGTCGTTGCCATCGTCATTGCCGCCCTGGTCAACACGGCGGTCAAGTGCGGGATCGCCTTCGTGCTTGGCGGGCGCGACCTTGGCAAACCCCTTATCTTGGCGATGTCCGCGATGCTCGTCGCCGGTCTTGTGAGCGTGCTGGTGGTCTGAACGGTCGCGTCCGTCACAAAAAAACGCGGCACCGGGATGGCGCCGCGTTTCTTCTGAACGATAAGACTCGTTGGTCAGCCGGTTAGATGCCCACATAGACACCGACGCGAGGACGCCAGTACCGTCGCCCGTAATAGGGGTAGCGATATCTGTAGGGCCGTCCGTAGTACCGATAGGGTCGATAGTAAGGCCGCCGATAGTACCGGTAAGGCCGGTAGTACGGGCGGCGATAATAATAGCGCCTTCTGTACCAACGGCGGACCGGGACGATTTCCGATGCGGTTGGGGGGCTGTATTTTAGGAGCGTGACGGCTGGCATGGCCGACGCGGGTTTGGGGCTTGCTACGACGAATATCGCGAGAAGCCCCGCTAGGGTCGTGAAGAGAACTGAGCGCATGAGATACCTCTCGTACTTTGGGACCCTTCCTCGTAGACCCTTACAGTGCGACCAAAACGGCCCAAAAGGGAACCCCAGGGCCTTGAATTTCACGAATCTTTCGATTTGACGGAGGTAGCGCGCGCGTAACGCGGACGTCGCCCGCGAGTGAGTAATCTCACGAAGAATGGCCGTTTCGCTCAGGCCGTTGCTGCTCTATGCCAGCGCCATCACAGCCATAAAACCAAGCGTTGCCGCGGCAGCCATAGGCGCCATCCAGCCTGTCAGCCGGAAATCTAGTGCCCAAGCCCCTTTGCTGGCCGTCTCATGGTTAATGACGGGCTGTGCGCCGGCGGCGGTCAACAACGAGGCCGTATGCTTGGCGTGCCATTTTGGTCCTGGCCCACGCATGTAATGCCGTTCTGGCTTGTATGCGTTCAGGAATCTGCCCACGACGATTTCTCCCTCATCCCAAAGCGCCCCTTGAGGACTGATTATCCAGCCGAATTTGTTTCGAATCCGTATCGATGCAGGGCGAAAATGCGGAATCTCTGCGTTGAGGTTGAGACCTCTTGATTAGAGTGCTGGCTGGTTTGAGGAAAAATGCGGTCGCGGCTTGCCGGGATGGCGGAAACTTGCCAAAACCCGCGCCATGAAGAGCCAATGGAACGATGATGACGCGCAGCGCGCGATAGAGGCCTATGGGGCCGAGGGCGTCAATGAGGACATCTCGTTGCGCGTATACACAACGCGGCTGATCGGCCGCGACCCGCTTCTGGTCCTGCACGGCGGAGGCAATACGTCCGTGAAGACCCGGGCCACCGACGATCTCGGCCAGGAGCATGATGTTATCGCGGTCAAGGGCTCCGGCGCGGACATGGCGGAAATCGAACCGTGGGGGCTGCCGGCCGTGAAGCTCGGTCCGCTGCGGGAGATGCGGGCCCTCGATGCACTCTCCGACGAGGCCATGGTCAACTGCCAGCGGCTCAATCTTTTGGATGCCGCCGCGCCGAACCCGTCCGTCGAAACGCTGCTGCACGCGTTTCTGCCGCACAACTTTATAGACCATGCTCACGCGGCCGCAGTGTTGTCGCTGGTCGATCAGCCTGACGGCGTGGCGCTGGCACGCGACGTCTATAACGGCCGGATGGGCATTGTCCCCTACATCGCGCCAGGCTTCGATCTTGCCAAAGTGGCCGTTGACGTGTTCGACGAGAAGCCTGATGTCGAGGGGTTGATCCTGCATAAACACGGGATCTTCACATTCGGCGAAACGGCGCAAGACGCCTATGAGCGCATGATCGAGATGGTCTCCCTCGCGGAGAGCCGCCTGCGCCAAGGACGCCCGGTGGTGTTTCAGGCAGCGCATGTTCCGACTGTTCCCGCTTCCGCCGCCGAAATCGCGCCGATCCTGCGGGGGGCTTGCGCCATTCACCAGCCGGGCCATGAGCCCACACGCTTCATCGCCGAGTTCCGGTCGGGTCCTGCGATCCTCGACTATGTGAACGGCGCGGAGCTCGCCTCCTACAGCCAGCGTGGTGTGGTGACGCCAGATCACATCATTCGGACGAAGAACAAGCCGCTCGTCGTGCCGGCGCCGGAATCCGGGAAGCTCGATGCCTTCGCCGAAGCCGTCCAGGCGGCTGTTGAGACCTATGTTGCCGAGTACGACCTCTATTTCTCGCGCGAGAACGAGGCCGTTGGCGGAACAAAGACCAAGCTCGACCCGATGCCCCGTGTGATTCTGGTGCCTGGCGTCGGACTGTTCGGTCTCGGCCGGTCGACGAAGGATGCAGCCATCGCCGGCGATCTCGCCGAGAACACGGTGCGCGTCATCACCGATGCCGAGGCTATTGGCCGCTACGAGCCGTTGCCCGAGAGCGATCTGTTTGCTCTTGAGTATTGGAGCCTGGAGCAAGCCAAGCTCGCGAAGCAAGTGGTCAAGCCGCTTACGGGCCAGGTGGCGGTGGTAACAGGGGCCGGCGCCATCGGCACGGCGACGGCCAAGGCGCTTGCGGCCGACGGAGCGGCCGTTGCCGTGTTGGATCTCGATGACGGCGCCGCTTTAGAGGCTGCCAGCGCCGTGAAGGGCATCGGCGTCGCTTGCGATGTGACTAATCCGGAGGATGTTACCCGCGCTTTCGAGGCCGTCTGCGAGCGTTTTGGCGGTGTCGACATCCTCGTTTCGAATGCAGGAGCGGCATGG
>JASJEH010000079.1 GCA_030064755.1 Methyloceanibacter sp. | reverse complement strand
TGCCATCGATGTCGAGACAGCCGGGCCGCGTGGCCTCCTCGAAGTCTGCGCCAAGACCCGCATAAGCAATCGTCTTGTCCTTGCCGCGCGACGCATTGGCGATGGCTATGTGGTAGAGCGTCTCCTCAGCGCCTGTCGGGCCGTAGTCCATGGAGTGATTATTGGCCAGCGAGAACAGGTTGAAGCCCGCACCGACCAACGCGTTGAGGCCGGCGGGGTGGCTGCGAAAGTTATAGGGCGACGTCTGCCCTTTCATATCGGGTTCTAGATCGTTGCGGTCGGTTATCACCGTCTCGAGATTGAGGAAGGCGAGCTCGCCGACGATATCGTCAGCGATGCCGCTCAGGCTCTCCGCATAGGTGAGGCTCTGCCGGTTCTTGGTGAAGCCCTTCGGGTCGACAGGCGCGCCCTTCGGATTGAAGCCCGTATCGCCAGCGAGCACGAGTGTGAGCTGGGCCGGTCCCGCGGGAGCCGAAGGCGCGGCGACTGCTGGGGCACCGCCAATGGCGGCGGTGTACTCGGAGGCTGCGCAAGGGGCTATACGCATGTCGGCACGCGACGGGCTCGCGGCGCCGAGGGCCACAATGAGCATCGCTGTGGTGCAAGCAATAGGGCGCATGCGCCTGTCGCCCCTTAAGCGGTGGGTTCGAGTTCGGCGTGGGGCCGAATCGCTTCGGTGTCGAATCCTAGATCATGGTCGCGGGCAAAATGAACCATCGCCCGTTCGGCCAGCGCGCTGATCGTCAGCAGCGGGTTGCACCCGAGCGAACGCGGCATGATTGACCCATCGCACACATAGAGTCCCGCATGGGTCTCATCGCCAGACGCGTTAGCAAAGACCTGGCATTTGTGATTGACCGTCCCGCTCTCGGCGGTCTCACCCATGCCGCAGCCGCCAAGCGGGTGGGCTGTCGCGGGCCGCGATCCCATGTTTGTTGCAGCTAGCGGGTTCTTGATATAGCGCCCGCCAACCGATTCGGCGGCTTTGGTCAGCGCGGCGTCGACACGCCCATAGACTTCTTGGTCGGCCACGTCCGGCCAATCGACTTCGAGGGCGTCGTCCTTAAGAACCAGCCGCCCCAACGCGTCGTCATGCGAAACGCAGAAGAAGCTCTGCAGATGAGCCAGCGGGCCCTTGTAGACGCCTTTGATCAAACTCTGCGCGGCACCAAGCAGACGCCCGCCCGCAATGAAGAAGATGGGCAGGAGCGGCGCGACGGTGGACGGCATCGTCCCTTCCTGAATGATCATGCTGGCGTTGAGATCGGCGTCGTCCGGCAACTCGATCTGACCGGCCACGGACGCACCAACAGGATCCTCGGTGAATTTCGGCGGCTCGCCAACGCCGACCGCATTGGCGCGGTTCTTTCCGCCGAGTGCGAACGCGATGATGTCGCCATTGGCCGAGAAGCCGTTGCCAAGCCGGTCCGATGTTGTCAGGCCGCGTTCCCGCGAGCGCAGCAGAATCTCGGTAGAGCCCAATGTCCCAGCGCCAAGGAAAACGGTCTTTGCGTCGACATAGGCTTCGTCGCCGTCATCGCCAGTCGGGCGGAAGTGGACGCGCCAGCCGCTGCCCCGCTTCTCCACATGGCTTACGGAGAGCTCCGTGAAGATCTCCGCGCCGTGGGTCTTGGCATCCGCGAGATAGGTCACGGCGATGGAGGTCTTCGCGCCTACATTGCAGCCGGATAAACAGTCGCCGCAAAGCGTGCAGGCCGGTTGATCGATGCCCGCACTGTTCACCCCGCCGTCAAAGCTGATCGTGACGGGGGCGGTGACCGGGCGCGTTCCGAAAACGCCGCCCGCCGCATCGAGGGCCTGATACTTGGTGAGCGACTCCGCGCTCGCATAACGCCTGGGCCGCAGCATATCCGCAGCACGGGCAAAGCCGATATCGAGAAGGCCATCGTCACGGATCGCGTCAGGCCACGCGCTGTCCGCGAAAACGCGCGGGTCTGGCCGCAAGGCCACGCCAGCATTGATCAAAGAACCGCCGCCAAGGCCGCAACCGACGACCACGTTGATGTCCGAGCCCAAGCGCACGTCGTATAGACCTGTTCCGGACCCGGAGCGCTTCTTGCCGCTATGGACTTGTAGCTCGCGGCGGAGCTCCGGCATCCGCGTTGGGAAGCGTCCGACAGGCACTTCGCGACCACGCTCGAGAACGCAAACGTGCTGGCCGGCGCGCGCGAGCCGCGACGCGGCGATGCCACCGCCATAGCCGGACCCCACCACCACAACGTCATAGACGGGCCGGAGGGCCGAATGCGCGAGCGACAGAGTTTCGGATTGCTGCATGCTTCTCCATACCCCGGGTTCAGCAGGGTTTCCAATACGTTATCGGCGCTCAACTGAGCACTTTTCACTTCCAATCACACAACCGCGAGAGTCCCTACCGCTGCCGCATGCAACTCCATATCCTTTCAGACAGACAACAATGTGGAGACGTTCAATGATCGCGCGATGGATTTTCGCCAGCCTGACAGCTGCCTTTCTGGCGTTGTTTGTGGTCGCCATTCACAACCAGACGGCTTTTGCCGAAGACTCAGCCGAAACCAAGTCAGCAATCTTTGCCGGCGGCTGTTTCTGGTGCGTGGAAGATGCATTCGACAAGGTCGATGGCGTGACGGAGACGATCTCAGGCTATGCGGGTGGCACCTTGAAAAACCCCACCTACGCCAACCACAAGACCCACCTGGAAGCGCTGAAAGTCACCTACGACCCCTCGAAAGTCAGCTACGCAGAACTCCTTGATCACTTCTGGCGCAATATTGATCCTTTTGATCCGGCCGGCCAGTTTTGCGACAAGGGCCCCGCTTACAAGACTGCTGTCTTCGTTTCTGACGACGCCGAGAAGTCCTTAGCCGAAGAGACCAAGCAGGACATCGAGGCGCGTTTCGGGAAAGAGGTAGCGACTGACATTCGCCCGACCAGCACATTCACGGCGGCCGAGGAGTATCACCAGGACTACCACACGAAAAATCCGGTCAGCTACAAGTACTACAAATGGAACTGCGGCCGCGCACAGCGCCTGTCTGAGATCTGGGGCGACAAGAGCAGCTGAGCCGGCTCAATGGCCACGCAAAATGGGGCGCGTTCAGATCGAACGTCGCCCCTCTTTTATTTGGCCAAAGATGCCGCTAGTAGCCGATCCAAACACCGCGCTTGCGGGCCTTCTTCCAGGCCTTGCGCCCATCCTTCCAGGCTGCACGGCGGTCCTTGCAATCCTGGCGAAAAGCTTTCCGGGCGCGCTTGTCGTAGGGGAACATCCATTTCGCGCGATCGCCGCAGCTGGGGGCGGCGTTGGCCGGCGCTGGCGCCGCAACGAGGGCGGCGCTGCCAACGATCATCGCGGCAGCCATCGCGCAGAGAACAGGCGTCTTCATCGTGAGTTTTCTCCTAAAGAGCGTGAATCGGTCCGGCACCTGGTCGTAGCTGGCAAAAAGAAAGGGGCCCAAATGAGCCCCTTTCATGCATTTCTGATGTCGCTTGAAGCCGCTATGAGCGGTCCTTCATGAAGTTGAGCCTCGAGAACATGCCGTCGCGCTTTTCCGTCCTCATCGACTTCTTGCACTCGCGCCTCATCTGAACGCGCTCCATCATGTTACTGGCTTTCGCTTTGGCCATCTCACCGCACGTGCTAGCCGCTTGCGCAGGCGCCGCCATTGTCGCGCCAGCGATCAGAGCCGCAGCGGTGGCGGCGAAAAACACGTTCTTCTGCATAGATTATCTCCTTGAGAGGTAGTCTTTGGTTTTTGCGTCTGGTTCGGAAGCGCGACCTTGGCAGCGCTGACGGACCTAGGCGTTGCGACCGAGCCGCTGCGCCACTTACGTCGCGTGCGATTCGATCGACCCCGTCAGTTCTAGAGGTCTGTTCCTATCAGCAGGTTTCTACGGGCCCACAACTGCAAAATTGCGGCAAGGGCGCCCATGGTTTGGCCAAAGTTGCAGGCGTCCGTACGGAGCCTCACTCCCAGCTTGACCTTTCGTGCCTTGCTCCCCTACCTAGCCGTCCATGAGTGCGCCGACACCCCTTTCTCACATCCGCAACTTCTCGATCATCGCCCATATCGACCATGGCAAGTCAACGCTCGCCGACCGGCTCATTCAGCTATGCGGCGGCCTCACAGAGCGGGAGATGAAAGAGCAAGTGCTCGATTCCATGGATATCGAGCGCGAGCGGGGCATCACCATCAAGGCGCAGACCGTGCGCCTGGACTACCGCGCGAAGGATGGTGAGCTCTACGAGCTGAATCTCATCGACACCCCCGGCCATGTGGACTTCGCATACGAGGTGAACCGGTCGTTGGCTGCATGCGAGGGCTCGTTGCTCGTGGTGGACGCGACACAAGGTGTCGAGGCGCAGACGCTCGCGAATGTCTATCAGGCGCTCGACAACGATCATGAGATCGTCCCCGTTTTGAACAAGATCGACCTACCGGCGGCCGAGCCAGAGCGGGTCCGGTCGCAGATCGAAGACGTGATTGGGCTGGACGCTTCCGACGCGGTCGAAATCTCGGCAAAGACGGGGCTTGGCGTCGAGGGCGTACTCGAAGCGATTGTCACCCGGCTTCCGGCTCCAGAGGGAAACGCGGACGCCCCGCTCAAGGCCATGCTCGTCGACAGCTGGTACGACGCCTATCTGGGTGTGGTCGTGCTTATTCGCGTGATCGACGGTACGTTACGCAAAGGGCAACGCATCCGCCTCATGTCGACGGGTGCTGGCTACCAGGTCGACCGCTGCGGCATCTTCCGGCCCAAGCAGGAGATGCGCGACAAGCTCGGCCCCGGCGAGATTGGCTTTTTTACCGCCGCGATCAAAGAGGTCGCGGACACGCGCGTCGGCGACACGGTCACGGACGAGAAGAAGCCGACCGCAGAACCGCTCGAGGGCTTTCAGCCGGCGCAGCCCGTGGTGTTCTGTGGGCTCTTTCCCGTTGACTCAGGTGACTTCGAAGACTTGCGCGAAGCCGTCGGCAAGCTGCGCCTGAACGATGCAAGCTTTGAATACGAGATGGAGACGTCGGCGGCGCTCGGCTTCGGTTTTCGCTGCGGCTTTCTCGGCCTCTTACATTTGGAGATCATCCGAGAGCGGCTAGAGCGTGAGTTCAATATCGATCTCATCGCGACCGCGCCCTCCGTGGTCTATCATGTGTTTCTCACCGACGGCACAATGATCGAACTGCACAACCCCGCCGATATGCCCGAGCCGCAGAAAATCGAGCACATCGAGGAGCCCTGGATTGAGGCCAGCATTCTTGTGCCAGACGAACATCTCGGCGCGGTCTTGAAACTCTGCGAGGACCGGCGCGGGCGGCAGAAGACGCTCACCTATGCGGGCGCCCGCGCGATGATTGTTTACGATTTGCCGCTCAACGAAGTGGTCTTCGATTTCTACGACCGGCTGAAATCGGTCACGCGGGGCTATGCTTCCTTCGACTATCACATCACCGGTTACGAGCCCGGCAATCTCGTCAAGATGTCGATGCTCGTGAACGCCGAGCCCGTGGATGCACTGTCCGTCATCGTGCATCGCGATCGGGCCGAAGCACGCGGACGCGCCATGGTCGAGAAGCTGAAAGACCTCATCCCGCGCCATATGTTCAAGATCCCGATCCAAGCGGCAATCGGCGGCAAGGTGATCGCTCGCGAGACCATCAGCGCGCTGCGCAAGGACGTTACAGCCAAGTGCTATGGCGGCGACATTACCCGGAAGCGCAAGCTGCTTGAGAAGCAGAAGGCGGGTAAGAAGAAAATGCGCAGCTTCGGGAAGGTAGACATCCCCCAGGAAGCCTTTATCGCCGCCCTCAAGATGGATGCAGACTAGGCGCGGCGCCCTTCCGCGGCCTCTCAACGAAACCAAATCGCTCGCCTCGCGTTGTTCATGCGGCACACCGCGCCGCTGGCGCTAGTTCGTGCGCCTTACACAGACGGCCAAGTCGTCAGCGTGGGACCTCTGGTCTCAGCGCCTATCTATTCGCATCTATACTTTGATTTATTTGCCTCACTTATGTCTAGTTTGGCTTTTTGCCGCCACACTTAAGGCAATGGCGTGTTTTTTACTTGATATTTTTACCTATTTACTTGACAGATGCGAATCTATCACTTTCCATTCGGGCTCGGGGGACGCTTGTAAGAGGGAAATGTCATGCGGATCGCATTGGTCCTTGGACTGGCCGGGCTGTGCCTGCTGGCTCCTGTCGGGACCACAGAGAGCCTCGCCGACGACACGAAGAATGAGGGAGCGCCGGCCACCGGCACGGTGACCATCATGTCCGGTTCCACCTTCGACGGGACCGCAACAATTGCGCGCGACCTAGCCGCCCTAGTCGGCAGCGACGGATCCCTGAGGGTCGTTCCCATGGTGGGACAAGGGCCTGCACAGACTCTGCGCGACGTCCTCAGTCTCGGCACCGCCGGCCTGGGGGTGGACCTCGGCGTCACCCATTCCACCGTGCTCTATCACTATGCCCGGACCGGGGAACTCGGCCCGATCAAAGACCGGGTCGTTTACGTGGCCAAACTGTTCAATGAAGATCTGCACTTGCTAGCGGGTTCGGGCGTGATGACGGTCCAGGACCTGAACGGCAAAACCGTGAATGTCGGGCCGCACGAAAGCGGCACGGAGATCGCGGCGCAAATCCTGTTCGATGCGTTGGGACTTCAAGTCAAGACGGCGCATTTCGAAACAGCGCTTGCGGTCGAAAAGCTGAAGTCCGGGGAGATCGACGCCACCATCCTCGTCGGCGCGACGCCCATCGCGGGCCTTTCGCAGATACCGGTGGATGCCGGGCTCAAGCTTCTGCCCGTGCCCTACCCGCCGGGCCTTGAGGACGACACCTATCCCACCGTTCTTTCCCATGACGACTACCCGTCGCTCATCGAGGCAGGCGCGCGGTTGGACACTATCGGCATCTGTGCGGTGCTTGTGGCTCTGAGCGATGCGGAGGATGCGGAGCACCAAGCGAAGCTCCAGCACTTCGTGGATCGCTTTTTCTCAACCTTCGATGCACTGCAGAGCACACCAAACCATCCAAAATGGCAGGAGGTCAATTTCGCAGCGACGCTCGAAGAGTGGCCCCGCGCCCCCCAAGCGCAGGCTTGGATCAACACCGCGCGCTCGACGGCCATCGCCGAGGCCCGCGAACGAGAGAGCTTCAAGAAGTTTCTGACCCAAGCCGGGGATGCCGCGAACACAGACTCAATCTCGGAAGAGGATCAGGAAAAGCTGTTCCGCGCCTTCAAAGCCTGGAGCAAGGCCCAACAATCGAACTGAAGCAACGTCACGCGTATCTGTACAGGGAGGTCATCGTGGCCCAACCAGCATTGAAACAAGACGGTATCTCCGACGAGGTCTTGCGGCTTGCAGAGCAGCTCCATTCAGCCTCGCCTTTCACGGACAGGATCGAGACGCCAAAGGCTGATCACAGCGCATCCTCTCTTGCCCGCCGCTTTGCACCCGACGCAGCGCGAGAGCGTTCAGCCGCCGCGGACCCTACGGTCTTGCCGCCAGTCGCGTCGATGCCGGCCCAAGCGATTAGAAAGCCCCTGCATCCCGTTCTCTCGATCTTTATCGGCGCGGTCTCGGCGACCGCGCTTGTAGGTGGGCTGATGTGGCTCGGCGGCATCGATGATCTCAACCTGGACCGCGTCTTCCAGGACGCAGGCCTCGTCTCCACGACAGCTCCCGTGCAGCAGGCGTCCGCAGGTCTCGCGATCGACGTCCGTCCGCCTCGCTCCTCCGCCCCGATCCTAGGAACGGACGGAGACGGCAAGGTCCGTACGGCAGCCCGGCCAGAGGTGGCTCCCCCACTTTCGTCTGGGTTCGCCGTGCGGGCCGGGGAGACGGATCGCGTCGAAGGACTGATGGAGCATGGTCAGAAGATGATCGATGTGGGCTACTTCGCTGGCGCGCGCGCCTATTACCGCCGGGCGGCCGAGGCGGGCAGCGGCGAGGCCGCGATGGCGGTCGGCGCAACCTACGATCCCGATATCATCGCGCGCATGGGCGTTCAGGGCATCAAGCCCGATCGAACCGAAGCGGCTAAGTGGTATGCAAGGGCCGCCGGTCTCGGTATCGCCGATCGGGAGGAAACGCTCCGTAAGCTGACGGAAACCTGGGTCAAAGAACCGGATGCGCCGAACGAGGCCGGCATCATGGCTGACGCCACAACCGGACTGCGAGTCTCGGCTCCCACCAGAAAACCGGGTGCGGAGGGGCAGCGCACCCAAGCCGTCCAGGACAATTCGAAGCCGCAACGCGTGGCAAGTAGCCGCGCCGCTGTTACGAGCAACGTCAGACCGCAACTGCTTGCGTCCAACGAAGAACAAAAGCCCGGCCCCTTGAGCATGTTCGTCCGCGCCGCCGCTGGCCTATCCGCCCAAGAAGAGTGGATGGAGGTCGCCAGACCCGTGAATGTTCGCAAGGGCCCGTCATCGGACGCAGGGAGCAACAAGGTTGCTCTGAAGGGCGCCAAGTTCCGCGTCGTCGGACGGGAAGGCAATTGGGTCAAGGTCGCCGATCCTAAGACGGCGCAAGAGGGCTATATTTACAAGCGCTTCCTACGGGAGAGCAGTGCTCCCTAGCCGCTCTTGACGGCAGGCGCATTGCGTACTTGCCAGGCAAGGTAGGTCAGCGCCGCGCCCTCGCTGACGAGGAGTATACCCAGCATCAAGCCGAGCACCCAATCGGCGGTGAGCGGCATGTTGGCCCACAGGATGAACGACAGAACGATGCCGACGAGGCCGCTTGCCAGAACCCAGCCCCAGTTCGGGAAGGGCCGTATCGTCAGTGCAAAGATCACCTTGGCGATTCCTTCGACCATGAAATAGACGATCAGCAGCATCGTCATCACGAGAAGTCCGCTTTCGGGAGAGCGGAGCAGTAGTATGCCGATCAGAATCGCGAGCACGGCTGAAATCAGCTGAAGCCAGAAGTGGGGAACATTGCTGGCGCCGATCAGGCCTAATGCTTGCAAGACCCCGCTGATGATCAGAACCCAACCCAGCAGAAAAACGATCGCAACCGAAGCAATGATCGGGGAGATGATTGCAAGCACGCCGGCAACGACAAGCAGTACGCCCTGGATCAAGTACCACAGGGAGTAACGCTTTACGGTCTCGCGCATTGCTTCGCGAAGTGCGGCGGCAGCTGCATCTACTGGGATAGCCATGGGTTGTATCCTCCTATAGGGTGCCGATCGAATCGTTCCGATTCTTCTCCGCAGCATACGCCAAGCCGAGGCCTGATGAAGCGTCAGACAGACGAAGCCGCCACCCTTGCGTCCGCCATTCGAAAGGCAAGCAGGCGGCTGATTCCGTTTCTGTGCCTCGCCTACGCGGTCAATTTTCTAGACCGGGTCAATGTCGGTTTCGCTGCACTGGACATGAACGAGGACCTAGGATTCTCGCCCGCCGTCTATGGCTTTGGCGCCGGGGTCTTTTTCCTGGGTTACATCCTGTTCGAGATCCCGAGCAATCTCGCCCTTCGGCGTTTTGGCGCGCGCATCTGGATCGCACGCATCATGATCTCCTGGGGCATCGTCGCCTGCGCCATGGCGTTGGTGCACTCGGAGACGAGCTTCTACGTCTTGCGTGCACTCCTTGGCATCGCGGAGGCCGGGTTCTTTCCGGGGATCATTCTGTATCTGACCTTCTGGTTTCCAGCGGCCGAGCGTGCGCGCATCGTCGCCGTCTTCATGGCGTCCGTACCGCTTGCCACTGTTATCGGCGGCCCGCTCTCCGGCGCGTTACTCGAGATGCATGGCTTCCTCGGGTTCAAGGGCTGGCAGTGGCTGTTCGTGATCCAGGGATTCCCCGCCGTCCTGCTCGGCCTGCTCGCGCTCAAAGTACTGACCAATCGACCTGAGGAAGCCAACTGGCTGACGAATGAGGAGAGGCTAGCGCTGTCGGGGGCGATCGCGCGGGAGTCCAAGGAGACTGAAGCAGTCGGCTACGCTGATTTGCGTGCGGCCCTGACACGGCCTCGTGTTCTTGCGCTCGGGGGCCTGTACTTTCTCATGGTCACGGGTCTCTACGGAATCGGCTTCTGGATGCCGCAAGTGATCGCCGGCTTCGGACTAGGCTCGCTGACCGTTGGATTCCTGACCGCGATCCCTTACCTCTTCGCCGCTGTCGCAATGGTCTTTTGGGGGCGCCATTCGGATCGCACAAGGGAACGACGCTGGCATATTGCACTACCGCTCTTTCTAGCGGCGGCTTCTTTTGCCTGGACCGCCTATTCAGGTCCGCTCTTACCAACGATGTTCGCACTGACCCTTGCGACGCTTGGGCTCTACGCGGCCTTCGCTCCATTCTGGACCCTTCCAACGGCACTACTGACGGGCGCGGGCGCGGCCGCGGGCATCGCGCTTGTCAACTCCATCGGCAACGCCGCCGGCTTTGCTGGACCCTACGTGGTGGGCGTCTTGAAGGAGGCCACGGGAAGTTTCTCCGCCGCAATGCTCTTCATCGCTGCCGCAGCCGCTCTTGGTGGTCTCATGGCATTGAGCTTCCGGAATCCGCAATCCGCCGTGACAAAGCCGGCCTAGTCGTGCGGAGGCCGCCGTCTTCTCAGGATCCGCGATAGAAGGCCGACCGCAACGCCGCCCAAGCCCACGGTGAGCAGCAGTTTGCTCCAGAAGGCGTGGCGGTCGAGATGATGCCGGAGCCGGAGCGAAGACCTTTGCAACTGCCTTGGGGCCCGCTCAACTTCCTTCCGATCTGCCGACGACATGTCGGAGAGTCGGTTTGGCGATGGCTGCGGAATGTGGTCCACCGAACGCGCGATGTCCCGCGCATAGAACTCGAAGTGATTCAGCGTTCTCACGGTCAGTAGAACCCACACGACAGCGCATGCGAGCGCCAAGGGGATAGCCACTAAGCTGACGTAGCGCAGGAAGTTGATATAGGCGGCAATCATCATGGCCACGGCAGCGATCACGCCAACAACCGCTGTCCGGCCGGGGTGTTGCGTGACGGCATCTTGAATTGGTGTCGAGTATGCGACCACCAGGCCTGCCACGATGGAGAACAGGACCAGACCAACGGCGAATTGCCTCACCTCTGGCGCACGCTGCTTCAGCAAGTCCCGCATGATCAACCCATCCCACAACCCCTAGAGTCGATTGGCCGGCAAGCCTGCTTTCGATTTCGGATCTGCCCTAGTCCCCTCATGCGCGGACTAGGCACAAATCAAGCGGGTGCCAGTTGATCACATTGACATGAAGTTCGGTCCTAAGCTCGAGCAAGCGCCTAGTCGACTTCGTCGCCACGCTCCATGGGCCGGAACATTTCGCCGGTCTCTAAGGTCTCGGCGTTGCAGAAGTACTGGAAAATGGTTCGGCGACGGCGATCGAACACGTCGTAGTATCCAGCCGCGCCCCAGACAAGAATACTCGCTTCGCCATTCGTGACGCTATCGGCGAGCTTCGGCGTCGACTCGCATTGCACGATCACGGTGGAAGTCCCATCCCGGCCAACGCGGGGGCGCGAGGACGTCATTGCCACGTCCTCTGGAACCGGTCGGATTGGCAAAGCCTCCTTGTCGGCGATGTCAACGACTTCCATCTCGGCCAGCGTCTCTAGTTTGAAGGCGGGGGTCTGCCCAGAATTGCGGAGCGTGATCTTCACCTTGACGACGCCGTCCGCCTCTGGCGTCTCGACGAACTCAAGCGAGTCCACATCGACATAAGCGCGCAGCTCAGCCTCACGATCTGCTGAGCGCGGTGCTGGTGTCAGGCGCGCTGGCGCGGGGCTAGCGTCAGCCGCCCGGCGCGCAGCGAGCGCTGCCGCGACAATGGGCCAGAGCATCAGGAGCAGGATCAGAAGTGCCACCAGGCCGATCAGCATGATCAGTCGGGTAAGCCTTGCGGTGCTCTCCGAGGCCTCGGCCGCGCGCGACTGCTGGCAGACGTCAGCTTGATACGGGTGCTGAACATTCTCGCAAGGCTTTGCGACATCCCAAGCAGCCGGCTCGTCGCCGGCGTCCGTCTCACCGCCGCCTGGAGCGGTCTGCTCGGACCCTGCCTGGGCGCCGTCCGGCGCATCTTGTGCATGAGCGAACTGCTGCCCAAGAACAATAACGCTAAGCAATAGGAACAGGGCACCAGCAAGACAAACCTTGGCAAGCCAAGACCCAAGATGCCGAGACCCAAGATGCCGAGACCCAATATGCCGAGACCCGCCGTGCCAAGACATCACACGCGAACACCTGGTGAAGGCAATCTGAACAGAAGACGTCATTATCGTGCGCTGAATAGTTTCCCCAACCGCGCCGATCCTATGCGCCGAATTGAAGCTTGTCTCGTCCTCCGGAGCCCTTTGGGCAAACTTCTTTGCAAATTGTCTCAAACTGAAACGATTCAGCGCGGCCCAGGCACAAAACGCTCCGAGCGGAGAGGCGACGCCTTGGCAATCTGCCGGTTTCGGGCTCGCGACTTGGCCGAAATGCCACTGCCTCTCCGGGCAATCGTTCTGGCAGATGGCGTGTCTTTGGTAGGAGGCTAGGACACGGTCGCGCCAAGTAGCGACCCAATAAAGTACGTCGCAGCCGCCGCCATTGAACCGACAAGCAGCATTCGGCCGCCACCAAGGATGGCGCTCCGGCCCGAGAAGAGGCTGAGGGCCGATCCGACCGCAAAAAGAGCGATCCCGGCAAGGATTGCCGCGATTACGATGCCCTCCTTGTCATAGCCTAGGAGATACGGAATGAGCGGCACACTCGCCCCAACGCTGAATGTGAGGAACGACGAGGTGGCGGCCTTTGGCGGGGACCCAAGCTCGTCGGGATTGAGTCCGAGTTCTTCTCGCGCGAGAACGTCGAGCGCCTTTTCCGGATCTGAGATCATGTGTTGGGCGAGGTCCCGCGCCTCGTTGAGTGGAATTCCGCGCGCTTCGTAGATCAGCGCGAGTTCTTCGGCTTCCTCGTCCGGGTAGCGCTCGAGTTCTTCCCTTTCCTGCGCAATCTGATGCTCGAACATTTCCTTCTGCGAGAGCATCGAGATGAATTCGCCAGCGGCCATAGAGAACGCGCCCGCCAAAAGACCGGCGACGCCGGTAAGAAGGATTTCGCTAGAGCCAACGCCGGCGCCGGCAACGCCCATGACGAGGCACGTGTTGGACACGAGCCCGTCATTGACGCCAAAGACACCCGCACGAAGGGTCCCGCTATTGTCGACGGTCTTGTGCCTCCGACCGATATCATCCGTCGACGTTGGCCAAGGGTGACCCGGCGTGCTCGTCTTCTTGATGCCGGTATCGGAATCGAACGATTTGCTCCGGTAGACGGAGACACCACGCACTTTGTGCGCGGACAGGGCGCCGCGCAGCATGCTGGGCGACAGAACGCCTAGAAGCCCGCTCAGGACCCGGGTTCGAACGCTCGGACTGAACCGGGGCCTCGGATGCAGATCCTTCGCAAGAATTTCTGCTTGCTCATCCGCAGCGTTGGCCATTTTGCGAAAGAGCTGGGCGCGCTTGGGATCCCGCTCGTTCGCGGCGACCGCGCTCGCGAGGTAGGCCGCAGCCTTTTCCGACTTCCAGCGTTCAAGCACGTCTTCCATGGCGGTCCCCGCTAGAGCAGATTCACTCTGCCCGTCTTGCTGTCGTAGACCCCGCCCGCGATCTTAAGTTTCCCCGCCAAGACTGCATTGCCGATGATTTCGGACTCCTTCTTCAACCGCTTCATGCCGAGACGCACATTCTGCTTGATCGTCTCCGCGAGCGGGTCGCTGGCGTGTCTGCCGTGGGCAGCGATCACCGCTGGTGACATCTCTTTCACGAGTTCCTGTTGATTGCCGGGAAGCTCCTTGCGCTGGACGGTCGCGCCTAGAGCAGTCAGAACCGCGCTGCTATTCGAAAGCCCCATGACGAAGATCAGCGGGATGCCGAAGCTCGTCACGGCAAACTCGAATGTCGCCAGCTCGTAGGTGCTAACAACATTGCCAGCATTGCTCGATACGAAGAGCTCGCCCGGCGCTTGATCGAAAATGATCTCGGGCGGCAACGGACTTCCGGCGGAATAAAGCACTCCGGCGATGGGGGACTGCGAATCGATGCGTGCGATCCGCTCCACAGAAAAATCAGTATTTTCGCTGGCGCCAGCAACGTACCGGTCATTCCCCGCCTTCAGACGCTCCAATGCTTCGGCAGGCGGGATGGCATTTGGCGGCGGGGTCTTGTCCTCACTACGTGCGTCCTCCGCCTGCACGCCACTGCCCGGCAGCAGGCCAGCCGCGAGCAATGAGCCCGCCCCCGCTACCACTGCGCGGCGCGATACGTTTGAGCGATCACTGCAGTCCGACATACAGTCCCCCGTTTCCGTTCTTGTTACCCCCGAAGCGTCCCGCGCGCGACGCGTGCGGTCAAGCGCTTCGCACAATTTTCACGGGCCGCGCGAGCGTTGGCTAGCGCGTAATCCGAATTGTGGTGTTGCTCTTGCCGTGCTTCTGCACGAGTCCGTAGAGGCGGGCGGCGTTGGACGGGTGCAACCGCACGCAGCCGTGCGAGGCGGGGCGCCCCAAATGCTTCGTCTCATACGAACCATGGATCGCGTAGCCGCCCTTGAAGAAGATGGAATGGGGCATGGGTGAGCCGTGGTAGATCGTCGACCGATGAAACCTGACGAGGTTGTAGGGCTTGTACGTACCAATTGGTGTCCGATAACCAGGGCGCGCGGTGGAGACCTTCCACGTATAGGTGGGCTTGCCGTTCACAAAGACATGCATACGCTGACTTGAGAGGTCGATCTGCGCCACCACGCCCGCAAAGGCTGTACCCGGCAGGCCTGCAGCTGCAGCCAAAATCACGATCAGGACCAAGAAACGTCGCATTTGCTGTATCTCCTCCGTCACTCAACTTTTTCTCAGGATCGGCAGCGCGGACGCGCGCAGGCCTCCTGGCCCACGACGCAAACGAGTTTAGGGCCATTTCGCAGCCTAGGGATATGGGCTGAATATCTCCTGAATGACGCCCAAAATGGCGCGCAGCCCAAATGCCATAACGATTCTATAAGCTTAAGGGGCTCCTACTATTGGTCTTGTTTGTGTTAAGCTCACAAACTCTTTGTCGTCGGCTAGCGGGGCACACTTCATGTGGCTGGGGGACAATGCGTAGGCTGATCATCGGCCTACCAGCTTTAGTTCTGATGACCGGTCTCGCGGCGGCCCAGGTGGCCGCGCCGCAAGCGACCGTGCGGCCTCAGCACGTCGCCCCGCCTGACGCCGAGACATCCGAGCAGGACACGACGCTGACCGAGGCTGAACCGCGTGACGGGGCTGCCGACGGCGAAGACCTCGCTGCCCAGACGGACCTCCCCATGGAGCTGCCGCTCCGCCGTCCCGAACCTCCTAAGAACATCCCCGCTGCAAAACTCGCCCCAGCCAATGATGTGTTCGGGTCGATCGCCGAACCCGCGCCCCTCGCTGCACGGGCGATTGGCGGTTATGCGAAAGGCTGTCTCGCTGGCGGCGTATCGCTACCGATCAATGGACCCGACTGGCAGGTGATGCGTGTGTCGAGAAACCGGAACTGGGGCGCGCCGCAGCTAATCGACTACATGGAGCGGCTCGCCAGCGACGCGCACGCATTGGATGGCTGGCCTGGGCTTCTTGTCGGCGATCTCTCGCAGCCCCGCGGCGGGCCGATGATTACCGGCCACACGAGCCACCAAATCGGGCTCGATGCAGACATTTGGCTAACACCAATGCCCGACCGCCTGCTGACGCCTGAGGAGCGTGAGGAGATGACGGCTGTGTCCATGTTGAAGGACCCCTTCACCGTCGACCCGGAGGTCTTCACCGACTTACAGATCAAACTTATCCGACGGGCGGCTTCTTACCGGCAGGTGGGGCGCATTTTCGTTCACCCCGCCATCAAGAAGGCACTGTGTGAGCGGGCGGATGTGGCCGGCAAGAACAAGTCCTGGCTTTCGAAGGTGCGCCCTTGGTGGAATCATCATTACCACTTCCACGTTCGGCTGAACTGTCCTCCGGGAATGGCAGGCTGCGCAAGTCAGGCGCCTGTATCGAGCGATCATGGCTGCACCGAAAAGGACTTCAAGTACTGGGACAAGAAGCTGAAGATCTCCGCCAAATGGGCGACAGATAACGGCTTTAGTCCGTTGGATCCAATCCGGCGCCGACCTAGCGTTTCCGACCGGAGGGAGCGCGGCAAGCTCAAAGAGCTGCCAAAAGAATGCATGAATGTCCTGACTGCGGGCGGTGTGGAGCCGCTCAAAGTAGGCGACGAACTGCCGGAGGTCGCCGTCAAGGCTGCCACAAGCAAGGA
>JASJEH010000059.1 GCA_030064755.1 Methyloceanibacter sp. | reverse complement strand
GATTTGTCGATGAAAACCATTATTGCAACTGTCGTCGCCGCGGCCTTGCTGCTACCTGGCGCGGCGCGAGCCGAATCCCAAGACGATCCGCTGAAGTCGGTCATGTGGTCGTCGATGGCGGGAATTCTTGAGAGCGTCAGCGAAGGCAAAATAGTCTTCGATGATGCGGTCTCGGTGGTCGCTCCATCCGTTGCCGAGAACCAGATGGAAGTCCCTGTGACAGTTGACGCCACCAAGGTTGGCCCTGTCGAGAAAATCGTCGTTGTGACGGACTTTAATCCCATACACCACGTACTCACTTATGAACCCGTCGACGCGGCCCCCTACATCTCCTTCCGAGTAAAAGTGGAGCAGGCGACCCCAGTTAGAGCTGCGGTCCTCACCGAAGACGGAACCTGGCATGTTGGCAGCGTACTCGTCGACGCCGCGGGCGGCGGATGTACGGCACCTGCACTGTCACGCGGCCAAGACGACTGGGTCAGCCACCTCACTAAAGTTAGGGCGAAGATCTGGCGGTATGCGGATGCCCCAGATGCGCGGCTGAGACTAAAAATCCGTCATCCTATGGACACTGGCCTCGCCGACGGTATTCCCGCGTTTTTCATGAGCAGACTTGAGGTCAAGTCGCCGGACCAGAAGGTTCTCGCGCGGCTTGACATACGTCAGCCCGTATCGGAGCACCCCACGTTCACGTTGAAGCCACACCTTGCGATGAATGCGGAGTATCTGCAGCTTCAGGGACGCGATACGGACGGCAATTTGGTAAATGTCAAAGTGCCTGCACCCAATGCCACGTCCAGCCCGGCGCTCTTTCACTAACTGAGACAAAGCCGCTGAACATGCTCACTAGGCGAGATACGCTGCTCGGAGGCCTTTGCGCGCTTGCTTTTCCGCACATCGAGGCGGCGCTCGCGGCGCAACTCAGCTATGCTTTGAGCGCGCGTGAAGTTGCCCCGGGCACGTATGTTGTGATTGGGAAGCGCGAGTACTTCACCATGGCCAATGGCGGCGACATCGTAAATGTCGCCTTCATCGATACGAAGGACGGCGCGGTCGTCATCGACACCGGTTCGTCAAAGCGATACGGCTTGGCCCTGCGGCAGCTCGTCGAGCGGACCACCGGCAAGGACATTGTCCGCGTCTACAACACCCATCATCATCCCGACCATTTCCTCGGAAACCAAGCCTTCGATCCCGGCGTCATTGCATCGACCGAGCAGGTCACCAAGAACATCAGTTCCGAGGGAGAGATGCTCGCCGAGAATCTGTATCGGTTGTTGGGGGATTGGATGCGCGGCACCCATGCTGTCACCCCGGGCGTGGTGGTCGCGGATGGCGAAGAGAAGTTCGGCGATCATCGCTTCGAGCTTATTGAGCTGAAGGGACATACGAGTTCCGACCTTATCATCCTCGACAAGAGCACAGGCATCTTGTTTGCAGGCGATTTGGCCTTCCTCGACCGTGCCGCGACGACGCCGCACGCGAGCCTTTCGGATTGGCAAGAATCCCTGGTTGCCCTCTCCCAGGTTCCGCACAAGCTGCTGATCCCGGGGCATGGAGAGCCCGACAGTGAGGAGCGCGCGATAAACCAAACGCGTGACTACCTCTCATGGTTATCGAAGACGTTGGAACAGGCCCTAAACAACGGCTTGGATATGACCGAGGCGATGAGCGTTCCGATCCCGGAGCGTTTTGCGTCAGTTGCCCTCGCACGGGAAGAACTAGAGCGGTCAGTTGCGCACCTTTATCCGGGTCTCGAGGACAGGCTTCTCCCCTATATAGGTCAGGGCGAGAGCCAAGCGCTCTAAGGCGCAACATCCTGTAGTACAAAAAAGAAGAAGCGCCGGCAAAGCCGCCGACGCTTCTCCTCAGTCTTCGCTAGGGTAAAGTCTTTAGTTCGCTGAAGCCAGTTCCTTCGGAACACGGAACGTCCAAAGTGTGCCACCTTGGTTGAGGTACTCAACCTTCTTGGCAACTTCACCGCCCCAGAGCGGAACCGCGCCACCCCAACCCGAGATCACGGTGACGTACTGCTCACCGTCCTGCTCCCAGGTTATGGGCTGACCGACGATGCCGGAGCCCGTTTGGAACGACCAGAGCTTCTCGCCAGTCTCGTCATCAAAGGCAATGAACTCGCCTTCAGGCGTGCCAGTGAATACAAGGCCGCCAGCCGTCGTCATAACGCCGGCCCAGAGCGGAGCACTGTTCTTGTACTCCCACTTGATTTCGCCCGAGTCCGGATCGACGGCCTTCAGAGAACCGATGTAGTCCTCGAAGATCGGCTTGATGGTAAAGCCAGAGCCGAGATAGGCCGCACCCTTCTTGTAGGTGACAGGCTCGTTCCAGATATCCATGCCCCATTCGTTTGAAGGAACATAGAAGTTTCCGGTCTTCTGGGAGAACGACATCGGCTGCCAGTTCTTGCCGCCGAGGAACGAAGGCACGGCGAAGATCACCTCGCCTTTCTTGCCATCAGCCGCTTTGCTGGGATCGCCAGGACGGTTGTCCTCGATGAACTTTGGCCGGCCGTTTTCATCAATTCCGCTGGCCCAAGAGATGTTCTTCACGAATGGGAATGCGTTGACGAACTTGCCGTCTTCGCGATTCAAAACGTAGAAGAAGCCATTGCGGTCAGCCGTAGCCCAGCGCTTGTTGCCATCACGATCGGTGTAGGCAACCACTTCGTTCACGCCATCGAAGTCCCAGCCTTCACGGGGCGTGGTCTGGAAGTGCCACTTGATTTCACCGGTCTTCGGATCCATCGCCACGCGGCTCGCCGCATAGAGATTATCACCCTCGGTGCCTTTCGGATTGCCCGCGCCACGCAGCCAGCTGTTCCAAGGAGCAGGGTTCCCGGCGCCGAACACGATCGTGTCGGTTTCCTTGTCGTAGGAGCCGCCCAGCCAAGGCGCACCACCGCCGGTCTTCCACAAATCACCAGGCCAAGTCGCATTGAGTTTGCCGGTCATGGTGGATTCCTTACCTTTGTAAGTCCCCATGTGGCCTTCAATCATTGGCCGGGTCCAAACCAGCTCACCGGTCTCGGCGTCTCGCGCCTGCACTTCGCCCAAGATGCCAAACTCGCCGCCCGAATTGCCGGTGATGACGAGACCATCAACGATCATTGGGGCCGCAGTATAGGAGTACCCATCCTTAAAGTTGGCGATCTTCTTGCTCCAAACGACATCGCCGGTCTTCTTGTCGAGCGCCACGATCTTTGCGTCCAAGGTACCGAAGTAAATCTTGTCGCCATAGACGGCTGCACCACGGTTCACGACGTCACAGCAAGGCAGGATGCCTTCGGGCAAACGCGCATCGTACTGCCAGATTTCCTTGCCTGTTTTGGCGTCGATGGCATAGAGCCGCGAATAGGAACCGGTTATGTACATCACGCCGTCGTCAACAATCGGCTGTGTTTCCTGACCTTTCTGCTTCTCACCACCCAGAGAGAAAGCCCAAGCCGGAACGAGGTTCTTGACGTTGTTTTTGTTGATGGTGTCCAGCGGAGAGTAGCGTTGAAGGTGACGCCCCATTCCGTTGGTCAAGACACTTGTGGTATTCTCCGCGTCGTTGGCCAGGTCGGCCTCGGTGACGTCCGCATGCGCGGTGCTACCTGCAAACACGGTGAGCAGCGCCGCTGCAACAACTCTTCGCATTATTTCCTCCCATATGTGCCCTGTGTCGGCATTGACGCAGGGATCCTGGAGTGAGCGATTATCTAAGTGTCGCGGCTGCGGCATATTGTACTTAGGTGCTAACAGGACCGACTTCTTTGCGTTTTTTATCGCAAATGCCTGTGCCGGCCCTCACGTTCAATAGGAAGGGCGCGTAAGTTCCATAGGAATGACAGTTGCGACTGCGCCCAAAGCGTGGCAGGAGCCGAAAGGCCGGGAACGGTCGAGTGAAACCGCAATACCGGTGCGCAACACCTAGTCGGCTTTTTTGACACTTGCGATCATGCCGAGAGCACAACCCTACCGACTGGGACGATAGGCTGCGCCCCAGGGAAACCGGCCCACCTTGATCGTTTTTGTCGGCTCCAGCTTCGCGACATCGATAACGGTGACGTCGCCAGACACCCCATTCGTAGTGAAGAGCAGACTCTCGTCGCCATTAAACGTCATGTGCCAGACGCGCCGGCCCACCAGGATATAGTCGAGCACCTCATAAGTTTGCTGGTCCACCACGGCGATATGGTTGGCCGGGCCCAGCGCAACAAACGCGTACTTCCCGTCCGACGTCAGTTCGAAGCCAACCGGCTGAATGCGATCAGGACGAACACCCTTGATCTCAAAACCTATCTTGGCTTTCTCCGACTGCGACTCTACATCGAAGACGGTGACCGTGCCGCCAATCTCAGAGCTGACCCATAGCTCGGACCCATCGGCGGTAAAGCTCGCATGGCGCGGCCTCTGGTCCACAAGTGTATTCGCAATGATTTCATGTGTTTCCGTATCGATCCAATGAGCCATGTTCGAGGACTCGGATGTGGTGATGACAATCTTGCCATCGGGGGACACAGCCATGCCCTCCGGCTCGACACCCACATCGATCTGCGCCACGACCTTGCGGCTTTCCACATCGACCACGGTTGTAATCGCATCGTCCTCGTTTGCGATGTACAAATGGCGGTCGTCAGGATGCAGAATGAACTGCTCGGGATCCTCGCCCGATGGGAGTTCATTCAGCACCTCGCCAGACTCCGGATCGATCACTTGGACCGTGTCGCTATCAGAGGCGCATAGATACAAGACGGAATGATCCTGCGAGAAAGTAATGCCGCGTGGCCTTTCACCGACGTCGATCGTCCGAACCACATCGAGAGACTGCTCATCGATAATGCTGATCGTGTTGTCCTTCTCGTTGGACACCCATATCTCGCCCTCGGCAAGGGCCCCCGATGAAGCCAGGCTCAACACAAATGCAGTCGCGACAGGCCGGCAGTATTGCAGTAGATGCACGTTGTCCTCCTCAGAAGCTGGTGCAGCGTGACTCCGCTCGGTCTATGCCCAACGTGTCCATTTCATTCAGTTGATGCAGGAAACCCTCAAGGGGCGCCTGAGCCACAACAGCCCTTGGGTGCGTGAGCGGAATGGGCTGACGCAATTGCCCGTTCCACGGCCGAAAACTCAGCTTACGGCCTTTGTAACCCGCGAGCTCGAAGTCATCCGATAAGATGTAAGCACGCAGCGCGACTGGGTCGTTCGACTTCGTCTGCGTTACTGCCTCGCCAATGGCGCGCACCGCGGCCCATGCCGCGTAGTCGATCGCACGCATCGAGCGACCAGACGCGCTCTTGAATCGACGTTGCAATTGTGCTGCGCCATGCTGTTCGACCGCGCCGCTCCACGCGTCGGGCCTCAGGCCCTCTGATCCGGCAACGGGACGCGGGATCCAACCGTTGTACAGCAGGTAGCGGCCAAAATCGCCACGCTCGTCAGTGACAACGAGCAGATCGTGCTCGGGAAAACTCTGAACGAACAACGGCACTTCCTGGGCCGCATTGCGACGCATGTCCGCACCAAAGCCCCAGACCTTTCGGCCACGAATATCGATATCGAACTTCTCTGTGCTCTTATCGAGTGCTTCAGCAAACGCCTTGTCTTCGGGTTCGGGGCCTTCGACAAGAGCCCATCGTGTCCACTTTTTTTGGACCGCGAACTGCGAAAGCGCATCGGCCAGCATCGCACGCGAAGGGATCGTATGCAGAAGGTTCTTGCGGCAAGACTTGTCGCGAAGAGAAACGTCGCCTTCCGATATGTTGATCAGCAGTGCGCCTTTTGCTTCAGGCAGATCGGCGACCGCGAGTAAGTCCTCGGAGGTCATATCGAGCAGCAGGAGCTTCGTACGCCCGAGCAATTCGCGCGCGGCGCCGAGCAGGTCTTCATCGTGGTCGACGACGCGTTTCTTCAGCATGAACGTTTGCCCAAGGAACTTGCCCGTCTTGTTGTTGTCGGCCACGCCGAGTTCTGCTCCGGCGAGGCCCTGATCCGCCGGTGTCGTCTCAAGGTTGGAGAGAACAGGTACGGGTGGTTGGACGCGCTCCAAGTACCCGATGGTCACTTCCAGATCTGCGCTGGCTGCAGATTGGTCTGAGGCCAATAGCAACGCTAGTCCGAAACAAGCGATCGTCGTGGGCCAACGCCGCAGCAACGAGACAACGTGCTTCAAGCTCTCAGGCTCACTTTTTGAACTTCCGGGCATCTAGACTTCCAAACTTGCCGACACCGGAATTGATCGCACATGAGCGGCCATCATCTCTTGGACTTTAGTACAGTTTGAGCAAACTCAGGCTTCCTGTCCGGCAAACCGTTCTGGTAGAACAAGCAAAAATGCCATGAAGAGTTTTCGGGACACTCGGGAGGTTGCTTATGATTACGCCTAGGAATTTGTTGCCGCTCGGCTTGCTTGCATCTGTCGCTGCAGTTGTCTGGTCTCTGGCAACGATAGAGCTCCGAGCTCATGGCGACGTGACGCCTCAAGCCGTCGACACTTCGGATCTACCTGAACTTGGCGAGGAATGGCTGGAGGAGAATCCCTGGCGTGACCCTGATGGCGAATACTGGGAAGCGGCGCTCGAAGTGGGCTCATCCGCGTACAATCAGAATTGTGCCCGATGCCATGGCCTCGGTGCGGTTTCTGGCGGTTTGGCGCCTGACTTGCGGAAGCTTGAGGCCGACAGTTCTGGCGACGAGTGGTACCTTGAGCGGTATCGAAACGGCTACACCCAGAATGGCATAACGAAGATGCCTGCGTTCGGCGAATTGCTGGGTCAGGAAGCCGCTTGGGCGATTAGAACGTATACGGAGACGCGGCCCGGCGAGGATGCGATGGAGCCGCATTTGGAAACGCTTCAAGGGCACCGCGACACCTTAACCGAGCTGGTGGAGTCGGGGAAACCCGCAGAAGGCAATGCGGAGCAGCTCACCACCGTGAAGGCAAGCCTTGTGGAGATTGCAGGGAAGTTGGAGACAGCATCCGGAGCACCAAAGGCGGATTCCGCGCCGAGACGCGCCGCGGCCGCCTTGGACGGGAGCAATTCTGGAGTCGCGGCCGCCGCGGAGATCCTCACGATTGGGCTGCCTGCGGCGAAATGATCTTTCTACTGGCTTTTCTGGCTCTGTTGACAACCGCTCAGCCTGCCGTTGCACAAAACTGCCCAGATGTGCCGTCCGGGATTGGGGCGAAGCAGAAGCCTCAGAATGTGGGCCGTGACATTATCGGGCAAAGCCTCGACGACATCGTCGAAAGAGGTTGGATTGTTGTTGCCGTTTACGAGGACTACCCGCCCTACTCATATTCTGAGGGTGGCAAACTCAAGGGCGTGGACATCGACGTAGGCCGGCTGATCGCTGATGAGCTGGGCGTTGAGGCGCGCTTCCTTGTTCGTTCAGCAGACGAAAACGTTGACGCCGATTTGCGAAACAATGTCTGGCGCGGTCCCGTAGTGGGCGGACCCGTGGCCAATGTAATGCTGCACGTTCCTGACGACCGCATCTTGGCATGCCGTAACGAGCAAGTCGTGCTGAATGGAGCCTATTTCACCGAGAGAATCGGGATCGCATACGACAAGGCCAAGTACCCCGATGGCGGTCCGTCTCCCGCCTACTTCCGCTATGACCTGGTTGGCGTCGAGAACGACACAATCTCCGACTTCTACCTGTCAGGGCTCGCCAGGGGCCAAGTGCAGCCAAATGTCCGGCGGTATCCTGACTACACAGAGGCGATGGAGGAGCTACGCGCTGGCAACGTTCCAGCAGTCATGGGGCCTATCGGCGAGCTCGAAAACGGGCTGTCAGATGGACTAGCCATACATACCCCGCCCCTACCGGGCCTTGCCCGAGACTCATGGCCGCTTGGCGTAGCAGTTCGCCACAACTGGCGACCGCTTAGCTACGCCATCGACGACATTCTCGTGTCTGCGGTCAATGACGGGAAGATTGAAGAGATCTTCAATAAGCACGGCTTGCGCTACGCGCCTCCCCCGGAGTTCTAAGCAACTGAACACACGCACTTCGTTGACAGGTTGCACTCAGTGCACATCTGATGTTTCTCGCTTCACCGGCCCTGGGTGGTGACGCGCTTCGACAGACGAGGACAATCAAGCGTCTCCCTCAGTGCGGCTATGAGCTCGTCCTCGGAGTTGGCCTTTACGTATACGCCGCCACTAGCCTCGGCCAGACATCCCAGTTCCGTTGCATGGTTAGCGCCTCTCCATGAAAAACTATGGTAGCGCGAGGCGATCACATGGATCGTCAGCCCTGCAGCTTCAGCGCGCAGGTCTTCGGCGAGTTGGCACGGCGCCCCACCGCAGGTCTCTTCGCCGTCCGTCACGACAACGATAACGCCCGGTCTACTTTGATAATCGAGAGCATTGGCTGCTTTCCATACGGCAGCCGTAAGCGGTGTGTCTCCAGCTGGCACCATCTCGTTGACCGTATCCAGGATACGGGACGTCGCATTTCTCGCGGGAGGAAAATTCAGCTTAACGTTGCACTGCTCCTCCGGCCCTGGACCATAGGTCACCAGTCCGATGCGGCGGTACCGCGCGGCGCTCGGCAGGACCTTTGACAAAGCCGATCGCACCTCGTCGATACGCGGGGGTGAGGATGCGATTCCTGGCCCCTGGTTTCCGGCCATTGAACCCGAGGCGTCGAACACAATCATGGCGTCCTCGATACAACTGCCACCGTTCTCAGAGCCTTCCGCCGCCAGCGCTACGGACCCGAAGTAAACAACTGCAACGAACGCAGTTGCGAAGGCCGTGCGGCAGCGTGCAGCAAGCCAGCTGGTTGGGATTCTCATTTGTCTACTCCAACTTATGAATGCATCAATGTCGAACGTCAGACGACGGTCTGGGTCAGACACTTAACCCGCCTGAATCTGTCTCGAGTTACATGCTAGGTTAAAGGGCCTGTTACGTATACGTTGGAGATAACTCAAACGGCTGAAAGCCGTATGCGGGGAGAGCCGTGTCTACTGTTGATCGCAACCTGGTTCTGATCGTTGACGACACACCGACCAACGTCGCTGTGATTTCCGGCCTCCTAAAAGAAAAATACAAGACCAAGGTTGCCACGAATGGCGAAAAGGCTCTCGCAATCGCAAACGGAGCCGAGAAGCCTGACCTCATTTTGCTCGACGTGATGATGCCGGGTATGGATGGCTATGAAGTCTGCCGAAGGCTGAAGGCCAATCCAGAGACGGCTGAGATTCCGGTGATGTTCCTCACCGCCAAGACGGACGCCGTCGACGAAGAGAAGGGATTCGAAGTCGGCGGAATCGACTACATTCACAAGCCGTTCTCAGGGCCCATCGTCCTCGCACGGGTGAAGACTCAGCTTGCATTGCAGGAGGCACTTTCAGAGGCTCGCGAAGCCCACAACGAAGCCGATCAGCTCCTGCACGCCTTGCTCCCCCGAAAAGCGGCTGAAGAGATTCGCAGTTATGGCACCGTGATCCCAAAACGGCACGAAAACGTTGCGGTGCTCTTCTGCGATGTGACTAACTTCACAGCCTACTGCGACAAGAACGAGCCCGAGGATGTTGTGTCGCGGCTCGACGCTCTATTCGTGATCTTCGAGCGCATAACGGCGCAAAACGGGCTGGAGAAGATCAAAACGATCGGCGATGGGTTCATGGCGGTCGCGGGGCTCCTTCAAGAGATCGAAGACCCTGTGGGCTCGGCGGTACATTGCGGGCTCGAGATGGCGTCGACCCTGATCGACGCCGACTTGGGGTGGGATGTGCGTGTCGGCGTCAACGCAGGACCGGTGGTCGCTGGCATCGTTGGGCAGGAACGCTATCAGTTCGACATATGGGGAGATACCGTCAACGTTGCGGCCCGCATGCTCGAGAAATCAAAGCCGGGTACCGTGGCTGTGACAGGACACGTGTGGGACCTCGTCTCGTCGCGCTTTGAAGCCGAGAAACTCGGTGAACTGGATGTAAAAGGCAAAGGCGCCGTGCCCATTCACAGCCTCGATGCCGAACAGATACTGCGAAACAAAGATAAGGTCGCGTCCTAGGGCCAAGCTGCGAACGCGAATGTCTAGCGGACAATGTTCAAAGACCTAAAAACCAGCACAAAGCTATCGCTTCTCACGGGCGCCTTCGTTGTCGCAATTTTGGTCGCGATCTACACACTCGTTGTCGAGAAGCAGCGTGCCATCGAGTTCTCACAAAAGGAACTCGTGGGGGTCTCGTATCTAGAGAAGATAAGGAACTTATACAGCATCGTCCTGACAACACCGGCTTCTGTAAGCGCCGGTAGTACGGAGAGATCGCTCAAGGATTCTTTGGCGACGCTTTCTTCAGCAGAGCGCGACGTAAATGCATCCCCGACTTCACGCAAATCACTCGGCGGCACCGATCTGGGCACAGAGCCCTACGTGCGATCGCTCAGCGAGTCACTCAAGCAGATTTGGTCCGGTGAAGGCGGCGAAGAGAACCGCGCCAAGCTTATGCAAGGTGTTCTTGAACGTGCGCAGAGTCTGACGACGCAAGTGGGCGACGCCTCAAACCTCGCACTCGATCCGGATCTCGATACCTACTATCTCCAAGATACGGCCGTCAGGCAGATTCCGAGATTGTTAGGCCAGATTGGCGAAGCGCACGCTCTGGCTGATGCAACTGCGTATCAACCAACACTGGAGGAGTCGGCCGAGCTTCTGAAGCTGGCGGGCATGACTCGGTCGACCGTCGAGCAAATCGAGAAAAACCTTGATTCGGCCTATGAGGCGAGCGAAGGCAAACCGCTGCCGCCGGACCTCAAGCGAAACATGGAACGTATGCTGAACGGCGCATCCCGCTACGTCGATTACTTGACGAAGAGCGTGAAGGACCCTGCGGGTTGGAACGAGGAAATCGATGACCAACGATACAGAGAAGTTGTTTACAGCGCGCTCGGCGCCTGGACCAGCAACCAGTCCGCTTTAGAGAGTCTCCTGAAAGCGCGTGTCGATACGCTCCGCCACGAACTCCTCGTGAGCCTTCTGATCACGGGCGGCCTTGCTGCCTTGAGTATTCTGTTGGCGTTTCTGACCTACCACCATATCGTCGGCCCACTGACAAGGTTGCAGTCGATTGCCGAGAAAGTCGGTGAGACCTCAGACTATAGCCAGCGCATAGATTATGAGGGCAAAGACGAGATCGGACAGCTTGCGGCGTCTTTCAATCAGATGCTGAGCGAGCTCGCCGACAGCAAGCAGCGGGAAGTCGCGGAACAGGCCGAGCAAACGGCCCGAGGCCGCATCTCGACACTTCTCAAACACTCCCCGGCGGTCATCTATAGCTTCAAGGCGCACGGAGATTTTGCGCCAACATTCGTATCCGAGAACATCGGTGCAATGCTTGGCTACGACGTAAAAGAGTACATGGAGGATGCATCCTTCTGGCGCGAACACGTTCACCCAGATGATTACCCCAGGGTAGAAACACAGCAGAATGCGCTCTTTGAGTCAGGGCAGAATGTATCCGAGTACCGCTTTCGCAAAAAGGATGGCTCGTACTGCTGGGTAAGCGATGAGCAGCATTTGATTAGAGATCCGGGGAAGGACAACGAGCCCAGCGAGGTGGTCGGCTCGTGGAACAACGTCGACACGCGGAAGAAGGCCGAACAGGCATTGCAGCAAGCCAAGGTCGAGCTACAAAAAGCCGCCGAAGCAGCGCAGGAGGCAAGCGAGGCCAAGAGCTCGTTCCTCGCGAACATGAGCCACGAGATCCGCACCCCGATGAATGCCGTGATCGGCCTATCTCACCTCGCGCTCAAGACTGATCTGCAACCGAGGCAACGCGACTATGTCGCCAAGATCAAGAGCTCCGGCGAACACCTGCTTGGCATTCTCAACGACATTCTGGATTTCTCGAAGGTCGAGGCGGGCAAGCTGGAAGTGGAATCGATCGACTTCGATCTGGACAACGTGCTCGAAAATGTCGGCAACCTAATTTCAGAGAAGGCGTCGGCAAAGGGGCTGGAGCTCATTTTTGACATCGATCCGTCGGTCTCAAGACACCTCAAAGGCGATCCGCTGCGGCTTGGACAGATCCTGATTAATTTCTGCAACAACGCCGTCAAATTCACCGAAAAGGGTGAGGTCGTCGTCGCGGCCGAATTGTTGGAGGACAGAACAAACAGCCAGCGCATTGCCTTCTCGGTCCGGGATACCGGAATCGGTCTGAGCCAAGAACAAATCGGTCGCTTGTTTCAAGCCTTCGAGCAGGCGGACACGTCGACCACGCGGAAGTTTGGCGGCACAGGTCTTGGCTTAGCGATCTCCAAACGGTTGGCGGAACTCATGGGCGGCGATGTCGGTGCCACCAGCGAACCCGGAAAAGGGAGCACTTTCCGCTTCACCGCGTGCCTGGAGAAAGCTTCGGCACCCCCTCGGCGGCGTGTGCTGCGGGCCGATCTTCGCGGCCGTCGCGCTTTGGTGATCGACGACAACTCTCACGCGCGGCATGTGCTGGCGGGTATGCTGGGGAATATGGGCTTTGGCGTCGATGAAGCACCCTCGGGCGAAGAGGCCATCGAGATGGTGCAGCATCTCACCAGCAGCGGAGGATTCTATGACATCGCGTTCGTCGATTGGCAGATGCCGGGGCTTGATGGCGTGGAAACAGGCAAGCGAATTCTTGCGGCAGCCCAGTCGAACAAGGCGCCGCACTTGGTCATGGTTACCGCCTATGGTCGCGAGGATGTGCTGAGACAGGCGGAGAAGAACGGGTTTGAAAACGTTCTGATCAAACCGGTTACGTCGTCGATATTGTTCGATACCACAGCCGACGCGCTTGGCGCGGATGTTGAGACGAGCGAGGCGAAAGAAACCGGTAAGCATCTCGACGCAAGTTCGGTCCGCGGGTCACGCATCTTGTTGGTCGAGGACAACGAGATCAATCAGGAGGTGGCCATCGGGCAGCTTGAGGATGCCGAGCTCTTTGTCGATTTGGCAGAGAATGGCGCCGAGGCTGTCCGACTGGTCCAAGAGAACGAGTACGACGCCGTCTTAATGGACATGCAGATGCCCGTCATGGATGGCCTGGAGGCGACCAAGGTAATCCGATCCGACCCTCAGTTCCGGGACTTGCCCATTATCGCGATGACGGCAGCGGCCATGGCTGCTGATCGTGAACGGTGTCTTAATGCGGGAATGAACGATCATATCACCAAGCCGATAGACCCCGAGCATCTTTTGGGTGCGTTGGTACGCTGGGTCCGCAAATCTGGCGGCAGCGAGCCGGTCCAACAAAGCACGAACCGGACAGGCAAGGCACCGGAGGTCTCGCACGTCACAGACGCTCCACTCGATATCGCTGAAGTCGATGTTGTATCGGCACTTAAACGCACGGGAGGAAACAAGAGCCGCTATGAGTCGCTGTTGCGTCGCTTCGCACAGAAACAGGCAAATGTTGTCGAGGAGATCCGCTCATCACTATCGACTGGCGATACTGCGACGGCAGAGCGCGCGGCACACTCTTTGAAGGGAGCGGCCGGCACTCTGGGTGCCATGGCTGTTTCCGAGGCGGCTGCCTTGGCCGAAACTGCCATACGCGATGGCCAAGGTGTGGATGAAGCACTCGCGTCTCTCTCAAGCGATCTTGCGCGAGCCGTGGATGCCATCGAGACCGCATTGCCTGAGGTGGATAGAGGTGTGCCCAAGCCAGCAGGGGCGCGTTCCGACCCCGCTACAGCGCTCGACCGGCTGACAAAGCTGAAAGGCCTTCTCGAAAACGACGATGGTGAAGCCGCCGACTTCTTGGCCGACGCAAAGCCAGCTCTCCACGGGAGCCTTTCCGACATGGAGGTCGACAATCTGAGCGAACTCGTCGGCGATTTCGACTTCGAGGCCGCGCTTGGGTGCCTTGCTGACATCATTGCACGTCTTGAGCAGCATGGTGCCGCCCAGAACCACGAATCCTGATGAAAAGCGGTTGTCGCTGAGCCGACTCCTGATGTCGGCTAGCAACCCCTAACGGACACTCCATGACGCGATGTCACGTCGTGACGACGTGGGGGCGCCCTTGACCGCGTCACTTGACGTTTGTTCACTTGACTCAGAGACGCATGCTGACGATTGCTACGCGGACGAAATAGAGGTTCTCGATGAAAGCTACATATTATGCTTCTTGGATTATGGCCTTTGTCTTCATCGCCGGCGAAACGCTCCGCCGTGGACTGAGTTATCTCTCTGTGAATGCAACGACCATGGTCGAGGACTACCTTTGCGGCGCGCTACTCTTATCGGCCGCGGTCTTTTGGTATCTCCGGCGACCCTTGGCTCCAAAACTCATGGCGGTAGCCTGGGCCTATGCAACTGGCGGGATGTTCGTACCTTTCTTTGCCCATCTCGAGGCTTTTTTGCGGGACACGACCTTTCGCCCCGATCATCCCCATGAGGACGTCAGTTCGATTGTACTAAAGGGAGTAATCTGGGCGATCTGCCTCGTATTCTTGATGATCTCATTGCGCAGTGACGATTCCGAATTTCAGGCAGCGCAAAGCCGAGCCGCCTAAGGGCTTGGTCAAGCGCCATAGGGGAGACGACATGACGACATTTAGAGCTTTTTTTGCGGCGGCGCTTCTCTCGGCAGCGTTCATGGGTTCGCCTGCGTGGGCGGAAGAGCCGACACCCGGATACAACACAAAGATCCCCGAGGGTTTGCTGACCCCGGACAAATACCCCACGCGGGTGGGTGACATCGAGTTCTTCGATGGCATCCCGACGGCAGCAACTGCTGAAGCCCTCTACAACCATTTGGATTATATACGCGGTGTACAGACGTTCCTGAACGGAATGCCAGCCGCATCACTCGAGGCCATACGTCGCAGTCAAGCCGTGGATGGGAAGACGCAGTCGAACCACGCCGTGATCATGGACGATCTGATGGACAGCAACCCGCTGTTTCTCACTGGTAATACAGATACGGTCTATTTGAGCATCATTCTCGACCTCGAAGAAGATGGGCCGACTGTTATCGAGGTCCCTCCGGGAACCGGACCTGGCACCGTGAACGACGCCTTCTTCCGGTTTGTCGTTGATACTGGGCCGCCTGGACCCGATGCCGGTAAGGGTGGCAAATATTTGATCCTGCCGCCAAACTACGACGGTGATCTCGATCCTCCCGTGGGCGGTATGGAAGCGGAAATTGATGGGGAAACCTATTTCGTTGCCAAGTCGCCCAGCTGGGTGAACTGGTACATCGCTCGGGGTTTTCTCAAGGACGGAAAACCCGACTTCTCAAGCAAACTGTTCCGGGAGGGCATCAAAGTCTACCCGCTGGCTAAGAAAGACAATCCCCCCGAGATGAAGTTCGAGAACAGATCGAAGGAGGCGTACAACACGATTCATTCGACGGACTTCAGCTTCTTCAAAGAACTGAACACCGTCATCCAGCGCGAACCGGTTGAGATGCTCGACCCCGAGCTGCGCGGCCTTTTTGCCTCTGTCGGTATCGAGAAAGACAAGCCGTTCGAACCAGATCTCCGCATGAAAAACATCTTGATCAAGGCTGCGGAAGTAGGCAATGCGACCGCACGCACGCTTCTTTGGTATGAGCGGAACCCCGGCGACTTCCTTTACGAAGGCAGTTACTGGAAAATCGGATTCCCGGGCGGCAACTATCAGTTCCTCCGGGAGGACGGCAAGGGAGGACGCGACCTCGACGGACGCACTGAGTTCTTCTACTTCGCAACGGTCAACACGCCGGCCATGACGAAGAAGCTGGTTGGCAAGGGCTCTCAATATGCGTGGGGCGCGCTTGATGCCAACGGCGATTATCTGGACGGCAGCAAGACCTACAAACTGAACCTGCCTAAGGACCAGCCGGCAAAGCAGTTCACTTCCATCGTGCTTTACGACCCGCAGACGCGCTCGCAGTTGCAGACGGACCAGCCGTTCCCCAGCTACAACAGCGCGAAACACAAGGACAAGGTTAAGTACAACGAGGACGGCTCAATTGATCTGTATTTTGGTCCTGAGCCACCCGAGGGATTCGAGGACAACTGGATCCAAACGGTGCCTGGCAAAGGCTTCTTCGCGATCTTGCGTCTATACAGCCCGACCGAAGCTTGGTTCGATAAGACGTGGCGACCTGGGGATATTGAACTCGTCGAGTAGCGCGTCACATTCGGGGGGCGACCGATGGGTTGCCCCCGGGCCGAAACAAGCACTCCTATGCAAGCTTCAATAAGAACGCATCTTCGTCTTCATTGGCGGCTAGAACTGGTGTCGCTTGCAGCACATGGAACGGGCCATGGCAGTTGCGGATGCGAGGAACGACAATGGCCATCGAGAATCCACGCGTTGCCCCGCGAAATGACGTGCTGCACGGGTTCTTTGCATCCTACCGCTGGCCGCTTGCGTTCATCGTTGCCCTTACTGCGATATCAGTGGCGGCCTTCACGCCGCGCTTCATCGGCTACTTGTCCGAAGGGCACCGGGACCAGGCGACGACCAAGGCCTTTGAGTTCGCGCTCATAACCCAAAGCAGAAACGGCGAGAGATCCGCGCAAGACGTGTGAACGTATCGTATTAGCTATCAGAACACCGCGACCGAAGCACATGACAGAAAACAAGAAGCTCACCGTTTTCTACGATGGAGCTTGCCCCCTTTGCCGCCGCGAGATCGGCTACTATCGACGCCGGCAGGGTGCTGAAGACATCTCATGGGCCGATGTCAGCGTCAGTTCGGATGGTAACGTCGCCACGGGCCTGTCTAGAGATCAAGCGCTTGCTCGGTTTCATATAATGAAACCCGACGGCAACATCGTTTCTGGTGGACGAGCGTTTGCCGAACTTTGGGCCGCCCTACCGGGATTTAGACTTCTGGGAAGACTATTCCGAAAACGACCGTTGCTTTGGCTCTTGGACCGTGCTTACGACGTATTCCTCAGATTTCGACCGCGGCTTCAGACGATGATGGCCGAAGGAAGGGCACGCGATCGCTGAGCTTCTAATTCTGACGAGGGAGCGGAGTAAAGAAACATGCAGATCACTCTCGAAGACAAAGTGGCGGTCGTCACAGGTGTGAGCGGTGACGGACAAGTCGGGCAGACTGTGGCGCGCGTTCTTGCCGAGAACGGCGCAAAACTCGCTATTTGTTCCCGCAGTAAGGATAAGGTGGAGGCAAGGGCCGAGGAGCTTCGCGCAGCTGGCGCGACAGTGTTGGCGATGGCCGGCTCTCTCACTGACGAGAGCCAGGTGGCCACACTGATCGGCGATACCGTCGAGGAGTTCGGCCGTATCGATGTCCTTATCAATCTGGCTGGCGGACTTACCCGCTACAAGCCTGCGGTCGAGTTCACGCTGGAGGACTGGTCCGCTGAGCTCAACAACAATCTGCTGACCGCATTCCTCATGTCGCGCGCAGCTTTCCCGCACCTGCGAGCATCTGGGGACGGTGTGATCATAAACTTCGCTCGCGCCGGCGGTCCTCAGGCCAACATGGTCGCCTACAACTGTGCCAAGGCCGGCGTCGAGGCGCTGACCCGCACGCTTGCGCTGGAAGGACGGGATGCCGGCATTCGCGTCAACGCCATAGGGCCCGGCCTGGTTGAAACGGCGTCGAATATCGAGGCGATGAAGCCGAAGGATACCAAGCACTGGACAAAGCGCGAGGACATCGCCGAAACCGTGTTGTTCCTCTGCTCATCGGCGGCAGCAGGCGTAACAGGGCAAACAATCGACGTCACGGGCTGGGGGCTCTAGCGCGGTCTCGATACGTGCACGCAAACGCTAGTGTTGGTGCTCGGGATAGTAACGAGCGAGAGCGGTGACTTTTGCCATAAGCGCCTCCGCGTGCTCCTTGTCCGCGTGTTGCTTCGCCTTCATCGCGGCAATCATCACCGCATGGTGCTTCTCGAGGCGCTCTGCATAGTCTTCCTGAGATGGCTTCACCCGCTGGGTCAAGAAGTAGTCGGAGATCGTCGAGATGATCTTTTGGGCGTGCGATTCTTTGTTCATCACCCACCGAACCATCTGGTTTACCGATTGAGGATCGGTTTTGCCTTGAAGCTCAGCCATCTCGGCGGTTGCCTTATCGATAGTCGCCGCATCTTCCATCATCGCTTTGACGCGAGCGTTGTCGTCAAAGATGCCGCAAGGCACCTGGCAGTGGGCTTGGGCCGCTTGGCTGAAGCACAACAGCCCCAACGCGACGACAACGGCCAACGGGGAGAAGATTTTTGACTGTTTCATATAGCTCTCCATGGACAGGGCTGCCGCGGCGGCGGCGATGAACTCTGAGACCTTGCAAGCAAAACCCAATGGTCAAGACCGCAATGCAAAGCGACCGACGGCAAGGCTCTCGTTACCAATTTGGGTACGACACCGGACAAAAAGTAGATCAGTCAGCTCAAAAGTATGAAGTACAGAGCTGTCCCTTGGTCGAATTGAGTTCTGGGCAACTGAGTCAGCCTTTTCGCGCTCACTGGACATCGCAGTTTTCGCCTATCTCCGAAAGCCGCATATGAGAATTGAAGTTGCGGTTGCTGCTTCCGTCCCGCGGCTGCCTCAACGCTACCCCGCTACACTGATTCGCTTCTGGCCCCTTCGCATCAAACAATCCAACGAACGCCTCAAAGCGTACTGCCAAGCATGACCACCACATCCAGAGCCAAACATGCATCCCGCCTAGATCTTTTCTCATATGGCCTGTTGGGGCTGCCTTTGGCGGCAGGGACGCTACCGGTCTACCTGTTTGTGCCGACCTTCTACGCAGAAGAGTTGGGGCTCGGCCTTGCTGCTGTAGGAGCGGTGCTGTTTTGGATGCGGCTTCTCGATGTCGCCAGCGATCCGGTCATCGGCTGGCTAAGCGATCGCACGCCCGGACGTTTCGGGCCGCGAGCGCCCTGGATCGCAGTTGGCCTTCCGCTTACCGGGCTCGGCATTTGGCTCCTATTCCGGCCGCCCGAGACGGCAGGACTTGGCTACCTCGCGATATCTAGCGCAATACTCTATATCGGCTGGACGGCACTGGCGGTCCCGTACGCCGCCTGGGGCGCCGAAGCAAACCCGCACTATAACGAGCGCACGCGCTTCACCGCCTGGAGGGAGGGATTTGTCGTTGCCGGTACGCTGGTCGCCGCCGGGATTGCCAATAGCGGCGAGGCTCTCGCGGAGGGACTAGGCCATCTGGCGTTAGCCACGGTGATTGGACTTGCGATTGCCGGTACGTTGCTCCTCTTGCGTGCGCCCCGCCCCGCCTACCCGAGAGCGGTTGCCTCGGTCCCCAATTCCAAATCGCAAGACGGCTGGCGAGCTGGCGTCACGCTGTTATGG